>CAZHDU010000001.1:0-22334 GCA_964531535.1 uncultured Candidatus Saccharibacteria bacterium
GGTTCCCTGCGACCGAAAAACTTTTTCGAGGATTTCCTAAGTTAAATGGTTGCAGAAACTTGAAATTGCTTGACATCTTGAAAAAGGAGGCTGGTCCATGGATAGTTTTACATCGACCCCCACAAGGACGGACTGGAAGACGAGGACCGTGTTGGTCGGATGGGAAGACCCGCTTGAGACGACCGTTTTTCAGGTATGCAATGAGCCCTCCAAGAAGATATACACCGGCATCGGCTCACGCTCGACCCCTCTGGGCATCCAGGAGCTAATGACTGAATTCGCTAGTGCGATGGATAGCTGTGGGTGGACGTTGCGAAGCGGTGGCGCCGACGGAGCAGACCTGGCCTTCGAGAGGGGGTCTTTAGAAAAGGAGATCTACCTGCCATACAAGGGATTCAATCGAAGCGACTCTCAGCTTTTCAGGCAGCCCAAAGTCGCTTCGAAATCAGTTGACATCTACCATCCGGCACCAAATCGACTCACTCCAGTGGCGCGCAAGATGATGGCTAGGAACTGGTGCCAGATTTGCGGCGGCGGAGAGGAGTCAGTGCTGACCGATTTTGTCGTTTGCTGGTCCCTAGGCGGACTGCAGCGCGGTGGCACCAGTCAAGCCCTGCGCATAGCCAAGGACCTAGGTGTTCCTTATTTCAACCTGAGCGAGACAGATAGGCCAGACAAGATGTTGTGCAATATCTTCAACCGGTTTACGAATGGATACGCCTACCCGAGCAGGCCGTAAGCGCTTCCATTCGGCGGCTGAGGTGACAAAACTTGTCACCAGCAGGGGCATTGAGCTATCATTGGCCAATGGCATACAAGGATCCAGAGCGCGCGCGCCGGGCAAACGCTGAGAAGCAAAGGCGCCACCGAGAGCGAGAGCGCCTGAAGCGCGTCTCCTCTGCTCCAGAATCCGCCGCTCCATCGCCTGCGCCCGCCAAGAGGCCCCCCAGGAAGGCGCCTGATTCGCCCGACAAGTCGCCCAGCGTTCCTATGTCTCCAGAGGAGTGGACTCGCAGGAAGGTCCAGCTTGGCCAGCAGCTCTACGAGATTGGTCTTCAATCGCTGACCGGAGCATCCGAAGGCAAGACAGGCGGTTTGATAGGCGCCCGCGACGGTCTGGCCATCCTGCGCGCCGGGGTCGACTTCGTAAACGCCAACCTGGACAACATGACGCCGGGCCCGGTTGAGGACAAGAGTCCTGATATGGAATTCATGGCCGACCCGATCTTCCGCGACCTGATGGAGCAAGTGCTGATCAGAAAGCTCGAACTGCAACTCAACAAAGAAGGCAAATGACCCCCCCTGTAAGTCGGGGCCAGCTACGGCTTGACCAGCGGTCACTGACCCCTGCTGCCCTGGCGTTGCACACAAGCGGCGGGAAGTGGGTCTATCACAAGCACCTGCAGGTGCTGCAGAAGAAGATCCTGGCGGTCATTCTCGACCCGAACGCGCCGAAGCGCATCCGCATTTCGATGCCTCCCCAACACGGCAAGAGCAAATACATCTCCAACTGGTTGGTCCGGTGGATGATTGGCCATTCGGCGGCCGGCTCCAAGGGGCACATGCCCGATCTCAATGTGGCGATCTGCTCATTCAACAAAGACGTGGCCAGCCGCTTTGGAGAGGAGAACCGAGACTGGTTCCTGGAGTATGGCCCGGACCTGTTTGGGGTCCGTGTGTCTGACAAGCGCTTCTCGGCGCACAACTGGGGGCTGAGGGGATTTGATGGCCGGCACTACTGCGTTGGCCTGAAGGGCGGCCTGACCAGTAAGAAGATCGACCTGCTGATCGTCGACGACCCTCTGAAGGACGAGGAGGAGGCCAGGTCTCCAGCCCAACGGGAACGAGTCTGGAGGTGGTTCGGGGGCGTTGCTAACTCCCGACTCAGCGCCCGCGGCATCGTGATCGTCATCCAGACCAGGTGGCACGAAGACGACCTGATCGGCCGCATCAAGGCCAACGAGAGCGAGGGCGGCGACCCCTGGTATGACATCAACATCCCTGCCATCGCCGTTTGGCCGGAGGAGGTCCCGGAAGACGAGGTCGACCAGTGGATTCCTGACCCGCTGGGCCGCAAGCCTGGAGAGGCGCTTTGCCCTGCCCTGCACCCGCTCCCTCAGTTGCTTGAGGCCCGGCGCATCTTGGGAGAGGACCGGTTCTTTAAGATTTACCAGGGCGGCCCGCGGCCGGGCGTGGGCGGCATCTTCGACAAGAAATTCTTCGGGGTCTGGGGCGCCGGCCAATACCTGCTGCACTACGACCCGCAGCGGGAAGGCTACTACTACCGGGGCGGCCTGAAATACGACGATGTCACGATCTCGGTGGACTGCACCTGGAAGGACGCGGTCAAGTCGGACTTTGTCGTGTTCGGCGTCTGGGCTCGCAAGGGCTGCGATCACATGCTGCTCTACGTGCTGCGGCGCAAGATGAACCTGGACACCACCTGCGACGAATTGAAGCGGCTCAAGAAGCTCTATCCGATGGCCAGCTATATTCTGGTGGAGGACAAGGCCAACGGCCCCGCGGTTGTCAGGCGCTTGAAGAGTCAGATCCCTGGCCTCACCTTGCGCACCCCTCGCGGGACCAAGCCCGAGCGCGCCGAGGCCATTCGCCACCTGGTGGTTGCCGGGAACGTGCTGCTCCCCGACCGTTCCAGCAAATTCGCGTCTGGCTGGTGGGCTAAATTCATCGACGAGGTGACGGCCTTCCCTGGCGGCACGAATGACGACCAGGTCGACATGATGACCCAGTATTTGCAGTGGGTGGAAGAACGGTCCGGATCAAGCACATCCGGTATGAAGACCAAGCCGCGGGCGAACAGTCTTGAGTCCCAGTTGCGGGAGAAGGTCCGGCAGAGTGACAGAAGGGGTCACCGGATAGGTGCCCGATGACAACTCTTGACATCGACCATCGATCTTCGCTACTCTAGGACCGGTCAATCCCGAGAAGTCGGCCCGCCGAATCGCACCTGATGCGCTGGCGGGCCTTCGCTTTTTTAGGGGACGGAGAGGCGGCAGAGTGGCAGTAAAGCGCAACGGCGTGGCAACAGTTGAGAAGTGTCCTGAAGCCTCGCCGTTCCGACCGGAGCCAGTTGACCACCTGGCCTGGTGCCAGAAAGTTCACGCCCGCATTCGGTTCTTTGAGCGAAGCGGCCAGGATCGAGTGCAGGTTTCCCTGGACGGCGGCATCTCCTACGAGGGGTCGACCCTTGCAGAGGCTGCAGAGCAGTGCCGCCAGCGTCTCTTGCGCAGGATGACCAACACGGGCGTTATTCGGGTTCCCCGTGGCTAAGGCCATGGCAAGACCCAAGGGCGGCCGGCAGTCGCTTGGCTTTGGCGGGGACAACCTCTGGAACTTGCTGGGCATGTTCGGCCAGAACATCGTGCCCAACCCGGACTGCCTGACCGTCGAGGACTATCGAAGCCTTAGCCGCGAGGTTGCCATCAAGGCGGCTATCAAATACACGGCTCTCACCGTCATGGCCAACTTCGGCCCCTACGAGAACCCCAACGCCAGGGCAAAGAAGATGGTCGACGAGCTTTTCGATCGTTGCGAAACTTCGCTGGCCGACTGGGGATATGAGGCGATCTCCTGCAGTAAGTGGGCGGGCTATTCGGCCACCGAGGAAGTCTACTATTACGACGCCGGCAAGATCTGGGTCAAGGAGTTGCCGGTCATCGACCCGGCCTTTCGGTTTATCATTGAGCAAGACATCACCTCGCCCAACTACGGCAAGGTAAGCGGCTTGATACAGGACGCCGTGGGCTTGCTCAACCCCAACCGGAAGATCTCCATTGACCGCCTGCTGCTGCACACCAACAACCCGGCGTTCGGCAACCCCTACGGCGAATCCGACATCAAGGCCATCTACCCGCAGACCATCGCCAAGCGGGCCATGTTCTTGCAGTGGGGCCGCACGCTGGAGAAATACGGGACGCCCCCGGTCATCGGCGCCACCGAGAACTTGAACGGCGAAGAAGATTCCTGGCTTACCCCCGGCACGCCCACCACCCGGGGCGACAACGTCATGGCCATGCTGGAGCGACTGGGAGAGGACGCCCTGGCCGTGCTGCCCGAGGATGTCCGAATCCAGCTCCTGGAGCTAAAGGCGGCGGTCGGAGAGGACTTCGAGCGGCACCAGAACTTTTGCACCAAGGAGCAGCTCCGGGCGTTCCTGATCCCGGCCTTGCTATTCGAGCCCACCGACATCGGCAGCTTCGCATTGGGTGAGAAGCACTTTGAGATCTTCCTGGCGTCGAGTATTGACGACACCGAGCGGCTGCAGCGGTCCCTGATGCGCGGCTTGATCGCGCCCATCTTGCGCTGGAACCTGGGTCCGAACGTGCCGCTGGGCGGGTTCGCCAAGCCCCAGTTGACCAAGGAGATGCTGCAGGCCCTGAGTGCCATCTTCTTCAGCCTGACCAACGCCGGTTACATGGACCCCGGGGCGCGTGACGATTCCGATTTTGTGCGCAGCTTCCTTCGCATGAAGCCGTTCAGCGATGAGCAGCTTGCCAAGTCTGGGGAGCGACACCATGCCAAGAAGGCCGGGGCTGGGGAGAACCTTCCTGCCGGCCAGGCTCCTGACGGGAATCGCGGGACGGACCCGGGGCAGCCGAGCGCTACTCCCCAGGCTCCCGGCACGCCCCAAGGACGAAGCGGGAGGAACGCCTGATGCCCAGATCTTATGATGCTTGCCTTGTCGACCTGGCCGCCCAGGGAGTAGACCAGGAGCGCGCCAAGCGGGCCTGCTCGGCTGCCTTCTGGGCAGAGCACGGCATGTTTCCGGAGGAGGCCGACGATCAGGGCATCGAGCCGGGTGGCGACTGCACCCCGTTTGCCTACGCGGTATCGGCGGAGCTTTCGTCTCGGCAGCCCGACCTGGCCGGCGTGTTCTCGTCTGGGGTCCTCCAGGAAGTTGCGCGCCTGGACTACTACGGCGAGGAGCAGGCGGACGAATCGGACGACCGTCACATGGTTGAGGTCCTGATGCTGGCCCCCGGCACGCTCATCGACGCCACCGGCAAAGAGTTCACTTTCACGGCAGACGACATGCTGGCCTACCGTGACAACTTCAACCCTCTGGACCAGCCCCCGATTCTGCTCGACCACACCCTGAGCGCGGCTGCCACCGTGGGCCGCCTGCGCGCCTTGCGGGTGTCGACCGATGGCAAGCTCATGGGCCTGTGGGAGATCCTGGGCGAGGAGAACGTCAAGCCGGTCCGGGACGGACGCTGGAGCCGCACCAGCGGGCGGTTCATGCAGGGTAAAGACCGTGCGTCAAAAGTTGTCATCGAAGGTTCCATCGTTTGGAAAGGCGCCTTCGACCGTGGATATGGTGACAGGGCTCAAATCTTGAGCCGCAAGAAAGGAAGTGAAGAGATGTCCAACCCTCCCAAGGCCGTTCTTGCGGCCCCGCCGGCTCCGGTAGAGCCCCCCAAGGAAGCTCCTGACGTAGCGGCCATTCTGGCCGAGAACGAGGCGCTTAAAGCCAAGGTAGCCGAACTCACCGCTCCCAAGGTGGTGGAGCCGGCTGCCCCCGCTGCCCCTCCCACCGCTGCCGAGCTGGCCGCTCAACAGGTCAATGCCGACCTGCAGGCCCGCCTGGCCGCCCTGGAAGCAGAGCGCGCACAGGAGAAGCAGATCGCGAAGCTTCAGCGCAACGCAGACGACTTCTTCAAGCTGGTCGAGGCCGGCAAGAGCACGCCAGCCCAGAAGGATGACGAGATGGCCGTCCTGGGCTGCATCCCCGACGAGCTGCGAGAGAAATACCTGGCCCTGCGCAACCAGGGAACCAACGCCTGGCCGACCGGTCCCCGTCAGTCGGTAATCCTGGCCAAGGCTCCTGGCGAGGCCAATGCCGATGCGGAGCTTGACGCACTGGCTACCCTGGGCGCCGACATGGGCTTCGCGCCCAAGAAATCGTAAGGAGGCGGCATGAACGACAACAATCCAGCAATCACCAGCACCAGCTACGCGCAGAGCGATCCTCGCGCTTACGTCAACGACCCCAGCCGCATGCCGGTCAAGTGCCAGTTGAAAGCCTCTCAGGGCACCCTGGCCGCCGGAACGGTCCTGGGCAAGGTCACCGCCTCCGGTGAGTATGTGGCCTATGACGACGACGGCACCGACGACGGCCGCCGCGTGGCGGTCGGCATCCTGGGCGAGAAGGTGGACACCACCACCGGCCAGGACCCAATCATGTCGTTTATGTATGTCAGCGGCGCCTTCAAGACCTCGCTGCTCACCGGCTACGACTCTGCAGCCGGAGTCGACATGAACGCGCTCACGCTGCCCGATGGTAACACGCTGTTCCGGGTCGCCGGAGCGGTCGGTGCCACGGGTGCCACGGGTGCAACCGGCGCGACTGGCGCCACGGGCCCCACTGGTCCCACCGGTCCAACTGGACCCACTGGAGCCTAAGCGGGCGGGCCGCCGGTCCCTTAACCGGCAAACTTCCTCCTTCTGGGCTGAACCGGCAATTTCGCAAAAGAAGGAAAAACGAAAATGCTTACTATGCCCAGCGTTCGGACGATGGTCGGACTGATTCAGACCTACGTCGTCAATAAAGCAAACTTCCTCGGCCTGAAGCGATACTTCCCGCCGGACTTCACCAGCCAGCAGTTCTCCCAGAAGGTTTCCTGGTGGGTGCGCGGCGTTCTGATCGGCAAGATGGGCCCCTACCAGCCCGGCACCATGGCCCAGATGCTGCAGGCCAAGAGCAACGTCCTGAAGGAGCAGGGAAGCGCCTTCTGGCGTGGTGCGGCTCGCATCGATGAGCAGGACTTCCTGACCATCCTGGACATCTCCGACCCCGAGCAGAAGCGCCTGGCCGGCAACAAGTTGGTGTTGGAGCGAGTCGCCGAAATCGGCGATCTCATCATCATCATGATGGAGTGGTCTGGCTGGCAGGCTCTGAACGAGGGCCTGACCGCCTTCTCCGTTGACGGCAGCGAGATGCAGATCACCTACGGCCTGCCCGCAAAGACCCAGGTCGGAACTGCCTGGGCTACGGTTGCCAGCGCGACCCCGCACCTGGACATCCAGACCGAGCTGGCCTCGTTTGCCGGAACGGGAGTGACTCAGGTGGACGTGGTCTACAACCAGGCCGTTGGTCTGTTGCTGTCGGCCAACGAGGTCATCGAGGACCGCATTCGCCAGAGCGTCTACGCCATGACCATGGGCAACAACGCTCTGCCGATGGCCCTCAAGGCTCTGGTGCAGGGCGACGGTGGTTCCCCCAGCCCGGGTGCTCCGCTGATCCGAGACGTGATCTGCTACTCGGAGGGCTACTACTCGGACGCCAACACCTACACCCCATTCCTGCCGTCCGACACCGTGTTCCTGATTGGCTCCAGGCCCTCCCAGGCTGACGAGTCTGGGGCTGCGGTCGACTCGGGAACCGTGGGCCGCTGGACCAGCACCCCGGCCATCCATGAGACCTATGCCGACGTAAAACCTGGCCCGTTCATCACCTATGAGGACAACACCAGGATCAGCCCCAAGCACGTCAACATCGAGGGCGGCATCAACGGCCTGCCCACGATCAACCGCCCCACCTGGGTTCGCCGCTTGAAGATCAGCGCGCCCTAACAACTTTTGGTAACGCTGCGGCGGGAGTTCTAGCCGGTTCTCCCCGCCGCAGCGGTCCCAAATTCCCCAATTTTGCACGAGAGGAGGCGCACATGGCCTACGCAGACCGCGACAAGATCCAGTCCCGCAGCACCAAGCACCTGACTGAGTCCACTATGCCGAGCGACAAACTGGCAAACGCCCAGGAGTTCGCTGACGCCGAGATCGACTTCCGTCTCTCAGAGCGCTACCTCGTTCCGTTCGCCGACCCCGCCCCGGACAAGATTATTGAGATTTCGGCCGACCTGGCCGCCTACTTCGCGATCCTGGACATCTTCCAGAACGGCACCGCTGACGCTCCTGTTGAGTATGCCCAGGAGCTTTATCGCCGCGCCCAGGAGAGCCTGGCCCTGCTGGCTGGTGGCAACAAGGTCGCGACCCTTCCTGACCCAGATTCGGAGGCCACCGCTATTCCCTCGGGGATCCGCGTTCGCGCTGGTCGCTTGCCCCTGCTGGCCAACTTTGACGGCGTCAACCGCCCGTCTTATGGCAGGTGGCCGGAATGATTCGATTTGAGCAGACCCGGCCGCTGCGGTTCCGTCACTCACGGCGGCCGGGGCGGCTCATTTTGGGGGCGCGATGATCGGCGCTTCGATGGACCTATCCAAGCTCGACAAGGTCTTCGGCAGCCTGAAGGCGCGTGCCAACGACCACCGCGATCCGCTGCGCGAAATCGGCTTGCTTGCCCTCAAGCAGTTCGACCACCGGTTCGAGGTAAGCGGCCCGGGCTGGGCACCCAATAAGGCCGGCACCAAGACGCTAGTCAAGACCGGTCGGCTCCGCGATAGCTTTGTCAACCCGAGCAGCCCAAAGAACCTCTTCACCGTTGGCCGGATGGAGGCAACCTTTGGCAGCAAGCTGTTCTACGCGGCGATCCTGCAAAAGGGTGGCGTGCTGAAGTCCAAGGCGCCCAAGCTGGGGGCTTTCCAAAAGCTGGCCGGGCTCAGACGCCTGCCGGCCACCTTCACCGTTCTACCCGCCAGGCCAATCGTGGTTCCGCCAAATTCGGACTTCACTCAAAAGATTGGCCGGGTTGAGTTCAACCACTTCAAGGCCGGGATTGCGGAGGGGCTGCGATGACCGACCTGGACACCATCCTTGAGGCGGTAGCCGAGCACCTGCAGAACTGCCAGACCGGCAGCGGCCATGCCCTGGCCGGCGACCTTCCCAACGTAGACAACGTCTTAGTGGGCGACTACCCCACGCGGGACGCCCTGAAGGCGGCTCTCACGGTCGACTGGGGCGGCGATACTATGCCGGCAAAGTTCGGGCCCGGACCGGAAGAGTTGAACTCGGACATCATGGTCCGGCTCTACCTGTCGGACATTCCCAACGACGACGACCTGAACAAGGCGGCCCGGCAGTTCTTGTCGTCCAGCAACGGAACCAAGGGCCTCCGCCCGTGCCTGCGCGCCTTTCGTGCGCTGGGATACATGCTGGCGCCCCTGACGGCTCGCTACCTGCGGCCCGAGGAGCGCCCTGAATTCCGATTTTCTGTAGGACTGGAGGTTCGCTGCACAGTCAAACAGTTCGGCTAAACGGTGGGCTTTTGCCCCTCTTGAGTGACGGAAACCTTGAGAGGACTTAAAGAAAATGAGTGCAGGATACATTGTAGGCGACAACACTCAGCTCACCGCAGGCGGCGGGCAAGTGCTGATGGATTCTTACGACGTTGGGTATTGCCAGGGCAAACTTGGGATGTCCCGCGAGGTGGAAAACCTCATCGTCAAGACCGGCGTGCCCAAGAGCACGATCCTCCAGCTCCCGCTGGGCGAGGATTACAACCTGGAGATCCCCATGCTGCAGGTCGGCAACATGGACAACCTGGCCCGAGTCATGGGGATCCCGAAGATCACCAACGACGACACCGAGGTAACCGTTGCTATGGGCGGCGCGGCTGCCAACGTGAGGACCTTTGCCGTGCGCAGCGGTTCGACGGCGCAATACATCAAGCTTCGCGAGAACCTGACCACCCTGGTGATCAAGAACACCGCCGAAGCCGTGACCTACACGGTCAATGATGACTACTTCATCGAGAACGCCGGGACCGGCTACGTGGTGCGCAACCCTGGCGGAGCCATCACCTCCGGACAGACCGTTCGCTGCAGCTACCACTATACCCCGGTTGAGTATGAAGAACTGCTGCTCGGCAAGACCCAGTCGATCATCAATCGGCAGGTTGAATACTTGCATATCAGCCCCGTGGGCGGCTGGCTGCTCCACTACTGCTTCTGGAAGTGCCAGGGAGACGGCAACATTGACCTGTCCCTGGACACCGACGGCGGCGCCCCGATGATCGCCCTCAGCAAAATGAAGGCGATGAACGACGAGGCCAACCACCCGTCTTCTTCCACCGTTGGACCCACCGGCTTCATCCGCCTGGTGCCGTCCACCCTGGTAACGGCCTACCTGGCCACCGTAACCGTTCTCTAGTCAACCGGCCCTGGTGGCTTCGGTCGCCAGGGCCAACCCAATCAACGAAAGTGAGTGACGAAAAGTGAGCAACCTCGGACTAAAGGAATACCCCATCACCATTGCAGATCGGAAGTTCAAGCTCCGTGAGATGAACGGCCGCCGCTCGGACAAGATCGACGAACTGGGAGACCAGGCCACCGCGTTGCGCGCAAAGCTGAACGCTCTGTCCCCCGACCAGACCGCCGAGAAGGCCGAGATTCGGGCCCAGATCAGGGGCTGCGATTATGACACCTACCGGGTTTTGCTGATTCCCGTTGACCCCAAGGAGCCGCCCGATAACGAATGGCTCCTGGACAACATGGGGACCGGCATGCTGGAGAGCGAGATCGTGCCGATCCAGACCGTCCTGAACGCTCACAAAGACGTATTGGGAAACTCAATTGCCCAGGGGGTGTTGGGGGAGGTGGCACCGGCCGCCCCGTCCACTGGGCCAGTATTTGCCGCACGATAGCCCGTGTATACCACCAGGACCCGATTCGTCAAATCTGGTCCAAGTGGAGCAAGCGGCAGCTCCTGGAGCACTACCCCGACGCCGTTCGCCAGGAGCGAATCCAGTGGCTCTACCTCCAGGGGATTGTCCTGGAGCGGAAGGGATTCAAGGCCGAGGACTATGGCTGGTTGGATGACCTGGAGCACAGGCGATGGAGCGGCTCACAAGAGCCGCTTCCAGCCCACAAGGACCAGCGCCAACTATTTGCCGAGGCGAGAGCCCGGCCGATAACCGACGAAGACAGACGACAACTGCAACTGCTGAGTGACGGAGACTGGCAGAGCAAACCAATTGGCGGGAGAAACAGAAGTCCCGGTAGTCCTAAGGGTTTTTGCTGAGAAATCAAGCTCAGTAAACTCTGTCCTTGAGGACACCAAGAAGCGTTTTGGAGACCTTGCTGGCAACGTGGCCGGCGTGGCGAAGTCTGCAGCCCTGCTGTCTGGCTCGTTCACGCTGGCCCTTGGCGGCATAGTTTCTGCAGCCGTCAACGTTGCCGGCCAGTTCGAGCAGTTGCGAGCCAAGCTCACCTCAACCTTGGGCAGCAGCGAGGCGGCGGCCAGGTCGTTCCAACAGGCCCTTGAGTTCGCGGGCAACACCCCGTTCGACGTGCAGGGGATCGTCAAGGCAACGATCCAGATCACCGCCTTCGGCCAGTCTGCCGAGCGCGTGCTGCCCCTGGCGGCCAATCTGGCAGCCGCCTTTGGGGGCCAGGTCGACGAGGTAGGCAGGACGCTCGGCAAGGCGTTCTCGGGGTCGCTGGAGGGCTTCGAATCGCTCCGCAACAACTTCGGGATCTCCAACGTGCTTCTCGAAAAGTTCGGCGCGGAACTGACCAAGACCGGCACGATCTCGGTCAACACCTCCTCGGCCCTGCTCAAGGCCCAGGGGGCGCTGGAAAAGATTATCAAGACCCGCTTCGGCGACGCCACGGCGCAGCAGAGCCAGACCCTGTTCGGCGCCATGAGCAACCTGGGCGACGCGATCCAGCGGGTTGCAGCCGCCTTCGGGACCGCCCTGATCCCGGCTGTGACCGCCGTCACCCGCACGCTGACCAGCATGGTCGAAGTCTTCGAACGACTCAGTCCCGAGACTCGCCAGTTCGTTGCCTTTGCTGCGTTGGCGACGGTTGGGCTTGGAGCCCTGGCGACGGCTGCGGCAGTTCTTGTCGGAGTGGTCAGCACCGGCCTGGGTGGCGTCACCGCCTTCGCCGGGGCAATCGGAGCTATGGGCGGGGCCACCGGGGCGGGCGCAGCCGCCGCAGGTCTGGCAAGCATCACTGGGGGCCTGGGGTCCTTGGTTGGGATCGTAGGCTCTGCTGCACTGGCCTTCGCGTCATTCCTGGGGCCGATAGGTGCACTTGTGGCTCTGACCGTCGCCGGACTGGCCCCCATCAAGGCATACGAGGCGGCAACCGCCAAGGCTGACAAGGCCATCGTGGCCGAGGCAAAGGCCCTGGTCGAGGCACGCAACGCCCTGAACGACTACCGAGACGTGATCGAGAAGGTCACCAACTCACAAGGAAAGCTTGCGAGTCAGTCCGGCAGCGTCTCCCAGTTGGCCCAGGCCCTTCGGGAATCGTTCGCCAACGTCACCCCCGCCGACTTTCTGGCCAACGCGGAAAAGGCCGGGGTCACCCTGGAGGGACTGGGCAAGGACGCCGAGCGCAACGCGGCCAGCGTCAGCCTGTTCCGCGGAAACATCAAGGACCTTCAGGCCGCCCTGGTTGTCCTGGAGAATCGCAAAACCAACGCGATCGGCGCCTTCACCGAGGAGAACGAGGCGATCGTCGCCCGAGTCAAAGAGTTGCTCGGCGGTATGCCGCCCACGGTGGAGAACGTCACCGCTGCCCTGGGCCGTAGCGAGAGCATCTTGCAGAAGTTCATCAAGGCCGGGCTAGAGATCTCTTTCCTCACCACCAAGACCAAAGAGTTCTCGCCAGTTCTGGAGGAGGTAAAGACCCGGGCAGCCGGGCTGCAAGACTTCCTGAAGTTTGCCAGCAAGACGGACGACGTTGACGTTCTGCGCGCAAGCATGGCCGCCCTCGGTGGCGAGATCAGCGCGGTGGAGGGACTGCTTGGCAAGCTGGGCATCCCTTACGGCAGCCTGGTGGAACTGCAGGGGCGCCTGCTGACCGGCAGCACCGAGGAGAAGGCGGCGATCGAGTCGCTGCTGGGCCTGCGCGACGCTCAGGAGAACCTGCAGAAGAAGGTAGCGGCCGACGAGAAGAAGGCGATCGACGATCGGATTCGCGCCGAAGAAATCGGCATCGAGCGCAACAAGATTCTCAAGGGCGAGAGCAAGGCCGCCGAAATCAAGATTTACCAGGAACTGCTCGGCATCGTGAAGGCAGGATCTGAGGAGGAGCTTTCCCTTCTCACCAAGATCGCCAACGCCAAGCAGGGTCTGAAGCGCGCCGAAATTGCAGAGGCAAAGCGGGTGGTTGCCGAGGTCAAGCAGTCCCTGGACAACCTGACCGGCAGCAGTAACGAGGGGCTAGAGAAGCTCCGGGCAACGGGTGAGGCCACCGCCGTGCAGACCAGCAAGGCTCTGCAGGGGATCATCGCCGACCTGGACGAGTGGGCCGTCAAGAACAAGAAGCTGATCGACTCGACCCCGCAGCTCGCCGAGGAGTTCCGCAAGGTGCGCCTCGGGTTTCAAACCAAGCTCGACTCCTCCGAACTGGAGAAGCCGAAGGAAAAGCTGCGCGAAGCTATCGCCGCAGCCAAGGAGTTCGGGACCGAGGCCGTCACCAATACGCAGAAGCTGGCCGCTGCACAGCAAGCGCTGACCCTGCTCACGAACCTTCAGAACTCCGGGTCTATCAACACCACCAAGGAGAAGGCCGCCCTCCAGGCAGAGATCAACCGGCTGACCAAAGAGGAGTTGACTACCCGGGCCGCGGTGACCAAGGAGGCAGACCAGCAGGCCCGGCAGACCTCCAACCTGCAGCGCGAGGGGCTGAATACCAAGCTAGAGATGCTCAAGGCCGAGGAAGAGGCCCAAGGCAAATCAACCTTCAGGACGCAGCAGATCGCCGACCTTGAGCGCCAGATCCTTGCCGAGAAGATCCAGGCGATTCGCGAGCAGGAGCGGGCAGAGATTGACGCCGGGGCGACGGCAGAGCAGGCCCGTGAGCGGTCCGAGTTGCGCATCACGGCACTGAAAGACCAGGAAACCTTGAAGCGCATCAAGGCCGAGCAGACCGGGACCAAGTCGGTTGAGGACGAGGCCAGGAAGCAGCAGAGCATCATCGAGGGCCTGACCAAGAACCGGCTGGGCGGCGCCAACTCCCCCATTCAGTCCCTTGCCGAGGTGAGCGCCCGCAGCTCGTTCCTGGGAAATTTCAGCCTGGGCGACTTCGGAAGCGGCTCAGGTGGCGGGCGTGCGTTCCCGCGCAGCCTTGGCCCGCCACAGCAGCAGCTCGGCCGTATCCAGGCGACCATCGCCAACGACATTGCCCAGGGCGAGCGGTTGGCAGGTAGGAGCGCGGCTGGCGGGGTTACTCCTACCACGGTGGCCACCACGAACAACAATTACCTGACCGTTCAGGGCCAGGCCCTTGGCGCCGAGGTCAAGGCCGCGATGCGCACGATCATTGAGCAATACATCCAAGAAGACCGTCACTTGAGGGGGGCATAGCCATGGCGTGGCACTTCAACCGGTCGAAGACCATCACCAAGCGCATTGAGACCCAATACACGCACCCCAGCGGCACCGCCTACGGGGATGAATACAACTACGACCAGACGCCCCCAGAGGATACCGGCACGTTCACCGCTGACGCCTTGACTGACGACGAGGTTGACGACCTGGAGACCGCCGCCAATACCAGGTGGAGCGAGTCCGGCAGCACGATTTCCCTGGACGTGCAGGGCGTCACTTGGGAAGGAAAGATCCGAAGCCTTCGGATTGAGCAGATCATGGGCGTGGTCGGATACAGTCGGGTTGAGGTGGTCTTGCACAGGCCGGTGATTTCCCCGTGACCAGCTACTTCCCGAACCCGACCCGGGTCCTTAAGGACGGTGACGGCGACCCCATCGCCGGGGCCGTGGTGGAGCGCGCCTTATGGAAGGCAAACGAAGGCTGGAAGGTCAGCGCCTACTTCCACGGCGCCTTTGACATGTATCAGTCGATCGATACGCCTTACACCCTCGACTTCACTGATGGCCTCGGCCACAGCCAGTCTACCCCTGTGCTTTGCCCGGCACAGCGCGAGCACGAGGACGAGGACAGCGTTGACGGCGGGCCGGATCTCACTCCGGTGGAGTTCGAGGATTTGTCTAGCTTCAAGATGCGCCGGCCGAACCAGAATTTCGCCTCGTTCGTAGCCTCCAGCACCGGGGCTATGATTGACGCTTTGGCGACCCGGGCGGGCGTGACCATTAACGGCGACCCAGACCTCTACGTGAGCGAGGACGAGGCCAAAGGGGCCAAGCTCGCCGAGGTGTTGGACCGGATCCGAAAGATCTCCGCGTGCGACCTGGTGGTATTGCCAGACGGCTCGATCAACCTGGAACCCTGGGAGGACGACCCGGGCGATCTGGTCTTCGCCTGGTCCAAGCGGCGCCACCGCGTTGACGCCAGAAACATCTATTCCGGCCAGCGGCTTGGCAAGTCGACCAGCAAGCCTCCTTCGGGGGAGCAGATCTACGGATGGACTGAGGCCGGGTTCGTGAGCCAGGCCCTGGATGCGCCGCTGTTCGGGGCCGAGGCCGATGACATTTCCGTAACCGGGCTGTGCGGATCGTTCACTACCTGGGACGGAGACCCGGGCAACCCTCTAAGCGGCTGGCTCAATCACCAGGACCTGGAGGGGCTGGGCAACTACGACCCCCCCGAGACGGCTATGGGCAGCGGCGTCGCTACCCATTTCACGGCCGTCATTCTCCCGCCTGGTGGGGTGTTCTCCGGCAGCTCGCTGACCACTGCGGTTTCGATTCGCGTAACCGGCACCCCTGAGGAAGAATTGCCGGAGGGGGTTGACGCGGAGTTTCTCTACCCGGCCGTTGTCGAGGGCACCGACACCAGCCTGGGCGACTGGCCTGCGCCGGACTTCATCGACTCGCTGTTCCCGAGCCAGAGTTATGCCGTCAGTCGACGGGACTACATCCTCAGGCAACTGAACGGTCCGGCTGACACCCTGACCTTGACTGGCCCGCTGCAGTGCGGCACGGCCATCCAGTTGCTGCTTGAATATTCCTACAACAGCAAGACCTACAAAGTCATGTCGATCGAGTGGGACTTCGTCGGCAATCGAACCACGATCGTTTTGCACCGGAAAGGCGGCGAGTAATGGCGTTCTTTGAGAGCAACTACCCAACTGCAGAGGCCGGGACCGTGAACGCGGCCGGAACCTTCTCGGTGAATGGCCAGGAGTATAGCCAGACGGCCCAGGTCCAAGGGCGCTCAAGCTCTGCGGGCAACGTGGTGGCCGTCCGGGTCGGGCGGCGCCGAGCGGTGATAGGCACGGGCGGCTTCTTCGCGGCGCGCACCACCCACGAGGAGCCATGAGCGTCGAGAAAAAGAAGCCCATGGGGGCATACCCGGTGACCTTGACGGACGGCGGGTTCACGCTGAACGGGCATGAGTTCGCGACCAAGCCGACCCTGGGGCAGCGTGGGCAGAATGGGCAGAGAGCTTACGCCATGCCGGTCAAGTCAGGTGGGACTGGTCGCCAGTTCGTCATTGTCTCCAACGGGAAAGATCGCCGTCGACTTCTCAATCCTTACAACTTTCGATCCATGTCCCTCGGCCTGTGGCAACAGACCGAGGGAAATCCACGACTGGCCAGGCCCGGCCTGGTGGAACTGGACTACCCGACCGGAGTCGCGACCGTGGAGGCCCTTGATCTGACGACTGAGGAGGATTACGGCATCGATCGCCTGTTGGGAATCGTGGCGGTGGACAGCCTTCTGGTGTATGCGGCCTACGTTGGCAACGAGACTCTAGACGGATACACCGGCCTTCAATTTCGCGCCTACGACATGACCGGGCCCACTTTGGAATGGACTTTTGACGTGCCATTCACGCCGGACCAGGATCCAACGCCAAGCCGGAATTTTCGGGCAAACCTTTACTGGGACGTAAGCCGCCGCGTTTTGAGCGCCGTGGACGCCAAGATCCATGCGTTAAACATTCCCAGCACGGGCGACCCCGATACATACATCACCAGCGAGATTGACGGCGCTACCAAGCTCGTAAGCCTGGCTGGAGACGCCGGGCTGCAGTGCGACGCCACCACCATGCAGGTGCTCCGCCGCTCCAGCGCCAGTGCCCTATGGCAGACACTGGGCGACGCCTACGAGGTGGCCACGGCCTATCCAGATCATGCCATGGCGTGGATGGATCTGGCCATCGGGAGCCTGCAGGACATCACGAGGCCATGGCCATACGCGGTGTCGGCCAACGAATTCCTATGCCTCGTGCTCGGACAGAGGGGCACAGTGGACGGGCCAGAATATGTCCACGCATTCCTGGCCGCTTCTCGGTTAGGGACGGTGACGGGCAGGGAAATCTTGGTCCAGGGTGGCCCGTGGACCTATCTGGAGCTGGACACCGCTCTCGACCTGGTGGACACACATATCAACAACCTGCGAGGCACCAATCACATTGGAGACCTTTATGCGGCTGGCACCAGCGAGGCAATACTTCTCACCTACAAATACTGGGCGGGCCGCCTGGACCCCGAGGGCGGCACCATTGGAAACGCCCTGACCTACGCCTGCCCGCGCAAAATCAGCAACCTCGGCCGGACAGGGGGGTTCACCCAGACCAAATGGCCGGAAGCGATCTCCGACCCTGACGAATCCTCTCACCGGGCTTGTCTGCATCTAGACTCCTCCGACAATGCGATCTATGCCACGATTGAACCGGTGCCAATCATCGCTCCAGGCAGCGCGGCAAACATTGTCGAGGGAGACTCGGTCTACGACACGGGCGACAATTTCCACGCGCTTGGCCCTTTCCCGAATGGCATTCAAGCGCCAGCCGGCCCCGGCCTGGTCGAGGCCCAGGTGGAGACTTGGAGTCACCAGCCGCAGTATCAATACGCGCACCGGACCGTGCTGCGCAAGGTGGCCCGAATTGGCACGCCAATTGCCAGCCGAGTCCTGAGTAACAGCTTTGCCAGCATGACCTACAGTGGCACCTCCGAGGGAGTCCCACTGTTACCGGACGGCATGGCGCCAGTGACTCTCACGGAGAGTCTGCCGGTCCCAGAAAACGTGTGGCAGATTGGGATCGGGCCAGCCCCCGTGGACGGGGAGGAGGACACTCCCCACACAGACGCTGTGTTTTGCCTGCAGGATTATCGAGAGAGCCGATACGATCAGCCGCGTCCGTGCCTGCGACTACTCTCGTCGGCGCTGGACATTACGGGCACCGTGGTGGAGATTGGGCCAACCGGCAAGATTACAAGCGTCCCTCCAGTGGACCGCGAGGAAGATTTCACGGGCGACGGAGAGACGACAACCTGGCCGCTTTCCTACCCAGACGCGATTGAGATCCAGTCTGTGACAGTAGACGGAACCGAGCTGGATGGCGCTGACTACAGCCTGGACGCCGAAACCAACTCCCTGGTGCTGGTGACGGCCGCAGGGCTGGGCCTCACGGTGACCGTGCAATACACGACTCCCGGCGATGAGACGCCAATCGGGGACTACGAGTGGGCCTTGGTGTGTGCCCCAAAGATGATCATGAATTTTGGGCCGAGTGCCAAGTGGGCGCTGGTGGGAGTATGGACTCAGAATGCGGCCCTGGATCAGCGGACTGACCTCTATGTGGTGGACGTGGCAGACATGGAGTCTCCCTACATTTCCAACAGCTTCACCGAAACCGGTGCGACTGATTTGCCCCAGCCGGTGGACTTCAATCGAATGACACTCACGGATGCGGTGCGCTGGATTGGCGACCCGTCAGGCGATGGTCCAGCCTGGATGCAACTTTTAGACGTGTGACAGATTTGGTCACTGGTGATAGAATGACGGAAATTGACAGGAGGTGAAGCGGTGAGCTATCAGACTGGATATGACAGGGTGGGGCCGGTGGCAGTTGCCAACGGGGAAGACTCAGCATCTATTGAGGGAGACGTGACTTCCCAGTCCGGCCGGGCCGCCCTGGTGGTCACTGTTACCGCCTCCCGAAACGTCGAAGTTTTTGCCGAGTTTGGCAATGCGGACGACTCCTACGGCGCCTTGCCTCACTCCGTGAGCGAGCTGATCAACGCGGAGAGCGGCCACGCGGTCGGCGATTCCGGCACCAAGGTTCTGGTGATCCCACTCAACCCTGCCTTGCCCAAATTTGAAGTCTACGTCGCGAACGGCACGGGTGAAAGCGCCACCGTGACCATCGACGTGGGAGTGAGGATGCACTCATGAGCCTTTCGACTCAGATCAAAGTGCTGGGCGGCCTGCCCACCGCTGGCAGCCCCCCAGCTGCCTCGTCTTTAAGTGCTGATGAAATATTCACCGCATTGGACGGCAGTATGCAGTATGCAGTTGCCGGGGGGACTGCCAACGCTCGCACGGTTGCCGCTCCCGGCTTCGTGTTGCAGGATGGGGCGCTGATTTATTTTGCAATTCCTATCGGCGGGTCGAACTCTGGCGCGACGACACTCAACGTAAATGGAACAGGCGCAAAGTCTATATACAAGGTCCAGCAGGCGGGCGGAGGAGTGTATGCCCTAGAGGGCCTGGAGTTGATGCAATACGCAATTTGCTGCTGTGCATACTCTGCGCTCAATGATGCATATGTATTGCTAAGTGCTCACCGAATGACTGCCGCTCAAATCCCCCCCACGCTCAACGCGACAACGTTTGGCGGGGATGTCATCTTGGCAAAGGGTGTAAACACTGACTATTCTTCACTGCTCAGGGCAGCCGCTAACGACTATTTGATTTCCCTTTGTGGCGGGTCGGCCATTGGCGGGGTCTACGGAGCCTATATGCAGATGTGGGGCAACGGGCATTACAGCACTCCTGGAGACGCGAAGTATTACACTGGCAGCGCTTCTGGCGCGAAACATTCGTTTTTCGACAAAAATGGCGTGGAACAGTTGCGAGTAAATGAGTCTGGCGTAACTTCTTACGGAGATTTCATAACCTCCAGCGGAATCGTCCGTGCAAACACAATCACTGCGCCGAGTGCAGTATTGATCCAATATTCAGGTTCTGCTGCAGGTAAGTCCAGCCTGTCTGGAGGCGACAACACAGGCAACGGTGCCGAGGTAATGGTCCACGGCCCCACCCACGCCACCTACCCCGGCGCGCACCAGCAATTAGCGCCGCTATCCACGCGGGCTGCAAGCACGGCATTTGCTGTGTGCCCTGTGGCTACGGGGGACGCAGCAGTCATCGACGTATTTTCTGGCGGCGGGACTGGAATTCAAGTTCTGGTCCACGTTGATGTTGCCGGGACTGTCACCCTGCAAAACCCAGCAGATGGGGTAACCTACAATTCCGCCTATCAGGTGACATCCTCTCCAACTGCGTCGCAGGTGGGAATCTACTGGTCTGCCGGAATCGTGTATATCAAGCCCGGAAGCGACTTCACTGGCGGAAGTGCCATTAAGATCGCAACATTCTCCAAGATTGCGAAGGCGTAAACAATGGCGACGAAAACCGTAGTGACCGGATACCGGGAAATCCAACACATCCTCCCCGCCGAACTGCTCGACCTGGACAAACTTGCGGCTGCAGGCGGAAGTGTGGTCGAGGAATTCTCTGTCGAGGTTCAACGAGGCACAAAAGAGGAGCCAAAAATCGAGACGGACTACCTCGTTCGCATCTCCGTCCCCGCCGACAAAATCGACCAATTCGGAGGAACCTCAACCTCCTACACTGACGGCAAATGGTATCACTCCCAAATCAAAAAAGAAGACCACGCCATCACCGAAGAAATCAACGAACCGGATCCAATCGAAACATTTGGCCTCGACGAATCCGACCCGCTCTTCGATGCCAAGCTGCAAATTCTGCAGGCCGAGAAGGCCGCTGCAGAAGCTAAAGAAGCCGAGCAAAAAGCGGCCCAGGAAGCGGCAGCAGCAGCAGCACGAGAGGCGGAAGCGGCGGCCCTCACCGCCAAGGCAATCGAAGTAAAAAAACTCCTGGCCAAGGGCAAATCCGTGGAGGTTGCGCTGGCCACGCTGGCCGCCAAGCCCAGCCTTTAACTCCGAGTGAAAGGAGTCACCATGAGCGAATATCTATCGTTGCACTGCTGCAAGCCGGGCCGGGAAGATAACTCGGTGGAGATCAACGGCGGCCCAGGCTGCCTGTCGATTTGCATGTTTGCTGATAGCGGCCTGGTGGTGCTGTCCGAAGCCGACGAGACGCGACTCCTGACCCTGCTACTGGAGCGGGCGGGCGGCCTGCAAAATCTGGCGCTGGCGGAAATAGAGGAGCCAGACTCGTGCGATGGGGGCGAGTGCGACATGCACCACCAGGCCGCAAACACGCGGCCGAGGCAAACCGCTGGCCGCTTTTAGTGCAACATTACAAACCGGGAGGGCCCAAGCATGTCCGATCCAACCCTGATCGCAGGAGCAGTGGGGGCTGCCACCACCATGGCGGGCGGCCTATTCGGCTGGCTGCGAGGCCGAGCCGATAGCACCACGGCCCAGGCCAAGGCACAAAGCGACCAACTGGCCACCCTGGCCAAAATTGTGGAGCAGCAATCCACTGTGCAGGGCACGCTCATGGACCGGGCGCAGCGCCAGAGTGAGAAGATAAGCGCCCTGTCCGCCAAGCTTGACGAGGTGCGGGGCGCCCTGGCGGATAGCCAGAGCGACTGCCGGGAGTTGCGGGAGCAGGTGTCCGCCGTTGGTGCCCGACTTCACGAAGTGGAGTCGCAACGCGATCAGCTGCAGCTCGACCTGGCCGCCGCTCAAGAGCAAATCGGGGACCTTACCGAGCATGTCCGCGCCCTCCAGCAACAGGTGGAGAGCCTCGGCCACCAGCCCGCCCCGCCGCCAATCCAGCCCCGCAACGCGGCTGGCCAGTTTTCTAAAGGCAAAATGAAGGGACGTAAACCATGAGCAACTTGATTCAAATCCTCGGCCAGGTGGCCGGAGTAGCCGACCATGCCCTGCAGCTCGCCGGCAAATCCGGCAACGTGAAAGAGGTGGCCGCAGCCACTGCGCAAGGTGCGCTGGTTATCGCCGCCCCCGATGGACCTGCCCGTGATGCCCTCCTGGCCAGCGTGCGCCACCTGGAGGGCCACGGGCCCCTGCGCGATGCCCTGGCCGCCCATCTACCGCACCTGCCCGCCCAGCACTTGGCAGTGGCCCTGGCCCTGGTGGATGGGCTGACGGCCGCGTACGAGAATGATGGAGCATTGGACGCCGGCGAAATCATGGGGCTGGTATCGGCCGCTCTGCGGGAGGTGGCGTAATGATTGGCGGCTTCAATCCGCTGTCCCTGGTCGGGTCCATCGTCCAGGGGGAGAATCCACTAGAGCAAATCATGGAGGCCGTGGCCCCAGACCCGCAGGGCCAGCCCCCGCAGTCCGGACAGACTGAGCACATCATGCAGTTCTTCGCGTACTCTCACCTGCCAGCCAACCTGCAGCGCGTGTCGGCCCCGTTTGGGCAACTGGCAGAGGCCCTGGTGGAGCACTTGCCGCGCAACCCTGAGCGCATCGTGGCCCTGCGCAAATTACTGGAAGCCAAGGACGCGGCCGTCAGGGCAAAGGGCCAGCCCCCGCAGTCCGGACAGACTGAGCACATCATGCAGTTCTTCGCGTA
>CAZHDU010000001.1:22434-38856 GCA_964531535.1 uncultured Candidatus Saccharibacteria bacterium
CGCATCGTGGCCCTGCGCAAATTACTGGAAGCCAAGGACGCGGCCGTCAGGGCAAGCCTGGCCAAATGATAGCCTGGCCATGGACTGTGCTACTGATTCTGTTGGCCTGGGAATGGTGGAGGCAAAATGGAGTATCTACTTGCGGCACTGATGGTCCTGGCTGTGGCCGCCCTGCTGGAGATACGGTTCCCTCGGCCCCCGGGCCCACCGGGGGAGCCGTGACAGACTGGGTGCCATACCGGGCGCAGTGTGTGGCCTGTGGCTGTTCGCAGACGGCCCTGATTGGCCCTGGGCCAGACCACGTGCAGGCCAGAGTTGGCCTGCCATGCACCAACTGCAATCAGCGCCTGGTGATGGCCTGGGAGCAACGACTTGAGCCCGAGGAGGCAAAGAGATGAGTTGGAAAACCGGTAAGCTGGCGGATTTTTTCCGCTACTACGACCACAAAAATACCCACCACAGGGCGGCCGTGGCCCAACTGGAGGCAGCTTTGCCGGCTCCTCTCTGCACCGATTCTGCAGCATGGGTGGCCGAGTATCGCAAGGGCCGGCCGGTGGCAAATGGAGCCGTGTCGCTAGCAGTCCCATACTTCCGCCAGGGAGACTCGGCGATTCCTGGCCAGGGTCCGCGCATGTGCTTTTCGAGCAGCTGCGCAATGCTTGTTGCCTACCTGAAGCCCAATGCGCTGGCCGGCCCGGGCCAGCCCGATGACAAGTATTTACAGAGGGTGCTCCAATATGGAGATACCACGGACGCGCAGGCCCAGCTGAGGGCCCTGCGGCACTTCGGGGTTGACGCCACCTTTCGGAGCAATCTCGACTGGGACGATGTGGACGCCCAGCTAGCTCGCAAGCTCCCGGTGCCCATCGGTATCCTGCACCACGGGCCCAACACGGCTCCTAATGGCGGCGGCCACTGGGTGCTGGTAATCGGACGGGACGCGGACGGCTCACGCTATCTGGTGCACGACCCGGCTGGAGAACTAGACCTGGTGAGTGGCGGCTATGGGCTTGGCCGGGCCGGGTTGGCAGTCTGGTATTCGGCGGCCAATCTTGGAAGGCGCTGGATGGTAGACGGGAAGGGTTCCGGCTGGGGAATCTTGGTGTAATGCCACGCCAACACGGAGCTCGCAAGCGGAAGTCCCAAGACAGACGCAACCGGGACCGGGCTCACAGCAAGCCGGAGCCGGTTGAGTTGGACCGGAAGCCCGAGCCCGCGCCCGACCCCCGGGACGTGGCGGCCGGCTGGCGCCAGTAAGCTACTTGGACGCAGCAGCCAGGACGCTCTGAACCTTGTTGTAGGCCGGTTTATCGAGTTGCAAATACCGGTCAAGCTTTCCCACTACCTGTTGCAAATCCTGGACGGGAAATCGGGGCCGCGCACCATCCGGCAAATAGCTTGCAATGGCTTATGATTGGGTGCCAGCCTGTCGGCTTGTTGCGCCGTTTCATTCGCGCGATAACTTCGTTCAGTGCGTTCTGAATTTTCACTTGTCAACGTCTCCCCGTAGTAAGATTTTCCTATTTAGCAATAGTCAATTCCGCTCTGCTAGTGAATTCAAATTGTAAACAGGGAGCAGGTGGTATGTTTGTTTTAGCCCATGAATACCGTTCAACTGGCCTTGTGTTGCCTCTGTCTGCGGGAAGCCTGATGGCTTTGGACTGCTTGGGATGAAATTTTGCTGAAATCTGGAGTCACCTGACCACCAGTTAATAACGCTCCAACATCGAGTCCGGCAGCGGCGCATTGGCGGCGAAGGTCGGCAAACAGGGCCGCCATCTCTGCCTGAGTCCGGGTCCCTCGGTTTTGTTCAGTCTTGCCTCAAGGTTTTCATTGAGTAAATCCATAGCGCGGGACAACCCCAGCGAAAAGGCGACCTTGCCGAGCTTGTCCAGTGGCATCGAGCGCTCTGCCCTCTCATACAGATAGATCGTCTGCTCGGATACACCAACTTTTTCGGCCAATTTTGCCTGAGACATGTCGAGCTTAGTTCTCAGCGACCTCATATTTTTAGCCACTATTTCCATCTCTGTCATTGTCTGACTCCTCCAATTACTAGACTAACAGTATGGTATCACTACATACGCACAGTGTGCAAGCCATACCGCTTGTTATAGAGGAACAAACTTTCGGTATTGACTCCCATACTCTGGCTATGGTATCAATCCATACACAAAGTGTGTTTGGAGAAAATTCAATGTCCGAAAAACTATCCATAGCCGATCCACTGCGCACAATCCGGCAGTTTATCGGTGTTTCTCAGTCGGCTCTGGGGGAGGCAGCCGGGCTCTCCTCTGGTTACGTGGAGATGCTCGAAAACAAAACCAGGCAGGGAAGCCTGGAGTCTGTGCGGGCTCTCTCAAGCGCCCTCTGCTGCACCCCGGCCGATCTACTCTCCCCGCCCGACTCGCAGCGCCTGCTGCAAATACGCGCCGCCTACCTGCGCCGACAAGCCGACGAGGCTCAGGCTGCTGCTGACCAGGGGGCTGCGTGAGCAAAGCCCGCGACCTCCGCCTCCACGATGAGCTTCAGGCAAGGCTCGACATCATTTTTTGCCAACTCCAGACGCTGTCCGGCGCCGTAAGGTTACTGGGCGCAGACAAGGTAAAGAGGGATCAACCTTCTCAAGAATCTGCCAACTTCTGGGAAATGCAGTGCCGCCAGAAAGACGCCGCCCTGAACGAGACGCTGAAAGAACTTGAGCGCAAAGAGGCTGCTCTGGTCGAGGCGCAGCGCAAGCTTCTCAATGGACCCCATTACAAGCCGTGACCGACACTCAACTCACCGAGTCCACACTGGACCGTTACCGGGCCGCCCTGGACGCCGAGCAAGACCCGTTGCTGCAAGAGTTGTTCCTGGCTATCCCAACCCTTCTCGACTATCCGGCTTTCTGCCGTGCTTTTGCTCGCGCCAACGTGCGCCTCGTCAAGAAAACGTAAGGAGATCCCATGTTCAATCGATTTGAATTCCCTGTTTCATCGTGCCGCCTGGTCGAGTTTATCAAGGGCTGGGCGGCTGGCTGGCTGGCCTTTGGCCCGGTCCTGGTGGTCAACTTGCTGCGGTCCTGGGGGTGGGTATGATTTATCTCTGCACCTCCGAAAAGTCCAGTCTGGGCATGTCCAGGGAAGACCTGGACGAAGTCACGGCCACAACCCCAGATCAGGCCGCTGCGAAATTTGCCAGACAACTGGTTCGCGATGGCCAAGAGCCTGCAAAAATGTTCGTCCGCCGTCCAGCAGATGACGAGTGGTTGGTCTTCCGAGTATCCCGCCCTCTCACGATTTCTGGCACGGGTAAGCGGGTGTCGGTATGATCGATATGCCTTTTCACAACATCCCCGGCCTTCAATCGATCTCTATGTCCTACGCAAGATCGGTCCCAACCCCATCGGCAACGGTCGGTGCGTTCCACGAAATCGCGGCCGGATGGTTGGCCAGAGCCAGTCTGCAGAGCCTTTACGACATCTACAAGGCGCACAAGCTATTCCCGGACGGCGGGCTGCTGGTGCCGATGTCCTACCTCATCGACCTGCGCGACATGGGGCACGCTGACTGTCTGTGGCGCGCCCTGTTGGAAGTCGACGTGATTCTGCAGAGGGCTTACAACCAGAAGCCGATCTGCCTGGTGCGGCTGACATCTATCCGGTCCGAGGCCATCGAAGCCTGGAGGGTGCCATGAACGGAGACCCGCAGAAGACCGCAGAGGCTGCCCGTGAATCACTCAAGCAACGCCGCTGTAGATACATTGCGCAGCGCCTGATCAAGGCGTGGCTAGCCGGGCGTGGGGCCACCTTCGTTCGCAAGACCTGCACCGGGACCATGCTGGGGATCGTCCCCGGTGGTCGCCGTGGCGGAGCTGGTGGTGTGGCGTGACCGCGGTCGACCTGTTCGCCGGTCTTGGTGGATTCACGGAGGGCGCCCGTATGGCCGGCGTCAACGTGGTCTGGGCCGCCAACCACTGGGAGGTTGCCGTGCGCGTCCACGCCGACAATCACCCCCAAGCCATTCACCTGTGCCAGGACCTGCATCAAGCAGACTGGACCCGGCTTCCAGCCCATGACCTGCTCCTGGCTGCCCCCTGCTGCCAGGGTCACACCAACGCCAGAGGCAATGACTTGCCCCACCACGACGCCAGCCGAGCGACCGCCTGGGCGGTAGTTTCGGCCCTAGAGGTGGCTCGTTCACCGCTGGCCATCATAGAGAATGTTCCTGGGCTGCTCCGGTGGCCGTTGTGGCCGGTCTGGTGCGAGGCCATGCGAGTGCTGGGCTATTCGCTGGAGATAGTCCAGTATGACGCGGCAGACGCCGGAGTTCCCCAAAATCGGGTGCGGCTGTTCATCGTGGCAACCCGATCCAGGGCCCCGATCCAGATCCGTCTACCCAGGACAGAGCACAGGGGAATGCGCGACATCGTGCGCTGGTCTGACTATCAATGGCGGCCAGTGGCGGAGAAGTGCCTGAAGACCCAGGCCCGTGTCGCGAGAGGCCGGGCAGCTCTGGGCGATCGATTCGTCATGCCCTACTACGGAAGCGGCAGCGGTCTTACCGGCCGCAGCCTGGATCGGCCCATCGGGACGATTACAACCCGAGCCCGGTGGGGCGTGGTGGACGGGGACCGCCAGAGGATGCTTCAGCCGTCCGAGGTGGCAGAAGCAATGAGCTTTCCGACTGACTATCGTTTGCCAACCAACCTCCAGACCGCCAACAAACTCTTAGGGAACGCCGTCTGCCCAAGGCAGGCAGAGGCAATCATTCGGGCCGTTCTAGAGGCGGCATAGTCACTACCACCCCCTCAGATGGGCTGTGGCGGGCCCGCCCCGCAACCAAAACAAACGCCTGGCAGCGAGCAGCGCGGCGGTTCCTCCCCAGCCCATCCCCTACCTAAGCAAGAAAGGCACTTCCAAAATGAACAATCAGTCCATGGCCTTGGCCACCCAGCAACCTCAGCAGCTTACCCTGTCCGACAAGGTGGAGATGTGCAAACTCCTCTGCGACGCCCCCGACATGTTGCCGAAGCACTATCTAGGGAAGCCGGGAAACGTCCTGGTTGCGCTGGAGCTTGGCCGCTGCCTCGGGATCGAACCGGTCGTCGCCATGATGGAGATCTACATGGTCAACAACCGGCCCAGCATGAGCGCCCGAATGATGAACGCTCTGGTGCGCAAGGCTGGACACTCCATCACCATAACCTCCACCAGTGACAGCGCGACGTGCTCGATCACCCGCCGAGACAGCCCGACAAACGCCACTGTTGTCACCTTTACGAAGGAAGATGCCCAAAAGGCCGGTCTACTCACCAAAGACGGCCCGTGGAAGCTCTACCCGCAGCGAATGCTGGAGAGCAGAGCTGTCGCCGCCTGCGTCCGCCTGGCAGCCCCCGACATCATCCTGGGCATGGCCTACACCCCAGAGGAACTGGGAGACGACCGGGCGGAGTTCGTTGACGTGCTGCCTGCCCAGGTGGTCGAGCGACCCGCTGAGGAGCCGGGAACCTCGAAGTCCTACAGCCGTATCCGTGTAGTCGATGCGCAGCCGGTTACTGAGACCGAGCCCGCGCCCAAGCGGACCCGCAAGAAAGATGCGGCTCCCGAGCCCGAGCAGGCCCCCCAGGTGGACGCGAGCCCGGCCAACGACTGGGACGACAACCTTCCATCGAAGGACAACTCGCCCGCCAGCGAGGCGGCTATCAGCGACGCCTGGGAGGCTTGGAAGTCTTACTACGCGTTCGACCGCCAGACCGGCGAGAAGAAGGCCGGGCTGGCCAAGGAGATGCTGGAGAAGATTTTCCCCGGCCTGTCCATGAGGAACGCAACGGTCGCACAGATTGACGCCGTCCAAGGTCACCTCGCGGAACAGGCGGCCTCCTTTTAATGCCGCCCATCCCTGGAATTCGCGTCGTCACCGCCTCCGGGTGGTGGACCCCCAAAATGGAGCTTGAGCAATCCATGTTCGTCAGTGCTGAATTGGTGCAGATCAAGAACACGTTTGGCAAGGGCCCGGAATACTATTGCAAATACCAGGCCACACTGAGCGACGGCAGAAAGGTGTTGCTCCCCAATCGGGTGAGCGACATCTCTGGAGTAAAGTGGGACATCTCTGCGCTGATGGACTGGGCGGCCATGCAGACTCCCAACCGACTGCTCGGGGAGCCGGTGCTGAAGGGTGTGCTCAAAGAGACTGGAGAGCCGATCCTGGTGCGCGGCAACTGGGAAAAGCTCGACGGCCTGATCAAGAAGTGCAGTGAATACCAGGTCACCCTGGACGACTCCGACGCCATGATCCAGGCGTGGGAGGAGTTCTCTTCCCTTAAGCTCCTGGAGTTCCACCGCCGTTCATTCTACGAGCGCAACGAGAAGCGCGACGAAGCGGCCGAACTGGGCACAAGAGCGCACGACCTGATCGACAAATGGTTAGGCAACCTCAAGCTGCAGGACTTCAACGAGAACGGCACGCCCCTGTTTGACCGGGTCAAGTTCCGCGACCGTGACGGTCAGATGTGGGTGCTCAAGGTTTCCGACGAGGATCCGAAGGTGCAGGGCGCTATCCGCGCTTTCTATCAGTTGTTCCTGGAGAAGTGCCCGGTGATGATCGGCAGCGAACTGTTGGTTGTCGACCTGGCGAACGGGGTGGCCGGCATGATCGACAATGTCAGCCTGGCGCCAGACGGGGCCAGGATCATCGTCGACTACAAGACGGGCGGATACATCGGCCAGGGAATGCTGATTCAAACGACCGGCTACGCCTGCATGTATGAGCTGTGCTTCGGCCAGTCTATTGACCGGGTCTACATTGCCCAACTGGACAAGTTGACCGGCAAGTTCAAGCTGATCCCGGTCTTCGAAACCGCCGAGGAGAAAGCCAAGCAGCTTACCGCCTGGTATCACGCGGTTGACCTTTACCACTGGCAGAAAGCCGAGGGTAAGCGCCTGGACGCGCTGCGCAAAAAAGAAGACGCGGCATGATTGAGCAACTTCGGCTGCCCGCGATCCTGGACATTGGAAGGCTCACGGATTCCGCTCCGGTGACCGAGCCGTGTCCGACCTGCGGAAAGGACGCCGTCGCCGAGACCCTGACGGTCTTGCGCGACGGCGTCACCTACAGGCAGACGATCTGGCGCTGCCCGAGTTCTCGCAAAAAGAAAAAGCCCACCTACACCAACAGGAAATTCATCCGACCGGCCTGCCCGGTCCGAAAGACTGAGGATGTCATGGAAATGCCAAACCCCACCGGTAAGAATGGACGGGCCGCGAGCGTTAGGCCGAACCCGCAAGACATCGAAGAATACCATCGCCTGAAAGAGAAACTGGGACTCAAGAACCGGGTTCTAAAGGAATTGTCTGGCGTGCGTGACGCCGCCATTTACGACTGGCTGGCCGGGCGCCTAGTGACCGAAGATGTCAACGCGAAAATGAAAGCCGCGCTGGCACAAATCCGGAAAAACAACCTTCAATCTTACTGGGACGACCAGACAAAAGATTCTAGGGAGGGTGGTGCCCCAACTCGGGAGGCTGGTGAGCTTGACTCCAAGCCCAGTCCTGGCAGCGCCGCCCTCCCCCCCGACAAGGGGCACGTCACATGGGCCGGAAATGAAATTCCGTCTGAGTTGCTCATTGACACAGATGGGGGAATGCATATCGGATCCAGGCGTCCCCCGGCCCCTCCCTCCGTGGATGTCGGCTTCCTCCCGTATGATCAAATCCCAACCGCTGACGAAATTGATCAATGGGCGAAAGACGGCTTTGCCAAAACATTTGGCGCCAGCGACAACGCCGAGAACATCGAGCAGAGACTATCCTACCTGGAGGAGCGCGCCGCCCAGGTGGACGCCGAGGCGGTTGACATGCTCAAACGGCACGTTGCCAGCGACGCGGTCCTGGCAGCCCAGCCCAAGGACGACCTGGACGCTGCCCGAGGATTTGAGCACCTGGCAAAATTGTTCCACGCCCGCTGCCCCCATCTATTCGTAGCGGTCTGCAGGCGCGTTGCCGGTGGTGGCCGCTGATGGGTGCCAAGCCTGCCAAAGCAATCAGCATGGACTTCATGAAAACCTTCGGCGCCTACCTCCGCTGGAAGCTGGCGCAGCACGGGATGACCCAGCGGTCCATGGCGGAGTCGCTCGGCATTTGCTGGCGTTACTTCTCCCGCCTCGTGCGCGGCGAGCACCAGCCTTCTCGGGAGATGGCTGCTGCCATCGGTGAGGGCCTGGACGACCCGGACGGAGCGCTGCTGGCGGCCGGCTACTTGCCCTTCCCCGGCTACGAGCTGCGCCGCGACTACCGGCCTAAGGGAGGGCTTCATGAACCAGACCTCTTCCATTGACCGCTGCCCGGCCTGTGGCCGCAAGGCCACCTCTGCAACCTACCTTTCGACCAAAGACGGCGTCACCAAGACCGTTACCCAGATCGTCTGCTCCAGCCGCATTCGAAAGTTTTCTGGCGTTAGCAACCCGAGGAACGGCAAGAAACCGAACCCTGGCTGCCCGGTGCAATACGTGGAGGGCGCTTGAACCCCCTACGGCAGCAGACCGCAGGAGAACTGGAAGTCGGACTCATCGCCGCCTGCTGGGCGGACCCGGACAACGCCAGGATACTGCTGGGCACGGCCACCGCGGACGATTTCCACACCCCCTCGGCCAGCCTTCAATTCCGGATTCTCCAGGACTGCTGGCGGGAATACCGCTCCGTCGACCCGCCAAGCCTGAAGAAGCTCTCAGCGGACCGTGGGTGGCCGGACAGCTATACCTCGGTTCGCAACGCCTGGGCATCCGGCTCCTGGGCCGGCTACGGGCCAGGCCACCTCAAGAGCCTTCTCGACCAGGTCCGAGACGAGTCGAGCCGCGTCCGGTTCCTCAAGGCCGTGGAGGATGGCAAGCAAATGCTGGCCGACCCCCGCCGGTCCTTCGCTGAGGCACAAACCGAGTTCATCGCCTCCCTGAGCGCCGCTGCGTCTACCTCCAAGCGGCACAGCGCAGAGCACTGGTCAGACGGACTGGGGGCGCTGGCTGAGAATATCCGTGAGCGTCAGGCCGCCGAGGCGGCCGGCAAGGTGGTCGTCAACCAGATGAGCACCGGCATTCCCGAACTGGACGAAGTCTTGGGCGGAATCGAAGAGTCGGACCTGGTCGTCATAGCAGCACGGCCCAGGGTCGGGAAGACCGCCAAGGGCCTGCAGCTCGCCTCCAGTATCGCGGCCAACTACGGCACCGTTCTGTTCCTGTCCCTGGAGCTTTCCAGGCGTAAGATGTGGCTGCGCCTGGCCGCCCAGCAGCTACAGTTGCCCATCGGGGCGGTCAACAAGTTGCCCGAAAAAGTCGAGGAGGTGAGGCGGCTCAATACCGACCTTTGGATCGACGACCAGGCCCTGCGGCCAGACCAGTTGCTGCAGCGGGTCGAGCTTTTCCGGCTGGAGCACCCCAACCTGAAGGCCGTGTTCATCGACCACCTTGGGATCATGGCCGGTGATGGGGCAGATTACAAGCTGACCAGCATGGCCTCTAACGTGTGCCGCAGAGCGATGAAGGCGACTGGTATTCCCTTCGTGGTGCTGGTGCAGATCGGACGCAAGGCCGACGACAGGAGCGGCGGACGCCCGACCCTGGGAGACCTGAAGATGTCCGGCTGTATCGAGGAGGACGCCCGCAAGGTGGTCCTGCTGCACCGGCCCCCGCTCTACAAGCCGAAGGGAAGTTGCGACCCGTTCGAGGCGGTTGCAATTGTTGCAAAAAATGGTGAGGGAAGCGAAGGCGACGTGCCCATGCACTTCAACGGGCCAACATTTACATTTAGAGCGTCGCAGCCAAAACAAAATGAAGAAAAATTGCCAGGAAAAGATTTCCCAGTGAATTGTCCGCCAGAATTCGAAGAGCACGACTGGGGAGATCTTTTTTGAGATGGCAAATCCGCAATTAGAAAACGGCTATGTCAGAATTGCAAATGAATTGTTCGAGCGCATCATACAGGCCGACCTGAACAGGAATCAGATTCGCCTCATGTTTCTCTTGGTTAGGCTCAGTTACGGTATGCAGCAAAGGAGCGCGGCGTTGACTGGGTCGCTGATAGCAGAGCACCTTGGGATCAACGAGGGAAACGCTCGCAAGTGCCTGGTCTCTCTGATGAGTATGCGGCTGGTGTTTTGTGACCACAATCCATCTGGAAACAAGCCAGGCGTTTACCGAGTGAACAAAAATTGGGAGCAGTGGACGGCAGGCCCAGGGGTCTGGCCGGAGCCAATAAAACGACAATACCTGTCTTCCTTGTCGATCGCTTGGCGATCGACAAGCGATGCTGAAAGCGATCGAAAAAGATCGACAAGCGCTTCCCCAAAGATCGACAAGCGCTTCCCCAAAGATCGACAAGCGCTTCCCCAAAGATCGACAAGCGATCGGGAATCCCGCTCCAGTATTGAAGTTGAAGGGTGTCTAAAACATGAAGACATGAAAGACATGAAAACACCCCCTTACCCCCAAGGGAAAACTGGGGAGAGTGGGGGTGATTTTTTTGAAAATCAAACGACGGGTAACCAGGGGCACAATTCACCCTCCCGACCACCCGAGAGAAAACTTGCCCAAGCGCTCCAGGCGATCACCGGTTGCAAACCCAAGCCGGTCGACTTGCGCCGGGTCCGGGAGATTTTATCCAAGACCACCCCTGCCGGCTGGGACGCAACGTCCTGGCGCCGCAACGTTTCCCGGACCTGGGACTCCATTCTCCGCGAGGTTGTCGCCGAGGTGGCCCAAGGTTCCAGGCTCGGCAGCGTGATCGGAGTCGCCTGCGCCCGCACCGAGACGGCCCTTGGGGTCGCCGCAAAGCTACCAAAACAGGAGGAACATTGAAGATCTTAGCCATCGACCCAAGCCTGAACCAGACCGGCCTGTGTTTTCCTGACCAGACCACGATGGTTCTCAAGCCGCCAAGAGGTTCCACGGGGCCTTCCCGACTCGCCTGGATTCGCGACATGCTGACCGGTATTCTTTCCGGCAATCCGCTGAACGGAGTGGTCATCGAGGACTACCCGCTCGGAGTGAAGGGCGACAGCGTGTTCCAGCTCGCCGAACTGGGTGGCGTCATCCGGTTGCTACTGCACGAACTGAGCCTGCCGGTGGCCTTCGTGAACCCGTCAACGCTGAAAGCGTGGGTCGGAGCTGCCAAGAAGGACCAGATCATGGCAATCGTGACGCACCGAACCGGCCGCCTGTTTGCCACCTCCGACGAGGCAGACGCCTGGGCGCTGGGGGCGATGGCTGCCCAGAGCCTGGGCCGGGCGTGGATTGAAATGCCTGCCGCCCAGTCGAAATTCGTTGGCCGGGTCAAGTGGCCGTGGGCGGTGGTGTAGGTGTTCATTCGCGTTATTTTGGCTGACCCACCGTGGCAGCATAACGACCGCAAGGCCGTTCGCAGGGACAACCCGGAGCAGAAGACTCGGCTCGGCATGGGCGCTGCTGGCAACTACGGCCGGGGGACGATGCCCACCGCTGACATCGCCGCCCTGGGCCCGCTGGTGCAGGCCGTGTGTATGCCGGACGCTTACCTTTTCCTGTGGGTGCTGGAGTCTATGCCTCACGACCATTTGCAAGTGCTGGAGGCGTGGGGCTTTGAGCAGGTCTGCACGGCGTTCAGTTGGGTCAAGACCAACCGGGTGGCGGGGACTCCGTTCTTCGGGCCCGGCAAATACACCGCTGGCAACCTGGAGCGCTGCATCCTGGCCCGGCGCAACCGCAAGAAGTTCTGCTGCTGGCATTCGACGGCGGAGGGGGCCTGGAAACCGGCTCAGGCCATCGTGGAGCCGCACGAATGCGACGAGAACAACCGCAAGATCCACAGCCGGAAGCCGGCAGAGGTCCACCAACGCATTGAGCGCTGGCTTGGGCCTTACCTCGAAGGCTGCGGAATGCTGGAGATGTTTGCCACCCAGGACCGGCCCGGCTGGGTCTGCCTGGGCGACAGCGTGACCGGCAGGGATATCAAAGACGACCTGGCCGACCTGGCCGAAAGGATGCTGCAACGATGAAGATCCAAGACCCGATTTACCACCGACCCACCCAGGCCCAGGCCGCCCAACGGACGAGGCAGAACCGAGCGACCTTCAACGCGGGAGGCGAGCGCCGTCGCAAGCAAATTCTTGATTTTCTCGTTTCCCACCAGTTGCGATTCGGCTTCTCTCCTTCGATTCGCGAGATCGGCAAGGCTGTTGGCCTGGAGAGTAGCAGCACGGTTCATAGCCACCTGATGGCTCTACAGCGGGACGGCAAGATCGCTCGGAACCGGTCCAGCCCGAGGTCGATCGAAATCAAGTGTATGCCGCCCGTGACAACGGACTTTAGGTGGCGAATCCTAGGTCCAGACTTGTTTGCCGTCAACCTTCGCGGCTCTCGCGAAGAGTTCAAGGGCCTTGAAAAAATTTTAGGCGATTCAATTTACTACCATTGCGAGCTTTCCGAGGTGGTCAAGGGGTTCTTGGAGCAACTGGCCCACTTGACGAACGGAACGGCGGTGACATATCCTGACATTGCTCGTTCCTCGCTGCCAGGCTCGAATGGAGCAGACAAGTGAAAAAACCAGAAGAGTCCGCGATTTCCGAAGCGATTCGGATGTTCAACTTTGCGCTAGAGGTGGATAAGGATGCCGGTGATGACAGGATTAATTTTGACCCAGGAACACGGCGAGCTTTCGATTCTGCGCGAATCCGTCTCGAAGAAATCTTCGACGAGCACGAGGCAAAAATCACCGAGCGTTTTAACCGGCTGCAGCAACTCCGAGACGCCAGCAACAACCTCGACATCCAGATGGCCTTATTCGACGAAAAGGGCAATGCCCGCGGCCTGGATGACAACGGCAAACTGATTCCGACGCAGCGCGAAGACAAGGCGCTGAACGCAGCCGTCGATGGCATAGACCCGAAGGACGGCACCCAGGGAACCCTGGACTCTCAGCCGCCTGGAGCCTGGAAAATCCCCAGCGGAGTTCCACCGCACATCGAAGCCGGACTGGTCCAGGCCCTGAACGACGGGGCCGGACGCACCAAGGCTTGCGAGCAGGTAGCGAAGTCCACCGGCCAGACCAAGGCGATCGTAGAGGTCCACTTCGACCAGCTCGTTCGCAAGGGCGTGATCGCCAAGGCCGGCAAGAACTGGGTGGCCGAGACGCCCGACGCTCCTCCTCCAAACTCGAACGATCCTGACGTTGTCGCGACCAGCGAGAGCGCTGATCAGCCGCTAATCACCACCGCCCAGGCCGAAGCGCAAGCCGCTTAAGCCCCCTTTCGCCGGGGTCGCCCAAAGCGACCCCGGCCCTTGAATCAGGACGGAGAACACCCGATGATTTGCCTTACGATGATCGTTCGAAACGAATCCCACGTTATCCGGCGTAGCTTACTGAGCGCTCTTGCCCTGGTCGACTGCGTGTGCATTTGCGACACTGGAAGCGAAGACGGCACGCCGGAAACGGTCTGCGACTTGTTGGCGCAGAGCCCAAAAAAGGTCTACATTGGAAGCCATGCCTGGGTCGATTTTGGCACCAACAGAACCCGCGCTCTGCGCACCGCCGAGGATAAGTTTGACCTCGGCCCCCAGGACTACCACCTGATTCTGGACGCTGACGACGTGTTGGACGGCGGATTTGAGCCCGGCGTTACGCTGGAAAAGGACTGCTACTACCTGAAGGTTCAGGATGGCTCCACGGTCTACCACCGGGCCCACCTGTTGCGCGCTGACGGCCTGTGGTGCTACCGGAGCCCGGTGCACGAAGCGCCTTACCGGATGGGCGGCCTGGATGCCACCGTTGGCCAACTGGACTGGCCGGTTTATCACCGTATCGGGGGCGGGGCCAGGTCGCAGGACCCGGAGAAGTTCCTGAAGGATGCCGCGCTTTTGGAGAAGGCTTTGCACGATGACCCAGAGTCGGATCTCGTGCCCCGTTGGCGATTCTATTTAGCCCAGAGCTACATGGATGCCGGGATCTTTGATGAGGCTGCTCGTGCTTACCGTATGCGGTTTTTCTGCACCGATGGCTGGAGGCAAGAAAGGTATGTGGCTGCGCTTCGTTTGGCTTCGCTTGGATACACTCCCGAGTTCTGGCTCAGGAGGGCTATCGAGACAGACCCGTCCAGAGCAGAGGCTCCGTTTGCAATGGCCGCGCTTTGGGCCCAAAGCAACAAGCCACTCGACGCCCTGCTCTGGGCCACCTACGCGGCCAGCCTTACGCCCCCCGAGGGTGCTCTGTTCTATGAGCCAGAGGTCTACGAATGGGCGAAGAACCTGCGGACCCAGATGTTGGAAAAGGTGTCGGCATGACCACGATGATTGAACAAAAGCTTTTCGCATGGCAACAAGCGGCCATGGACAAATACTTTGAGGCGAACGCCAAGGACTTCTTGGTCCACTGTGTCCCTGGTGGAGGAAAGACGATCTTCGGACTCCGCGTAGCCCAGCAACTCGTCATTGACGGCGCCATTGATCTGGTGATTGTTGTGGCGCCAACGCTGAACATAAAGGCGCAATGGAAGGAAGTCGCGGCCAAGCAGTTTGGGCTAACCCTGTTGGACGATGAAGCCACCGATGAAGGACATGGTCTGGTTTGCACCTATCAACAGGTGGCATTCAATCCAGAGGAGTTCGCCAACACTTGCGGATCCGGCAGGGTCATGGTCATCTTCGACGAGGTCCACCACGCTGGCGAGCGCGAGGGAGGAAAGTCTTGGGGTGACACGGCTGGACTCGCTTTTCAGTTCTCCGAGCGCAGACTATCCCTGACCGGAACACCGTTCAGGAGCGACGATTACAAGATAGCCTTTGTCCGATACGTTGACGGTGTATGCGTTCCAGATTTTAGCTATTCATATCAAGAGGCTCTGGAAGCCGGCGTATGCAGGCATGTTGAGTTCCCGATCTTTGCCGGGTCTGCTTCATGGGTTGTTGACGACAAAATCAAGGAGATCGAGATCGGGAAAAAGTGCTCGAAATCGGACACTCCCAAGATTCTCAAGACGATTCTAGACGCCGATGGCGGTTTTGCACGGTCGATGGTCGTCCATGCAAACGCTTCACTCGAAGAGATGCCCGACGATTCTGCCGGCCTTATCCTGGCGAACGACTGCGCGCACGCCAGGAAGTTGGCGAAACTGGTTGAGGAGGTGACTGGACACAAGCCGGTCCTGGCTACCACGCAGGACGGCGGGGTGTCTAAAATCAAGAAATTTAAGGACTCGCCGGACCGCTGGATCGTTGCAGTTCGTCAGGTTTCCGAGGGCGTAGACATCCCCCGTATTCGGGTGGTGTGCTACATGACGAAGTATCGGACGGAACTATTCTTCGTGCAGGCCGTAGGGCGACTGTTGAGGAGGCACCGGACGGATCGCGGCCATTCGTCCCTGTTCTACATTCCAGGGATCAAGGAACTGCGCAGACTGGCCGAGTCGTGCTTCGATGGCAAGACTCACCGCATTGAAGACAAGACTCCGTCAGACTGCTTCCAGGAGCAGCGCGAGTGGTCTTCCCCTTCAGAACTCGAGGCCATTGCAAGCTCCGGCTTCATGGTCGGAACGATCATTCCTCAGCGCGTCAAACTGACGGCGCATAAGCAGAGTTCTGAGGAGGCCAAGGCCAGGAAACTACAGGCGAAAAAAAGGCGCTATCAAAATCCTGAAGTCAAGGCCAAGATCATAGAGGCGCAAAGACTTTATTTAAAAAAGCGATACCAAGACCCTGAGACCAGAAAATTTATTATAGAGGCGGTAAAAAAACGGCAACAAGACCCTGAAGTCAAGGCCAAGAGGCGAGAGGCGCAAAAAAGGCGGCAACAAGACCCTGAGATTAAAGCCAAGAACATCGAAGCGGCGAGAAGGCGCTATCAAAATCCTGAATACAAGGCCAAACTTCTCGAAAAGCAAAGAAATCGATACCAAGACCCTGAGATCAGGGCCAAGAAACTAGAGAGTAAGAGAAAAAGACGAGCCGCCGCCAAACTCGCCAAGGAGGCCGCCAAAAATGAGCAACCCTAACCCCCCCGGCGTCTTCCCAGCCACCCTGGACACAGTCGTTCAGGCCGTCAAAAAGCTCGGCGGGAACCCGACCGTCAACGAGGTGGCAACCGAGGTTGAAATGCACAGCAAGACGGTGGTCAGGGCCTGGCGGACCGCTTTCGAGCATGGCCGCCTTCCGTCTCCGCCAAAGCCAGTTGGCACGGGTGAGCGCCGTCGTCGGACCCAATACCGGAGCAGCGGACACTGCACCCCGGAGACGGCGGATAAGATCATTCGCCTGCTTCATTGTGACCCGGGGGCCAGGATGGCATTCGACTCTCTGGTTTATGGTGGCAAGAGATGAGCGAAACCCCAAAATGTGACGCCGCGATTGCCCGCCACGAGACACCAACCTGGCTCGACCAGGCCGCCAAACGTCACGCCGCCCGTGAACGGTGGATGAGGCTGG
>CAZHDU010000002.1:0-24897 GCA_964531535.1 uncultured Candidatus Saccharibacteria bacterium
GAACCGCCGTATATTCCTTTTGCAGAGGAATGCCTTACCACTTGGCTACCAGGCCGTTCTTTCGTTTCCGCACTATGTAATCCTAACCATTTTGAAGCAATTCGTCAATTTTTTGTCGATTCTTTTCGCCGAGGTCGAGAGCTACATCGATAAAAGGAATATTTTTGGTAGACATATTCTTTTTCAAAAAGTCTCGCAAATCTCCCCGTTGTCTTTTTACAAATTCTAAAGCTAGCTTTTCTTTAGATTCAGGTAATACGGTTATAAATATTGTCGCTCGTTTTAGGTCAGGGGAGACTGTGGCCGCAGTGACGGTGATGAGTGAAGTATTATTATTTTCTTTCAACAAAAAAATCGCAGCTTGTTCTTTGATAAAATTTGAAACTTTTTCTTGTCGACTTGATGGTATTTCACTTCCTGCTGTTATCATAATATTTTTGATTATTTTTGAACTACACTAAAAGACTCGATGACGTCTCCGGCCGCTATTTCGACTTTGGATTCAATCATCATTCCAAACTCTGAGCCTTCTTCGACAGTGCTGGTTTTTACTTTTCCTTTTTCTAGGTTGACGATCTTACCTCGGCCGATTTCAAAATCTCGGCGAACAATCTTGACCGGGTTGTTTAGAGAGACACTACCACTCGTGACTTTGCCTCCCAAGATTTGTCTTTCTTTGGTTTTGCTAAAGGCTCGAATGATTTTGACTTGCCCAGTAGTCTCGACAGTCTCGACGCGTGGTCGGCGATTTTCGAGTTCGGCTTCTAGCCATTCGGTAGCTTTATAGATGATATCAAAATTGGAAATTATTATTCCGCGTGTTTCAGCCATCTCGACCGCGCTCCGGTCAGATTTTACATTGAAGCCTACGATGATAGCGTTTTGACTGTCGGCGATGCCTTTGATATCGGATTCTGAAATTGGCCCAACACCTTTACTGATTATTCTAAATTCAGCACCGTCGTTTTTTATGAGTGAGATTTCTTTCTCCAAGGCTTCGAGTGAGCCAGCCACATCGGCCTTGATGATAATCGGGATAGATTTTTTACTAGAGTCCTCAAAAGTTTTTACCTCGTCAGTTTTTTTATTGTTGAGGTTTTGTTCCGCGAAAGCTTGCGCTTCTTTTTTATTTCGGAAAGCTTTGAATTCCGAGCCCACTTGAGGCATCTTATCAAAACCAAATAACCTGACTGGCGAACAAGCGCTAGCTTCTTTAGTCGGTTTACCTAAGTGGTTTTCGATAATTCTAGTGGAACACAATGCGTCTATCGCCACCACAGTCATCCCGCTTTCGAGGGTGCCGTTTTTAATGAGCAGGGTAGCTTGAATCCCACGTTTGGAATCTAGGTTGGCTTCCAAGACAAAACCGGAAGCTTCGGCACTAGGCTCAAATTGCCAGTTTTCCATCTCGGTAGTGATGAGGATGAGCGACAAGAGATCGTCGATGCCGGTGCCGACTTTGGCTGATATTTCTACAAAAGGAATCTTGCCACCAAAATTTTCTAGATAAATTTCATGTTCGGCCAATTCCATCTTGGTCTTTTCGACATTAGCGCCTGGTTTGTCGATCTTGTTGATGGCGACGATAGAGGGGAGGTTCATGTCGGTGATGGATTTCCAAGCTTCGATTGTCTGTGGTTTGACGCCGTCTTCAGCACTGACGACCAATATGGCAATGTCAGCAATCTTGGCGCCACGTTCGCGCATTTTTGAAAAGGCTTCATGACCAGGAGTGTCTAGAAAAGTAATTTTTTTGTCCTCACCTTTTTCGTCTTTATGTAAGACTTCGTAAGCCGAAATACGTTGAGTGATACCGCCGACTTCACCATCGACGACGTTGGTCTTGCGGATGTAATCCAAAAGAGTGGACTTGCCGTGATCCACGTGACCCATGACTACTACGACAGGAGGTCTATTCATTTTTGTATTTTCTTTTTCCATAATTTATTTATAGTGAGCTGGCCGAACTATTTTACTTCGGCTTTAGCCAAGGCTTCTTTTTCTTCGTCGGTCAATTCATAAGTGGACTTGTGTTTCTTGACCGGCTTGGCAAAGATACTCATCCGTTCTCGAGAATACAAACTCGAGATGACTACACCATCGCCTTCTTCGTCGAGCATTCCGATAGCGAAACTCTGGTTACTGCCTTGATCTGGAAATGGGTTGAAGCGAATGGTCTCGAGTCCACGGATACTCTTCTTGAGTTTTGTATGCAGGACCGCAATTTCTTTTTCAGAAATTTCCTGAGCTTTCTTTAGTTTCGTCATTTCATTTTCTAGGGTGACGATAGTGTCTTCTAGATCTTTGGCTTTTTTACCAAGAAAAAATCTTTTTAGACGTTTTTCAGTAGTAATCATCCAGACCGCACCTATTAAAAGGGCGATGCTGGCAAAAATAAAAAAACTAAGTTCGAGCTTTGCGTTCATACAATTTCAATATATACTATTTTTATGGCGAAATCAATAAGAAAAATCTATCTAGATTATGCCTCGAGCGCGCTTTCAACCTCGGCCAATCCGGGGGCGATGCACGATTTGGCAGTTAAAGAAAAAAATAAACTCGAAATGGCACGTTTGGCAGTAGCCAAGTTTTTGGATGCCCATGGGAACGAGGTGGTTTTTACCTCTGGCTCCACTGAGAGCAACAACCTGGCTATCTTAGGTCTGGTGCAAAATTTTTCTAAACCACATATCGTGACTACAAATATCGAACACGCTTCAGTGCTCGAAGTTTTTCGGCATTTAGAGAAGAAGGGACTCGCGACTGTCGACGTCGTACCCGTCGAAGAGAGTGGGGAAGTCGATCCAAGAAAAATTAAAAAAGTTTTAAAGAAAAATACTGTCTTGGTGTCGGTGATGTATGCCAACAATGAAATCGGGACGATTGAACCTATCCGGGAAATTGCCAAAGAGATTCGCCACTTTAATAAATTAAATAACACAAAAATCTTTTTTCACACCGATGCGACCCAAGCAGTAAATTATCTACCAATCAATGTCGAAAAACTCGGGGTGGATTTGATGTCTTTCAATGCCGCGAAAATTTACGGACCAAAAGGTGTCGGAGCTCTGTATGTCAGACGAGGAACTCCAGTCTCTCGAATAATGTTTGGTGGCGACCAAGAGATGGGCTTGCGCCCGGGGACGGAAAATGTCACTTCGGCGATTGCTCTAGTGAAAGCTTTGAGCGAAGTCGAAAAAATCAAAGACAAAGAATCGGCTCGGTTGATGAAGTTACGAGATTATTTTATCGACAAGCTAAAAGATTTATCAAGGGTTCACCTTGATAACAAATTGATCATAAACGGTGGCTTGGTAAACAGATTGCCGAACAATGTGAACATCACCATCCCAAATATTCCGAGCGACTTGCTGGTGATTGAGCTTTCGGCCAGGGGAGTTTTTGCTTCAGCTAAAAGCGCTTGCAAGTCTGGCGATGGTAAGGCTTCGCATGTCATCAAAGCTATCCATCCCGATATCAAAGATACCGATGGATTTTTGCGTTTTTCTCTCGGCCGACAGACTCAAAAAGCAGACATTGATCAGACAATTAAAATCTTAAATCAAATTTTGCTAAAATTAAAAAAGTGGTATAATTAGGTCATGGATATTCAAGATCTAAATAAATCTCAACTAATTATGTTGGCCATATTGCTTTCTTTTATCACCTCACTAGCGACGGGGATTTTTACGGTGACTCTCATGCAACAAGCCCCTGTCTCGGTGGTCTCGCCGATAAATCGTATAATTAAGCAAACCGTTGAAAACATAACTCCAGGCAACAACACCGTCCAGACTGTAGTGGTTAAAGAAGAAGACCTGGTAGTGGATGCAATTTCTAAAAATAAATCTGCTGTCTTTGCTATCAGTAAAGATTTTGAAGATTTAAACGGTCAACGCGCCGAGATTTCTCTCGGTAATGGTTTTGCTATTAGTAAAGATGGAATCATTGTTGCCGATGCGCTCTGGGTGCCGACCAAGGATTTATATTTTGTAAAAAATAGTTCTGGTAAATTTAAAGCCGAACTCTTGTCGGCAAACAAAGGAGTGGCCTATATGAAGATTGGTGAACCTGTCGATGGGACCAGTGTCGCTTCATATACCGTCCCGGTTACTGGAGATTTTTCTAAAATGAAAATTGGTCAAAAGATTTTGATTCTCGGTTCCACTATTTCTTCTTTTATTTTTGATGGTACAGAAGAAATTAAACTAAATGTTCAAAAATCAGTGACTGGTGGCCTAGTCATGAATCTAGACGGCCAAGCTCTCGGTATCGCTCTCTCTGGCGATACGGCCTCATTTGTACCGATTAATGTCGTCCTGGAATCTCTTCAGGCTATCCAGCCAAAGATTTAAAATTTTATAAATTGCTGATTTTATAAACTTTTACTTTATAACTTTTAACTTACATATATATGCCACCATTAAATAAATTCACAACTAAAGCCAAAGACGCCATCAAGAAAGCCCACGAGCTAGCCATCGAGCGCGGGGTAAACCACGTGTCATCACTCCATCTCTTGGCAGCCTTGCTACTCCAAGAAGAGTCGATGGTTAATTCTATTTTAGATAAACTCGACATAGACACTATGCTCTTGACTGATTCAGTCTTGGAATTAATTGAGTTGCCGGAATCTCACAGTACACTCTCGCCTTCATATCAGATTTATTTGAATCCAGATTTGGCGCAAGTCATCGAGCACTCAGTCAAACTGGCTGAATCTATGAAAGATGATTTTGTCTCTACCGAACACCTGTTCGTGGCTATTTTAGATGTGGCTAGTGAAGCGCGAGAAACTTTGTCACGTTTTCGCATTAATAAAGAAGCAGTCTTGAAGGTTTTAGAAGAATTGCGAGGCCAAGACATCACCGACGTGACTGAGACCAAAAAATTTAAATTACTTTTGAAATATACTAGAAATTTAACCAAGCTCGCCAAGGAAGATAAACTCGACCCTGTCATCGGCCGTGATGATGAGATTATGCGCATCATGCAGATCTTATCTCGCCGAACCAAAAACAATCCGATTTTGATTGGTGAAGCGGGTACAGGCAAGACTGCTGTCGTCGAAGGGCTCGCTTTGCGTATAGTTAAAAACAATGTTCCAGAATCTTTGAAAGATAAAGAGCTGGTGTCTTTGGATTTGGGAATGCTGGTCGCTGGGACAAAATATCGTGGAGAATTTGAAGAAAGACTAAAGGGGATAATGCGCGAGATCGAGCGCTCCGATGGCAAGATTATTTTGTTTATCGATGAGATTCACACTATTGTCGGCGCGGGAGGAGCTGAAGGAACTATGGACGCTTCAAACATGTTAAAGCCGGCACTCGCTCGTGGAGAGCTCCGAGCTATCGGCGCGACTACTTTGCGTGAATATCAAAAACATATTGAAAAAGATCCAGCCTTGGCGCGACGTTTTCAACCAGTCTATATCGATGAACCGAGTCTCGAAGACGCGATTGCGATTTTGCGTGGGCTTAAAGAAAAATATGAACTCTTCCATGGAGTGCGCATCACTGATGACGCTATCGTCTCGGCGGTAAATTTATCAGCTCGTTATATCACCAACAGATTTCTACCAGATAAAGCCGTAGACTTGATCGATGAAGCTTCTTCGTCACTGAAGATCATGCTCGAAAACAAACCACCAGTGCTCGAAGATGCGCATCGCAAGATCATGCGTTTTGAAATCGAGAAAGAGGCTTTGAAAAAAGAAATTTCGAGTTTGGCTGGAGAAAAAAATAAAGAAGAAAAAGAAAAAGACCGTGAATTAAAAAATCGCATCAAAGAAGTCGATAAAGAAATCGGCAACCTTTATGAAAAGACCAAAGAGCTCGAACTCAAATGGCAAAATGAAAAAGCTATCGTCATCGAGATTCGTGGCATCAAAAAAGAATTAGAGACTTTGCGTATCGAAGCTGAAGATGCCGAGATGAAATCAGATTTGGCGCGGGCGGCGGAAATTCGTTATGGGAAAATTCCTGATTTAAAGAAAGGCCTCGAAACCAAGCTTTCTCGTTTGAAAAAATTACAAAAATCTCGCCGAATCTTGAAAGAAGAAATTACCGCCGAAGATATTGCCGAAGTCGTGGCTCGCTGGACCGGAATTCCTTTGTCTAAGATGCTCGAAGAAGAACGTGAAAAATTGGAGAAGATGGAAGTCGAATTGCAAAAACGTGTCATCGGTCAAGATGAAGCTATCCACCGCATGGCCGATGTGATTCGTCGCAGTCGCGCTGGCATCAGTGATCCAAATCGACCTATCGGTTCGTTTATTTTCTTGGGTCCGACTGGAGTGGGTAAGACCGAGCTCACTAAAGCTCTCGGCCAATTTATGTTCAACGATGATAGAGCCATCATCCGTGTCGACATGTCTGAATACATGGAGCGACACTCTGTCTCCAAATTGATTGGTTCGCCACCAGGCTATGTCGGCTATGATGAAGCTGGCCAATTGACCGAAGCTGTCCGTCATCGACCGTATGCGGTGGTGCTGTTCGATGAGATTGAAAAAGCTCATCCCGAAGTCTTCAACATGCTTTTGCAAGTCATCGACGAAGGCCGACTCACAGATGGTAAGGGCCGAGCAGTCAACTTCAAAAATACAATAATTATTTTGACTTCAAACATCGGTTCGCAATATGTCGAAAAGATGGAATCGATTGGTTTCTCCAATAATTCTAGTAAAGAAGATTACAGCAACATGAAAGACAAAGTCATGGAGTCACTCAAAGATAATTTCCGCCCAGAATTCTTGAATCGTTTGGATGAGATCATTGTCTTCGATATTTTGTCCCAAGAATCTATCGCCAAGATTGTGGATTTGCGCATGCAAGTCGTCCGCGACCGATTGGCGGGCAAGGGAATTGGTCTTGAGATAAACGCTGAAGCGATGAGTTACCTAGCAAAAGAGGGATACAATCCTCATTATGGCGCTCGTCCACTCAATCGTTTGATTCAGACCAAGATCCTAAATCCAGTGGCTTCTTATATCATCAGCAATGGAGTCAAGAAAGGGGACACAATCTTGGTCTCAGTCAAAAACAAAGAACTCAGTATCGATAAGCAAAAAGGAAAAATTAAAAGCTCAATTCGGGTGGGTTCTCGTTCAGAAGTCTAATTTATACGTATTCAAATACGTATTCGTATACGTATACCTAAAAAGATGCAAAAAAGTTTTTTTTGTGTTAATTTAGGTATATTGCGTCGGTGGTAGAGTGGTCAAATACAACAGACTGTAAATCTGTCGCCTCCGGGCTACGAAGGTTCGAATCCTTCCCGGCGCACCCAAGGTTTTAAAACTTGTTATTTATTATAAGTATGTTATTATAGAGAGGTAGTAAAAGAGCCAGTGGGCTTTTTTTATTTCCCACTTTAAGCGGGAAGACATTAATCACACAATTTTAATTATAAAAAAATGGAAATCAGAAACATTGCTATCATCGCTCACGTGGACCATGGAAAGACGACTCTCACCGATGCTTTGATGAAGCAAAATGGCGGGCTACAAGACGAAGGACTATCGATGGACTCCAACGCTCTGGAAAAAGAGCGCGGGATTACTATTTATTCTAAAAATACTTCTATTCAATACAAGGGTAGCAAGATCAACATCGTGGATACTCCAGGCCACGCCGACTTCGGTTCCGAGGTTGAACGCGTGCTTCGAGCCATCGACTCTGTGCTCTTGTTGGTGGACGCAGTCGAGGGCCCGATGCCTCAGACTCGTTTCGTCTTGAAAAAATCTCTCGAGCTAGGGCTTAAACCAATCGTGGTCATCAACAAAATCGACAAACCAGCAGCCGACATCAGTCGAGTCCATGATGAAATTCTCGAATTGTTTTTTGAACTTGGCGCTACAGATGAACAAGCTAATTTTGAAACTATTTATGCCATCGGTCGGGAAGGCAAGGCCTTCCGAAAAGTTGGCGACGATTCTACCGATTTGTCTCCTTTGCTTGATTTAATTTTAGAAAAAGTTCCACCAGCTTCTGGTGGCGCAGGTGATGCCAAGATGTCAGCGCAAGTTTTCAATTTGGGCTATGACAATTTCCTAGGGAGAATGGCTATCGCGCGTATTTATTCTGGCACTTTTGTGTCTGGTGGAAATATTTTTGTAAAAGGTATCAACGGCACACGAAAAGCCAAGACCACCAAACTATTTGTTTTTGAAGGTATCAGTCGTAAAGAAGTTGCCTCAGCAGAATCTGGCGATGTGGTGATGCTCGCTGGTATTCCAGACATCTATATCGGAGAGACTCTATGTGAAGATGAGTCTGTCGAACAATTGCCAGCTATCGCTATCGATGAACCGACTCTTTCGCTAAACTTTTTAGTCAACGATTCTCCTTTTGCCGGACGTGAAGGTAAACTTTTGACTTCAAGACAAATCAAAGAAAGATTGGAAAAAGAACTCGAGATCAACGTCGGTCTCCGAGTCGATTTTTCTCCAGACCAGGGTGACAAATCCGGTCCGAGTTTCTTTAAAGTTTACGGACGAGGTGAATTACACATTTCTATTTTGCTCGAAAACATGCGACGAGAGGGATTTGAAATGCAAGTCTCTGAACCAGAGGTAATCATCAAAGAAAAAGACGGCGTGAAGACTGAACCTTACGAAGAATTGGTCATCGATGTGCCTATGGAGTCCTCAGGTAGTGTCATCGAAAAGATCGGCAAGCGTCGTGGAATCATGAAAGATATGGCCGAGAAGCAAGGCATTGCTCGGATAGTTTTTGACATACCTACACGAGGCCTTTTGGGCTACCGTGGTGAGTTTATTATAGATACCAAGGGTGAGGGGATTATGTCTTCTCGAGTTACTGGATTCAAAGAATATGCTGGAGAAATAAGCCACAGAGAGTATGGATCGATGATTACCATGGCTTCTGGCAAGGCCGTAGCCTTTTCGCTTGCAAATCTACAGGAACGTGGTATACTGTATATAGGTCACGGTACAGAGGTCTATGAAGGCATGGTTATTGGTAACGTTTTGAAGGGCGAAGACATGAGTGTCAACCCGACAAAAGGTAAACAATTGACAAACATGCGGGCGTCTGGTACTGATGAGGCCATCACATTGAACCCAGTCTTTGCTTTGAGCATCGAACGAGGTCTCGAAGTGATGAACGGAGATGAATATTTGGAGATTACACCAAATTCAGTCCGATTGCGAAAAAAGTTTCTAACAGAAGTAGAACGATCTAAAAATTTTAGAAAATAAAAAACAATGTCAACAATATCTTTCAAACCAAAAAAAGTAACAAAAAAAATAACTGCACATCTTCAAGATCGTGCGAGCGATGTCATCATGCACCGTTTTGGCTTGACTGCTGACGGTACTAGAAAGACCCTGGAAGAAATCGGCAAGAAATACAGTATCACTCGTGAACGAGTCCGCCAAATTGAAAACGTGGCTCTAGCTATGATCAAAAAGTCTGGTGCTTATAAATCCGAACAAGCAGCTTTTGATGAATTGAAACAATTGATGCACAAATTGGGCTCAATCGTTTCCGAACAAGATTTGCTATCTCATATTTCTAAAGACAAGGCTACTCAAAACCACATTCATTTTTACTTGGTCTTGGGTGATGCTTTCAAGAAACACCGCGAAGATGAACATTTCCACACTCGTTGGAGTATCGACGATGACATGGCTGACAAAGTCCATGATTCTTTGCGAAAACTTTACGCGACTTTAAACGACGAAGATTTGGTTCCAGAGACTGAGATGATCAAGAAGTTTTTCGACAACATGAAAGATGTCGCTGATCAATTCAAAAACGAAGAAGTAGCTAAGCGCTGGCTCTCGATGTCTCGAGTGGTTTCTAAAAATCCACTTGGCGAATGGGGCAAGGCTAGCTCACCAAATATCCGTACTCGCGGAGTCAAAGACTATGCTTTCTTGGTCATGCGCCGACACGGTTCACCGATGCACTTCAAAGAAGTGGCCGATGCGATCTCCAAGACTTTCGGTAAAAAGATTCACTACGCTACTTGCCACAACGAACTCATTAAAGATTCTCGCTTTGTCTTAGTCGGCCGAGGTATGTATGCTCTAGCTGAATGGGGATACAAGGCTGGTATCGCTCGCGAAGTCATCCGAGACATCCTAAAGCGCGAAGGCCCACTATCCAAGGAAGACATCGTGGCCAAGGTCAACAAGGAAAGATACTTCAAGAAAAACACTATTTTGGTAAATTTGGTAAACACCAAGTACTTCAAGAAAAATAAGAGTGGACTTTACACTACAGTTTAGATAAAATGATGGTATGGTAGATACCATCATTTTGTTTTTATATAACTTTGTCATCACGCCATTTTTTCCGATAATAGCGGTGGTGATTTTGGGACGCATCGCTTTCAAACTTTGGCTTCACTACATCAGGCAAGATTTCATTTCTGGTATCGATTATGTCATGCTCGAGATTGTTCCACCGCGGGAAGTTTTGCGTTCACCTAAAGCCATGGAGTTATTTTTTACAAATGCGCTTTATCACTGGAGTGATAAAGGAGGTAAAGAAGAATATTGGCAGGGAGCCGTCTGGCTTTGGTTTTCTCTCGAGATTGCTTCTATCGAAGGCCAGGTACATTTTTATATCCGAACTCCGACTCGTCTACAGCGTCTGATCGAGACTCAGATGTATGCTCAATATCCACAATCGCAAGTGAAGGTCGTCGAAGACTATACTTTGGCTGTGGATGAGATTAGCCCGACCAGCGAGTGGATGGGTTGGGGTTGCGAATGGGGTCTAGCCAAGCCGGAAGCATTTCCGATCAAAACCTATATAGATTTTGGACTAGATAAAGATCCGAAAGAAGAATTTAAAGTCGATCCGATTTCCTCGGTCATCGAGCTTTTTGGTGCTATCGGCAAAGGTGAACAATTGTGGTTGCAGATTGTGGTGACTCCATCCAAAAAGATGTATCACACTCATGGCACTTGGCTTGGTAAACATGATTGGGTAGAAGAAGCTAAAATTCAGCTTTTTAACGAACTAAAACCATATAGTAGTCATAAAGATGTGAAAGAAGTTGAAGAAGTCGGTGTCGGTAGAAGTAGATTTGAAATTCGTGTGCCTCCAAACTTAGAGGATGTTATTAAAAAAATGCGTCTGAAGCCAACCAAGCTTGGTTTTGATACTGGAATTAGATTAATGTACGTAGCCAAGAAAGAAAACTATAGTATGAATACTCGCCGAGATATTCGTCTGATTTTTCGCCAATACGCTAGCCCAGATTCAAATAGTTTTGAGCGTGTGAACGGTACTCAGGCAGATTATTATAATAGTTATTTTATGGCATCAGAAGAAACCACAATGATGCTATCTCAGCGTATGCTCCACGAATATCAATCTCGGGGATTTTTCCATTTACCACTCCGACATCATTTGTTTGATATACACAATGTTCCTTGGCCACTCTCTAGTTTTATTAAAGCTTACAAACATCCGCCAACTTTTGTTTTAAACGTAGAAGAATTGGCGACCATCTGGCACTTCCCAGGTCAGATACTCAAAGTTCCTACACTTACTCGTATCGAATCTAAAGAGGCGGCACCACCTCCAAACTTGCCTGTATAGTTTCATGATTAATTTTAAAACCACAATCATCATATTCTGTGTTATAGTTTTCTTCTTCTTTTTAAATTCTCCGGTGGATTTCCCAGTGGGGAGCATAATTAGTATAGATTCTGGAGATAGTTTGCGCAGCGTGTCTCGGAGTTTGAAAGAAAATAATGTCATCCGTTCTCGGCTTTTATTTGAAGCTTTTGTCATCATGTATGGTGGCGAAAAACATATCATGTCGGCCGATTATTTTTTAGATACTAAACTCACTGTGTATGAAATCGCTCGGCGGATCGAGCGAGGCGAGCGCCACTTGGCTCCAGTAAAGGTGACTATCCCGGAAGGTTTTACTGCCGAAGAGATGGCTCAAGTTTTTTCTGCGAAATTGCCTTCGTTTAACTCAGCCCTGTTCTTAGCCGAAGCCGTGAAAAGTGAAGGGCGACTTTTTCCGGATACATATTTTTTCTTGACTGATGCTGATGAATCTCGGGTGCTAAAATCCATGCGAGAAAATTTTGAGAAAAAAATTGCTCCGCTTCGAGAAGAGATAATCAAGAGTGGTCATAGCGAACGCGATATCGTCGTCATGGCCTCACTCGTCGAAGGGGAAGCCAAGGGAGACAATGACCGAGCCTTTATCGCTGGAATTTTATGGCATCGTATAAATATCGGAATGCCACTTCAAGTCGATGTCGACAAAGAGACCTACAAGGCTCGAGGCCTACCGAGAGAACCAGTCGGCAACCCAGGCCTCAAAGCTATACTGGCGACCTTACGACCGGTCAAGACCAGCTATCTATATTATCTGCACGATAAAGACGGGGTGATCCATTACGCCAAAAGTTTTGTAGAGCACCAGGCTAATATCAAAAAATATTTAAATAATTAAAATGAAAAAACATAATTTAGTTTTTATCGATACAGAGACGACTGGGCTCGACGTGATCATCCATGAGATAATCGAGATTGGCGGAGTCATCACTACGCCCGACTTGGAAGTCATCGAAGCATTTGAAATAAAGATAAAACCAGAGCGGATTGAAAATGCCAACCCGACTGCTTTGAAGATAAATCACTATAATGAAAAAGATTGGGAAGGAGCGATAACTCTCCGCGAAGCTATCAAGATTTTGGCTGAAAAAGTAAAAGACTGTATCATGGTTGGGCAAAATGTGGCCTTTGATTCTGGCTTTATCGAGCACGCTTTCTCTAGAATGAGCATCGATAACACCATGCATTATCATAAATTAGATACCATCTCGATTGCTTGGGCGAAAATGCACAAACAGCCCGACCTCGAGCATTTTTCTTTACGTGAAATGTGTCTACGTTTTGGGATTGAAAATGCAAAACCTCATTCAGCCCTCTCGGACGCTAGAGCTACCTATGAGCTTTACAAAAAGCTTATGAGCTTGTAAAGTTAAAGCATTCCATAAAAAGTCTTACGAAGGTCGGTGGACCGTAGTCCAAGCAAATTTTCAGCAGAAAATTATGCGGGCTTTTTAGGGGATGTTTTAACTTATGAATAAAAAAACAGTTTTTGTTGGGTTGTCGGGCGGGGTAGATAGCTCTGTCTCGGCTGCTTTACTAAAAGAGCAGGGTTTTGAAGTCGTCGGAGTTTTTATAAAAACTTGGCACCCCGATTTTATAGCTTGCAACGAAGAAGAAGAACGACGCGACTCCATGCGAGTGGCGGCGCATTTAGATATTCCTTTTTTAACTTTTGATCTTGAAGATGTCTATAAAAAAGAAGTAGGTGATTATATGATAGCTGAATACAAAGCCGGCCGGACTCCAAACCCAGATGTCATGTGTAACCAACACGTAAAGTTTGGCGCATTTTTAAATAAAGCTATTTCCATGGGGGCGGATTATGTGGCCACTGGACATTATGCCAAGGTTTCTTTTAGCAACCAAGCAAAACCAACTTTTTCTCAGTCGCTCGGTTCCTCGCTACGCTCAGCCACTCCTTCTAAAAAGCAGGTTTTGCTTGGTTGTGGCGTCGATAAGTCTAAGGATCAAAGCTATTTTTTGTGGACATTACGACAAGAGCAATTATCAAAAATACTTTTTCCAGTTGGTCATTTAGAAAAAAGCGAAGTCAGAAAACTGGCCAAGAAATTTAAATTGCCAGTGGCCACCAAAAAAGACAGCCAGGGGATTTGCTTTTTGGGTCCAGTGGATTTGAAAAAATTCTTGAAACATTACATAAAAGAAAAAAGGGGAGACGTGGTGAATGAAGCGGGTGAAGTGATCGGCTACCATGAAGGAAGTGTATTTAGCACGCTCGGTGAACGGCACGGATTTACGATTACTAAAAAAACTCCAAATGATGAGCGATATTATGTAGTCAGTAAAGATGTGAAGAAAAATATTTTGGTGGTTTCCAATCAGAAACAAGCGAAGGATTTTGGGGCATTACTCCAGCCTTCGGCCGGAACCTTCCGCCCTCAAAATCCTTCACTTGTTTCTGTGCTTATTGAAAAAACAAATTGGATTTCGGAAGTACCAATTCAAGAAAAAAAATATACAGCCCAAATTCGTTATCATGGAGAATTTTTACCTTGTAAAATAGTCTGCGGAAGTCCGACTTCCGCAGAAGTAATTTTTGAAAAGCCGACACTAGTCGCTCCGGGTCAGTCGATAGTGGTCTATGATGGAGATGTTTGCTTGGGTGGTGGGGTCGTAAAATAAAGCTTTTATTTTCAATATTTTTGCTATATAATCGATTCATATGGATTCAAGTGAAATTAGGTCAAGATTTTTAAAGTTTTTTGAAAACCGGGGACACAAGATTGTCCCTTCGGCTTCACTCGTTCCCGAAAATGACCCTTCAGTGTTGTTCAACACTGCCGGGATGCAACCACTTGTGCCATATCTCTTGGGGCAAGATCATCCTATGGGCAAGCGAATCGCAGACATTCAAAAATGTGTCCGTACTGGAGACTTGGAAGACATTGGTGACAATCGTCATTTTTCTTTTTTTGAAATGATGGGAAATTGGTCTCTCGGAGATTATTTTAAAGATGAAGCAATTAAATGGAGTTATGAATTTTTAACTAGCAAAGAGGAGGGATTAGGGCTCGATAAAAACCGTTTGTATTTTACAATTTTCGAAGGCAATGCCGACGCGCCTTATGATGAAGAATCAAAAAAGATTTGGATGAGTTTAGGTATTCCTGAAAATAGAATTTATGCTTTGCCTGCCGAAGACAATTGGTGGAGTCCTGGAGACAATGGTCCTTGTGGTCCTTGCAGTGAAATGTTTTACGACATGTCGGGAAATGTCGGCGATTTGTCGCGAGAAGAATTCTTACAAGCTGTCAAAGACGAGCGAGTGATCGAGATTTGGAACGATGTGTTCATGGAATACGAGAAGAAAAATGGCAAAGTCATCGGCAAACTCAAACAAAAAAATGTAGATACTGGTGCCGGACTAGAGAGAATTACGGCAGTTATGCAGGGTAAGCAGACTGCTTATGAGACGGATTTGTTTCAAGAATTTTTTATAAAAATGGAGGAAATTTTTCCCTCTTCAAAAATTGAAACCCCTGTGGATGAAATTAAAGAATTGAAAAATTTAAAAATTAAAACTAGACGAATTATAGCTGATCATATAAGGGCTTCGGTAATGATGATTAACGAAAAAGTTTTACCGGGGAATAAAGGTAGAGGCTACATCTTAAGAAGATTGATTCGTAGAACATTAGTTTCAAGTCGAATTTTTACAACAAGTTTGGATAGAAATAGGTTGGCAGAACTTTCGGGTGTAATTGTGGATAAATATAAAAATGTATATTCTGAACTTGGGGTAAATAAACAAAATATATTTGAGGTTTTGCAACAGGAATGTTCTGATTTTAATGAAACTCTCATTCATGGTTTGAAAGAATTTGAAAAGGGAACAGATCCCTTTGTTTTGGCTACTACTTATGGATTTCCGATAGAACTCACTCAAGAATTAGCCAAGGAAAAAGGTAAAACTATTGATTTAGAAGATTTTCATAAAAAAATGGCTGAACATCAAAAGCTTTCCCAGACCGCTTCGGCTGGAATGTTTAAGGGTGGCTTGGCTAATCACAATGAAAAGACAGTTCGCTTGCACACTGCTCACCATTTGCTCTTGGCCGGATTGCAAGCTGTCGTCGGTAAAGAAGTAAAACAACGGGGTAGTAATATCACTGAAGAAAGACTTCGTATAGACTTTTTGTGCGACCATAAATTGACTGATGAAGAAAAACAAAAGGTGGAAGCTTGGGTGAATGATAAAATTTCACAAGGATTGCCGGTGACTCGCACTGAGATGCCTTTGGCTGAAGCGCAAAGATTGGGGGCTGAGATGGAATTTGGCGCAAAATATCCAGACATGGTCTCGGTTTACTTTATCGGTGGGAATGGAAATGTGGAAAATGCTATCAGTAAAGAATTTTGCGGTGGGCCACATGTTCAAAATACAAAAGAGCTAGGACAATTTAAAATTTTGAAAGAAGAAGCAGTCTCGGCGGGTGTTCGTCGCATCAAAGCAGTGCTTTCTTAAAGAGTAGATTGTTTTTATTTGATTATTCTTGCTATAATTAAAATATGTTTGGCAAGTTAACTTCTAAAGAAAAAGGTAAATTGATATTGGTGCTCGACGTCCGGTCTTCTTCGGTCGGGGGATCACTCTTTCGTGCCGAAAAATCTGGAGTACCAAAGATTATCTTTTCAACGAGAGAAGAATTTGCTCGGGATGTTTCTTCGGATATTGAAAGATTTTTACCGAACACTTTAAAATGTTTTGACGAAGTGGTAAATAGAATTTTTAAAGCTGGGCTCGGAGTTCCAGAAAATATTTTTTGTGTACTTTCTTCGCCTTGGTATGTATCTCAGACTAGATTAATAAACTTCAAAAAACCTAGCCAGTTTGTCTTCTCACTAGCTTTGGCTGATGAACTCATTAAAAAAGAAGTCGAAGCTTTTAAAGAAGAACACTTGGCTAAATACGTAAACACCGATCAAGAAGTTCGGATTATAGAATTGCGTAGCGTCAAAACCATGTTAAACGGCTACGAGACCGAAGACCCCATCGATCAAAAGGTAGAAGAAGTCGATATGACTTTATTTATGTCGATGAGTCCAGAACATGTCTTGAAAAGTTTCGAGAATACCGTAAATAAATATTTTCATCATAATACCATCAAGTTTTCATCTTTTACTATGGCTTCTTTTGCAGTCATGAAAAATATTTTCCCAGATCAACCAAATTTTCTTTTGATCGATGTGGGCGGAGAGGTGACCGATATTGCCATGGTCAAGAAAAATGTTTTGCGAGAATCAATCTCTTTTGCAGCTGGGCGTAATTTTATAGTGCGTGGGGTGGCTGAAGCCTTGGCTTGCACTCAGGCTGAAGCAGCGTCTTATCTAGCCCTTCTTGATGCAGGACACGCTGAAAGTCCAACCGAAAGCAAGTTGAAACCAATTGTCGACAAACTAAAGCTAGATTGGTTGAAAAGTTTCCAAGATTCTCTGGCCAACCTCTCTAAAGATATTTCCGTACCATATATAATTTACTTGTCTGCTGATAAGGAAATGATAAGTTTTTTTGGTAAAATAATAGAAGCTGAACAATTCAATCAGTACACGCTGACGGAATCCAAATTCAAAATTACATTTTTAAATACTGAAACCTTGCATGGCGTGGTAGAATTTGAGAAAGACATCGAACGCGATCCATTTATTATGGCCGACTCAGCTTACATTAATCACTTTTTAGTTTATCCAAGTAAAATATAATTATGCCAAAAAATATTTTTCAAGACATGGTTCCAGTCAATAATACCAAGCGACCAAAAATAGAGGATGCTCCAAAGCGATCACGCCCTCTACCTATCGAGCGAGTTGAAAAAACTAGAGTGATTGAGAGAGAAGATTATGAACCAAAGAAGGGTCACCGGGCTATCTGGGGCGTGGCCGTATTTGCTGTGGTGTTCTTTTTATTCGCTCTATCCTATTTTTTTGCAAAAGCTGATGTCTCAATAGATCCAAAAATTCAAGATACCGATATCAACCAGAATCTCTCTGCCAACCTCAAGTCAGCTGATGGCGACTTGTCTTTCGATTTGATTGTAATATCTGGCGAAGAAAAAGAGACTGTCATCGCTTCTGAAGAAAAACAAGCTACCGCTACTGCTCACGGCACAGTAGTTTTATACAACAATTTTAGTACAGTGCCACAAAAGCTAGACATCAACACTCGACTCGAAGGTTCCAACGGTAAAATCTATAAGACAGCAAAAGCCATCACTGTCCCAGGTATGACGGGGACTACTCCGGGTTCAGTCGAAGTAGTGGTCAACGGATCTGAAGCTGGCGTTGGCTACAACAGCGATCCACTAGATTTCAAAGTTTTTGGATTCAAGGGCACTCCAAAATATGAAAAATTCTATGGTAGATCAAAAGGGGCTTTGACTGGTGGTTTCAAGGGTCTGTCCCATGTAGTTTCTGCCGCCGACAAAGAGACAGCAGTAAAAAGTTTAACCGAAAAGCTTCGGGTTAAATTATTGCAAAAAGCTACCGACCAGATTCCGACTGGGTTCATCTTATTTAAAGATGCGATCTACCTAGACATTGAAGATGGGAAAAATATTGACCTCTTGTCTTCGACCACTGAATTGCCGATTACTCTAAAGGGAACTTTGTATGGGGCAATTCTCGAAGAAGGGGAACTATCTAAAGAAATCAGCGCTAGTCTGGTGGATAAAAATGAAGAGGTGTATGTCTCAAATTTGAAAGATTTGGTATTCAAATTGGCTGGGCCAACTGAATCTTTGAAGGATGCCAAGACTATCAGTTTCTCTTTGTCTGGTTCAGCTAAAATTGTCTGGAAGGTGAACACAGTCAAGCTCCTCGGTGACTTGCTCGGTAAATCCAAAAAAGATTTCAATCAAATTCTATTGCAATACAAAAATATTGAAGGGGCCCACTTGTCTTTGAGTCCAGTTTGGAATCGAACCATCCCAGACAAGGCTGATGATATAAAAATAAACATAAATTATCCGAGATAGATAGATTTAATCGAGAAATATATTGACTTTCTGGCTGTATTTTATTATAGTATAGTTACTAAAAAAATGAGTGACCCGAAAAATGAAAAATTGTTAACAGTGCGAGGTACGATTACAGAAGCCCTGCCCTCGACTTTGTTTAGGGTTAACATTCCGGACAAAACAGATAAAGATATGACAGAAGGCAAAGAAATTCTGGCATATTTATCAGGCAAAATGAGAATGCATCGCATCAAAGTTTTGATTGGTGATTCTGTCGAAGTAATACTCGACCCATATGGTGGGAAGGGTAGAATTATTAAAAGATTATAGCTGGGGGTTGTATTTTTTTAAAGGATAGTGTATGATGATATTCGAGGTTTATAAACAGTAACAGGTATTGAGAAATAAGGCTTTTTTCCTTATTTTTCTTTTTTTGCGTAAAATAACATGAAAGTAAAGTCAGCAGTCAAAAAAATTTGTGATAATTGTAAGATAGTCAAAAGGGCTAGGCATTTGCGCGTTATTTGTTCAAATCCTAAGCATAAACAAAAACAATAATTTATATGATGAGAATACTTGGAATCACAGTCCCAAACGAAAAGAGATTAGAAATTGGCCTAACATGCTTCTATGGCATAGGTCGTTCTTCAGCTAAAAGAATTTTGGATCAAGTCGGCCTCGATTACGGAACCAAGGCGAAAGATTTGACTCCTGAACAAGAAAATCAAATCCGCGTCATCATCGAAAAAATTCCAATCGAAGGTAACTTGAAGCGAGAAGTCAGTGCCAACATCAAGCGCTTAAAAGATATCAAGAGTTACCGAGGAGTTCGCCACATGAAAGGTCTACCAGTCCGTGGCCAGAGAACCAAGACCAATTCCAGAACTGTTCGAGGTAATGTCAGAAAGACCATGGCATCTGGACGAAGAAAGGAATCTAAGACCTAGTCATAAGTTATAAAGTTTAAAAGTTGCAAAGTAAAATGCCAAAAGAAAAAACCACAAAAGAAAATAAGCAAGAAGAAGTCAAGACCGACGCTCCAGTAGAAGCTCCGAAGTCTGGTAAGTCATCAAAGAAGAAAATCACTTCTGGTGTTTTGCATATTGAGGCTACTTTTAACAATACAAAAGTTATTTTTTCAGACAAGGGAGGCAATACTCTTTGCTGGTCTAGTGCTGGTAGTCTAGGTTTTCGTGGAGCTAAAAAGGGTACTCCTTTTGCTGCTTCGAAAGTCGGTGATTTGATCGGTGGCAAGGCTTTGCAAATGGGTGTCAAAGATGCAGACGTAGTCGTGGTCGGAGTCGGTTCAGGACGTGAACCAGCTATCCGAGCATTCATGGCTCATGGTATCGAGATTACTGGAATTCAAGACGCAACTCCAGTTCCTCACAACGGACCAAAGGCCAAGAAGCCAAGACGAGTATAATAAATAGTTAAAAGTTGAAAGTTATAAAGTTCATAAAGTAAGTTTAATAAATCATATGATAAATAAGCCAAAGTTTAAAATTTGTAGAAGATTGGGACCAGGAGTTTACGACAAGTGTCAGACTCCAAAGTTTACTGCACCTGCAGCCAAGGGTGGTTTTGCTGGAGCAAAGCGTCCAAAGGCTTTGTCTGAATACGGTCTTCAACTTATTGAAAAACAAAAGGTTCGTTTTTCATACGGAATTTCTGAAAGACAACTTTCAAACTATGTAAAGAAAGCTTCTCAAGTCAAAGGTGCTGGTACTGCTGAGAAATTTTACGAAGGTCTAGAATCTCGTTTAGACAATGCAGTCTACCGCATGGGTCTAGCTCCTTCACGCCGAGCTGCTCGACAGATGGTCTCTCATGGTCACTTTGTAGTAGGCGAGACTCGGGTCACTATCCCTTCATACGAATTGAAACCAAACGATGTCATCAAGGTTCGCGAAGGTTCAAAAGGTAAACCACTTTTCACTGGATTGGCTGAGAAATTAAAAGATTATACTGCTCCGGCTTGGATTACGTTTAATTTAGACAAGATGGAAGGTAAGGTTTTAGCAAAACCAAAGAACGTAGAGACTTTCTTGGATTTAAACGCTGTGCTCGAATTTTATAGTCGTTAATATTATTAGTTAAATATTTTTTTATGGCTGAATATAAAATAATTATGCCTTCTAAGCCTCGTATTGTTGAAGAAGCTGGCAACAAAGGAGTGTTTGAAATAGATGGACTATATCCCGGATATGGTCATACTCTTGGCAATAGTCTAAGACGAATAATTTTGTCTTCTATTCCTGGAGCGAGCATAACTTCTATCAAGATTGATGGAGTTTCTCATGAATTTCAAACTATGGATGGTATCAAAGAAGATGTCATCGTAATAATTTTGAATTTGAAACAAGTTCGTTTTAAAATGCTTTCTGATGAACCACAGACAGTGACTCTTTCAGTCAAGGGTCCAAAGGATGTATCTGCATCTGATATCAAAACTGGTGGACAAGTAGAAATTTTAAATGGAGATCTCCACATCGCTTCAGTCACCGGTAAGGGTAATTTAAATATAGAGATGACTATAGAAAAAGGCTTAGGCTTTATTCCGAAAGAAGCTCACCAAAAAGATAAAGTAGACATCGGTACTATCGCTGTCGACGCTATCTTTACTCCTATCCGCCGAGTATCCTATGAAGTAGAAAACATGCGTGTCGGCGACAAGACAAACCACAACCGCCTACGAATGTCTATCGAGACTGACGGCACACTTTCTCCTCGTGAAGCTCTCTCATATTCTATCGAGACCATGATTCATCAATTGAAGGCAATTGTTGATTTCAAGGAGACTGAAGAAGAGCCAGTAGAAAAGAAGGCTTCAAAAGAAAAAGAAGAAGAGGCTGACGAATCAGAAAAGACTGCCGACGTCGCCGATATTTTAAAGAATCGAATCGATACCTTGGATTTCTCTACCCGAACTCTAAACGCTTTGACTGACGCAAATATCCGTACACTTGGCGGTCTTGCTCGCAAGAAGCGTGAAGATTTGCTTGAAGTCGAAGGCATTGGAGAAAAAGGAATAACAAAGATTAAGAAGACATTGAGTAAATTCGGTCTTAGTCTAAAAGAATAATATGCGACACGGAAATAACAAAAGAAAATTCGGAAGAGTGCGAAAAGTTAGAAATGCCCTAGTAAATTCTTTGGCTTCAAACTTGATCGTGCGTGAAAAAATCAAGACTACTTTGCCAAAAGCTAAGGAGTTGCGACCTTTCATCGAAAAGATGGTGACTCGTGCTAAGAAGGGAGACATCGCTACACGACGATTGATAACTGCATCACTCGGTGGACGAACTCGAGAGACTAAAAAGCTTTTCGAAGTTTTGGCTCCAAAGTATGCAGATAAAAAAGGTGGATATACCAGAATTGTTAAATTAGGAGTAAGAGTAGCTGACGGCGCACCGATGGCTATTATTGAATTTGTATAAATATGAAAACAGCACAAGAAACTAAAGTAATAGATGCATCAGGACGAACTCTAGGCCGAGTGGCGAGTGAAGCTGCTTTTGCATTGATGGGTAAGACCAAGCCAACATTTGAAAGAAATTCTTATACTGGTATTCCAGTCAAAGTGGTCAACGCTTCTCAAATCAAAATCACTACCAAGAAATTGGAAAGTATCTATCACACTCGATATTCTGGAATTCCAGGAGGTTTGCGAGTGCTCACTGGTACTCACACTGCAGCGACCAAGGGCCTAAAAGAATTGGTTAAACTTTCTATCACTCAAATGCTTCCTGATAATAAATTACGTCGAGAAACGCTGAAGAATCTTACTATTGAAAATTAATTTTTATGTCAGACAAAAAATCAACAATCAAAGAAGGAGAATACATCGAAGCTGTCGGACGACGCAAGACTTCGACTGCTCGTGTCCGAATCAGTGAAGCTAGTAAGGCTAGCTTTATGGTCAACGGCCTAGATTCCAAAGAATATTTCAAGACTGAAGAAGAACGCCGATTGGTACTCGATCCTATCGTCAAAGGCCTAGAAGTCGGAGAAGGTAAGCCTTTGCAAAAGTGGGCTGTCGAAGCGAAAGTCTCTGGAGGTGGAATGCACTCTCAATCTGAAGCAGTTCGCCACGGTCTAGCTCGCGCTCTAGTCATTTTCGATGAAACTAATCGTGGAAATTTGAAAACTCTAGGATTCTTGACTCGTGATCCTCGAGCCAAGGAACGCCGAAAATTCGGTCTCAAAAAAGCCCGCAAAGCTCCAAAGTGGTCAAAACGTTAGAAAACAGCCCCGTTACTGGGGCTTTTTCTTTTATGGGGTATAATTATTAGGTTACACGCTTAGGTTGTTAAAAAGAAAAAAATCTCACATTATGATTAAAATATTCACCTTAAACTTATGGCGTTACTACGATTTTGATATTAGGTTATCAAGTATTATAAACTCAATCCAAGATAAAAACCCGGACGTTATTTTTCTACAAGAAACACAGATTGATGAAGCAAAATCTCCATTTTCACAAGTGGAATTAATTAAAAATAAATTAGTTGAATATAAATATTCCTATCATTCAACGATTTATCTTAAAAAGATTCAAAGAGGGGCCACCCTCGATAAGCCGATACAGGAGGGGATGTCAGTTCTGTCCAAGTATCCCATCGTAAACTTTTTTGAGTATTATCTATATACAGAACCAGAGAATGAGCCCAGGTCAATAATGTGTTTTGATATGGAGATAGATGATAAACTCTTTAAGTTTGCTAATATACATTTTAATAATGACGAGGAATCTGCAAAAAGTCAGCTGAAGGATTTTCTAAAATTTTTAACTACCCGCGTTGAGAAAAGAATTATGGTGGGGGACTTTAATTTGTACGGGCTACCTAAGTATTTAGTTGAGTTAGGTTTAGATAAAGACTACAATCTTTCTTTCAATTTTAAAAATTATATTTCTTATCCTGAACATGATTGGTGTTTGGACTATATATTAATTCCTAACGAGTTCAAATTTTTGTCCGTCGACACGATAGACAGTAATCTGTCAGATCATAGAGGCGTTTTTACTGTTATCGATTCTCATGAAAGGTACGTGGGCTAACTATTTTCATGTTATAATTAATATATGAAAACTAAAAATGTAATTATAGTTTTAGCTGTTTTGTTGGTTGTTTCCTTCATATATTTCTTTTTTAGATCTGTAAAAGTAAGTGAACAGTTGGATTCAGAAGAGGTCTCTATTCCAGCGGTAGAGGATAAAGAATTAGAAAATAAACCCGCGATCGAGATGTCGACTGGCCAAGTATTTACTGATAATGAGTTTGGTTTCCAAATGACTTTTACTGATGCTTGGAAGGGCTATGGATTTAGTAAACAAAAACCAGAGGGTTCTAATTACACAAATTTTAGGTTTTTTGCGCCAGTTGGTGTTAGTGCTTCATATCCAGAAGGCTTGGCTGTACTTTTATCTGTTTCTGCGATACCTAAAGCTGATTATTACGCTTATTCAAAAGAGTTGCGTGAGCAGGGCTGGCTTGATGAGGCTCCAGGTGTGTACGTGACAGAAGATGAAAATAATGTATTTACATGGAACAATCCTCAAGACTTAGATATACCAGCGGTTGTAAATTTTGATAAATTATGGCAAGACAAGGAGGTTATTCTAAAAACTTTCAAATTTAATAAATAATTGATGTAAAAAATACTCCTTGAAAATAGGGGTATTTTTTGTTATAATGTGCCCATGTCTGACGAAGAAACTAAAAAAACAGAATCCTTCGACCCTGCTCAGGATGATTCTTCTGTCGAAGAATCAGATGACGTGGTGGAATTTGAATTCAACGACGACGGCGAAGAAGACCTGAAAAAAACTCTAAAAAAATTGAGAGCTGATTTAAAAGTGGCTAAAAAGGAAAAAGAAGAATACCTTTTGGGTTGGCAAAAAGAGCGAGCTGATTTTGCTAATTATAAAAAAGAAGAAGACAATCGCCGGGCGATGTTTTCCGAGGCTATGCGAGAGAGAATCCTGGCCAGTTTCTTGTCGGTGATGGATAGTTTCAATATGGCTTTTGCCAACCGCGAGGCTTGGGAAAAAGTAGATGCGGGTTGGCGTAAGGGCGTGGAATATATCTATTCTCAAATGAACGGAGTTTTTGAAGAATATGGAGTCAAGCCAGTCGGCGCTGTCGGAGATATTTTTGATCCGACTATGCATGAATCCATCGACATGGTGGCGACCGATAAAAAAGAAGATAATCACAAGATTGCTACTGTTATCCAGAAGGGCTACAAGCTGGGAGCGAGAGTCGTCCGCCCAGCCCGAGTCAATGTATTTGAGTTTAAAG
>CAZHDU010000002.1:24907-28535 GCA_964531535.1 uncultured Candidatus Saccharibacteria bacterium
CGAAAAGACCCCGCGATGTGCGAGGTCTTGAGAGTTAGACTTCAACTCCCTGATGTGCGAACTAAGTGCGAATCCCACCGTAGTAGTATTTCTTTTCCCAGAAATACGGATACATTCGCTTTGCAACCGAAATGACATTATGTCCATCAGCAGAGCTGTATGTATGTTTCCATATTCCAAACGAGGCCCCGAAATACTTGTTGTCGTGTCTCCACTGTGTCGCATTCGGGTAAGTTGGTGCGAAGGAAGCATCGTCGATGTTGATCTGCAGTTGAGCCAAGTGATGAGGAATCAGACCTCGCTTTGCGAGCAGTGTCGTCTGTTCTTCGCACGAGACGTCCCATCGGTGGCGAAAAAAATACATCTCACCTTCGTCTGGGCCATCCGTCGGCATAGTAGCGAGGATGTCACTCCAAACGTGGCATACTCGACCCTTGGCTGACATGACTGAGTCGACTAGCTGCTGAGGGGTTTTGGTTCGGTCGATTTTGAATGGCCTGACGATCATCCCGACTTCGTCGTCGACTCGTTTACGAAAGACATCCAGTTGTTCTCGCGCAAACTCGAGTTGGCCGAGCACAGTCTGGACTGCTTCGCTTGGAAGCTCTCCGAGATGCTTTTCCAACATCGCGCGGTAGTTGGATACTGCCTTGTCGATTTGTGGTTTAGTCACTTCTATCTCCTAAAGATGGGGTCATGCAGAGCATGGCGTCATCTTCTAGTTTTGGTGTTTTTTGTACTAGAGGGCCAGGGTGGTCATAGTCAAGAAAAGCTTATTCTTAAGCTTCTTTTGACTAGGACCACCTTATTCGCAAGTGAATTTTTAATGAACTTTGATTTTCTATATTTTACATTAAAAAATACAAAACGTCAAAGTAAATAATTCTATAAAATAAGAGTATTGGGTTTATATACTATTTCCCAAAAGTTTCAAATAAAAATTTCTGGGTTTCTTCGTCTACAAATTGAGTGACTATGATCATCATCTCGGTGGTCAGGCCGAGGTCTTTTTTGATATTTGAAAAGAGGTGTTCGTATGGGTAGGGGGAAATCCAAGCTGAATTTTTGAGGCAAACGAAGTTGGCTTTTTTGAGTAGATATCGGAGACTCTCCCGTTCGCTTTTTCGGCTCTCGGGTAGGTCGAGGAGTATGATTCGCCAAAAGCCGTCCCAGACAGAATTTACTAGACCCATGTCGTTGTCGAGCTCGAGGCTATAGACCTTCTTTTTGCCTTCTTTAGTCAGTCTTGCGAAGTCGTTTTGGCCGGAATATATGCTCTCGATCAGACCAGCTTCCTTGAGGCCCTTAATTGACCTTGTAAAGGCGTATTTGCCGTTTTTAGGCTCGTTTTGGTCGAGGGTGGGTGTGACTTCGTTTTGTAAGGCGGGGAGCGAAATAGCCGATTTTTGGCCTAAAATCTTGAGTATTTTGTTGGAATAATTTTTTCGATTTGACATGTGCCTAGTATATCATTTATACTACTTTTGACAAGTATTTTGCGACCGCTAAATACTTGCAAATAGTTTAAGATGGGTATATAATCCGTAAACCAGTATTTTATAAAAACCCCGCATAATTTTTCTGGTGAAAAATTTGCTAAGGACTTCGGCTCGTCAGCCTCCGTAAAGTTTTTCTAAAACACTGCTTTACTAAATTTTATTATAAAAATTATAAATTTAACAAAAATAAAAATATGTCAAAAATAATAGGTATAGATTTGGGTACAACAAATTCAGCGGTGGCTTTTATTGAAGGAGGCGCACCAAAAATTATTGAAAACATCGAAGGTGCGCGAACCACACCATCGATAGTTTCTGTGGCTAAGAATGGCGACAGGCTCGTCGGCTTGCTAGCCAAGCGTCAAGCGGTGACCAATCCGGAAAATACCGTCTATGGTATCAAGCGATTCATGGGCCACAACTTTGAAGATCCAGAAGTTCAGAAAAATCTGCCAACGGTGGAGTGGAAGTAAAAATCGGAGATAAGTGGATGCGTCCCGAAGAAGTTTCGGCTATGATTTTGGGAAAAATTAAAGCTGATGTCGAAGCCAAGACTGGCGAGAAAGTTACCGAAGCCGTCATCACCGTTCCCGCATATTTCAACGATGCACAGAGAAAGGCTACCAAGGATGCTGGAGCTATCGCTGGGCTCGATGTGAAGCGTATCATCAACGAACCGACTGCGGCCGCTCTCGCTTATGGATTTAATAAAAAGAAAAATGAAAAGATTGTCGTCTACGACTTTGGAGGCGGAACATTCGACGTGTCAGTGCTTGAAATTGGTGATGATGTCATCGAAGTAAAATCTACCGATGGCGACAGTCACTTGGGTGGACGCGATATCGACCACAAGATCATCGCTTGGATTGCTGAAGAATTTAAAAAGACTTCTGGGGTAGATGTCCGCAACGACAAGCTAGCCTTGCAACGTCTAGATGAAGCAGCGGAAAAAGCCAAGATTGAACTTTCTACTGCAGTGGAAACTGAAATAAATATTCCATTTATCACTTCGACCGCGGAAGGCCCTCAACACCTTCTTTTGAAAATGACTCGAGCTCAACTCGAATCTATCGCTGATGAATATATCACTCGAAGTATCGAGATCACCAAGCGAGCGATGACTGCGAGTGGTTTCCAAATGTCAGACATGAATGAAATCATCATGGTCGGTGGACAGACTCGTATGCCAAAGATTGTCGATGAAGTGAAAAAAGTTTTCGGCAAGACTCCAAACCTTTCTATAAATCCAGATGAAGTCGTGGCTCTCGGAGCTGCGGTGCAAGCTGGAGTGTTGCAAGGAGATGTCCGCGATGTTCTGCTCCTCGACGTCATCCCGCTATCGCTCGGTATTGAGACTCTCGGCGGTGTGGCCACAAAATTGATTGAAAAGAATACGACAATTCCTGCCAACAAATCTCAAGTCTTCTCGACTGCGGCTGATAATCAGACTAGTGTGGAAATTCATATCACTCAAGGTGAAAGACCTATGGCGGCCGACAACAAATCGCTCGGACGATTTATCCTGGACGGAGTTCCACCAGCACCACGCGGTATGCCACAAATCGAAGTCTCTTTTGATGTCGATGTAAACGGTATCTTGAATGTTACCGCGAAAGATAAAGCGAGTGGCAAGAGTCAATCTATCAAAATCGAAGCAAGCTCTGGACTAAAAGACGAAGATATTAAAAAGATGCAAGCCGATGCCGAGATGCACGCCGAAGAAGATAAGAAAAAGAAAGAAGTCGTCGATATCAAAAACAATGCTGAGATGATTATCTACACTGCTGAAAAAGCTCTCAAGGACGCTGGCGACAAAGTTCCAGCTGAGGTTAAGACTAGTGTCGAAGCCAAGGTCACTGCTTTGCGAGGAGTCAAAGATGGTACTGATGCGGAAGCGATCAAGAAAGCTTCAGAAGAATTGTCTGCGGAAATGTCAAAGATCGGTGAGGCGATGCAAAAGGCCGCGCCGGACGCTGGCGCCGGCGCGGCGGAAGCCAACCCTTCGGCAAGCTCAGGACCATCGACAGGCGAACCGTCTCGGGACGCAGACTTCAAAGAAACTCCACCAGAAGGCGAAGCTAAATAAAAACCAAATTAAAAAAGCCCCGAGTGGGGCTTTTTTAATTGTT
>CAZHDU010000003.1:0-2166 GCA_964531535.1 uncultured Candidatus Saccharibacteria bacterium
TTCAAGTTATCAGATAGAGATTTTAGAGGTCGCTTTTGAGATTGACTCATCGCTGCAGAATCGTTTTGCTTGGCGATTGAGTTATCGATCAAAGCATCCACTGCTTCTTGGATGATTCTTTTTTCGTTACGCAATATCACGTCTGGCGCATTGATTTCTTTCAATTTCTTGAGACGGTTGTTTCGATTGATGACTCGGCGATACAAATCGTTTAAGTCTGAAGTCGCGTGTCGTCCACCATCAAGAGCAACCATTGGGCGCAAAACTGGCGGGATGACTGGGATAACTGTCAAAAACATCCACTCTGGTCGGATATCCGCATAGAGCATAGCTCGGATGAGCGAGAGTCGCTTTTGAAGTTTGTCTTTTTCGACAGCACTCGCCTTTTCGAGCATTTGTTCTGTGTGCATCTTCAACTTATTCAAGTCCAAATTTTTGAAGATAGAATAAATCGCTTCTGCTCCGATGTTGGCTTCAAAACAAGTACCGTATTTTAGAGAATAGTGGTGGAAGGAAATTTCGTTCAAAACTTTACCTTCGTAAATTTCACCGATTTCTTTCTTTGTCACTGACAAAAGATTTTTCAATTTTTCTCGTGTCTCATCATCAGTCGCGCCTTTTAACTTGGCCTTGTATTCTCGGTCGAGCCCAGTGACGACTTCTTCTTTTTCAGCTTCGTGAACCTTGGTGATGATATAACCAGCAAAGTAAATAACCTTCTCTAGATCAGAGACTGGAATATTCAGCAATATACTCATTCGAGATGGGACGCCTCGCAAGAACCAGATGTGCGATACTGGGGTCGCCAATTCGATGTGGCCCATACGTTCACGGCGGACGATAGATCGAGTCACCTCGACTCCACATTTTTCACAGATAATATCTTTGTATCGAATTCGTCGATATTTTCCACAGTAACATTCGTAGTCTTTTTCTGGACCGAAGATTTTTTCATCAAACAAACCTCCTCGTTCTGATCTCCCAGTACGATAGTTTATAGTTTCTGGCTTGGTGACTTCTCCATAAGACCATTCCTTGATCTGAAGTGGTGAAGCTAAGCGAAGTGCGATTTGATCAAATTCTGTTGTGTTTAAAGTTTTCATATTTTTATGTAAGTTATAAAGTTTAAAATTATAATGTTATAAACTTAATTACTTTTCACTTTTATCGTCACTTCCCTTTTTCATCAAATCGACATCAAGGGCTAATCCACGAAGATAATTGAGCAAGACATTAAACGACGCAGGCGCATTTGGTGGCCTAATTGGCTCATTTTTAATAATAGAATCAAAAGTAGCTGAACGACCCAGGATGTCGTCAGACTTGATGGTCAACATTTCGCGTAGAGTATAAGCGGCACCGTAACCTTCGAGAGCCCAGACTTCCATCTCTCCGAATCTCTGACCTCCACCTTGAGCTTTACCGCCCAAAGGTTGTTGAGTGATGAGTGAGTAGGGACCAATCGAACGCATGTGAATCTTGTCTTCCACCATGTGGTGCAGTTTGAGCATGTACATATAACCGACAGCGACATCTTGTTCAAACGGTTCACCATTTCTACCATCATATAGTTTCAATTTACCACTCTCAGGTAGACCAGCTTTGACGAGCTCGGCCTTGATCTCTTCTTGAGTAGCACCCAAGAATGGAGGCACGATAGCTTGGTAGCCCAAAGTGTTGGCCGCCATACCCAAGTGAATTTCGAAAATCTGTCCCAAGTTCATACGAGAAGGGACACCGAGTGGTGACAAGATGATGTCGATTGGTGTGCCGTCTGCTGTATATGGCATATCTTCTTCTGGAAGAATCATCGAGATGACACCCTTGTTACCATGACGTCCAGAGAGTTTGTCTCCGACTGAAATATTTCGGATTTGAGCGACTTCGATGACGATCTTCTTGATGATACCAGCTTCGAGAGTGTGGCCTAAATCACGAGAGAATATCTTGACTCCGATGATGCGTCCGCGCTTGCCGTGTTCCATGCGGAGAGATGTGTCTTTTACATCGCGAGCATTTTCAGCGAAGATAGATCGGAGCAAGCGTTCTTCTGGAGTGAGTTCGGTCTCGCCTTTTGGTGTAATTTTACCAACCAAGATGTCGTTTTCACGAACTTCAGCTCCGACACGAATTATGCCGTCTTCATCCAAATCTTTTAGTTTGAGT
>CAZHDU010000003.1:2176-27205 GCA_964531535.1 uncultured Candidatus Saccharibacteria bacterium
CACGTTTGGAATATCTCGAGTAGTGATCTCTGGACCAAGCTTGGTGTCGCGAACCACTGCAGTGAATTCTTCGACATACACAGAAGTAAATTTACTTTTCTTGACCAATCTTTCAGAGATAATGATCGCGTCTTCGTAAGTATTACCAGACCAAGAGAGGAATGCTACGAAAATATTTTGTCCGATAGCGATTTGTCCGTCGACTGTACTTGTAGTGTCAGCCAATACATCACCTTTTGAAACTTTTTGTCCGACATCTACTGAAGGGCGTTGGTGAAAGACAGCAAAGTTGTTATTACGCATAAAGTTGACCAACGGATAAGTAATTTCTTTCTTACCCTTGACCATGACTTTTTTAGCATCGACATAAGAGACGACTCCGTCTTCTTGAGAGACCAACAATCGTCCGGAATCTCGAGAAGCTAGAGCTTCTACACCAGTACCCACCAATGGAGCTTCTGGCAATACGCAAGGCACAGCTTGCTTCTGCATGTTTGATCCCATCAGCGCACGGTTGGCATTGTTGTGTTCCAAGAAAGGAATCATCGAAGTCGCTACTGAGAAAGCTTGGTTGGCAGCTACGTCGATGAAATCAATCTCATCACGAGACACTGTACCTGGCTCAGTCTTGATACGAGCTTCGACTATTTCTTGTGTTATTTTTCCATTCTCATCATAAGGAATTCCAGAGTGAGCGATGTTGTATTTTTCTTCTTCGAGACCGTTTAGGTAGACGATTTCACCAGTGATTTTTCCATTCTTCACTTTGACATATGGAGTCTCGATGATTCCAAATTCGTTGATTCGGGCATATGTAGACAAGTGCAAAACGAGACCAATGTTTGGACCTTCAGGTGTGTGAATAGGACAGATTCGGCCATAGTGCGAAGGGTGCACGTCGCGGACTTCTAGTCCAGCTCTTTCTCGAGTTAGACCGCCGGGACCGAGAGCTGACAATTGGCGCAAGTGTTCCATCTCATACAAGACGTTTTCTTGACCCATGAATTGAGACAATTGGTTGGTAGTAAAGAATTCTTTAATACGAGCTTGGAGTGGACGTTGGTTGATGATTTGGATTGGCATTGCAGTCTGCACATCAATGATAGACATACGGTCTTGGATGTTTCTCTTGATTTGCATCATACCTGTGCGAACTTTTTGTTGCAGAATTTCTCCGACAAAACGAACTCGTCTTTGACCCAAGTGATCGATATCGTCAGCTTGAGCAGTCGGAGTGTGGTTTAAAGCGATGATGTGCATGACTACAGTCGCCACATCTTCTTTAGAGATAGTTCGGCGAGCCATAGAAACTTCATCCATACCCTTTTCAAATCTTTGATTGAATCTAAATCGTCCGACTGGAGACAAGTCATATCTCTCAGCTGTAAACAAAGAATCGATAAATTCTTTCGCGTTTTCAGCAGTGGCCATGTCGCCATCGCGCAAACGCTTGTAGACATCGACATAAGCATCGTTTACATTTTTCGCTGTATCTTTAGCTAGACAAGCCTTGATATTGGCTTCAAAATTTTCTCGGAATGGTGATTTGACATCGAAAGCTTTCAAGATGGCGTCATCAGTGTGATAACCCATGACTCGCAAAAGCGCAGTGACTGGGAATTTTCTCTTTTTATCTATTCTGACATAGATAGCCCCGTCAGATTCTGATTCAATTTCTATCCATACTCCACGAGCTGGAATCATCTTTGCGCCGAAGTATCGGATACCTTTGGTCTCGGATTCAGTAAAGAAAACGCCAAAAGATCGCGCCAATTGGGGCACGATGACACGCTCTACTCCATTGATGATGAAAAGTCCGTGTGGAGTCATCAGTGGCAGCTCCGACATGAAAATTTCTTGTTCTTTGACAGTACCCAGTATTTTGTTGGTCAACTTTACTCGAACTTTGAGTAGACCTTGATATGAAAGTTTGTTTATCTTAGATTCGTTTTCATCTGTCTTGGATTCTCCGAGAGAGAACGACAAGAATTCTAGTTGAAACTTTTTTCCAGAATAATCGGAAATAGGTGAAAATTCTTTAAAAACTTCTCCGATTCCTTTTTCAATCAACCACGAAAAAGACTTTAATTGAGCTTCAATTAAATTTGGAAAAGGTGCTAACGGCTTCTTGTATTTCGAAAAATACTTCTTCGGACGCGTTGTATCTTTTTGCATATTTGCTTACCCGAAAACAAACAAAAAGAAATCAAAGAAAAATAAAAGAGAAAGCACTTTTCTTTAAGTTCTTAAAATTTATTTAGAGATATGATTAAGTTAATAAACCCTTGTAATGTAAAACCCAAACCAAAACATACAGGATTCCATCCAGTACTCAATCATTGAATCTCAGTTAGACTACTCTATTTCACGCTATTTGTCAATGCCATAATAAAAAGCGACATTGTGGATAACCTAGCACCTAGGGAGCGACAATTTTAAATTCTGGACTAGAATATTTTTTCTGTTGATCGCTCTTACTAGAGATAACTATGCGAAAACCGTCACCTGGTAAAATTTTTCGTTCACCAAAAAGTTCAAGACGAGGAACCTTCCATGAAATATATTTTTCTGAAATAACTGCTCCCGTTTCTGGCGTTAGACTAATACTGCCATTTTTATGGCCTAGAAATGCATAATCAGTTGCGCTAGAGATACTAAAACCTTCCCAAGTTATTTTATAAGTTTGACCCTCTATCAAGGTTGCACCAGAAGTGGGAAATGTAATTTTTCCATCCTTGGTCGCAGATGAAACAATTTTAAACACTGGACTATATTGTGTTGAAGCACCACTAGTAAAAGAAATACGATAACCATCTACTGGCGCCACAGTATGGTAACTATCACCACCATTCATATAACCAAGTATTGACGGTACAGTCCAAGAATATGATTTTTGTGAAGTTTCTCCAATTCTAATAGAACCAGCTTGATCATTTTCAAGATATAAACTGTAGCTGGTATTACTATTGGAATTTATCCAAGTTATATTGTAAGTTTGACCTTCTATTAATGTCGCCCCTACCGTTGGAAATGTTACAGCTAATTTTTCTATTGTAGAACTTGGGTTTTTGTCTGCAGCTTTTTGAGGAGTAGCGTCACTACTATCATCAACTAGTTCATCTTCTAGATTTTCTGCCTTATCATTAAAATTTTCTAGAGGTTTCTTGCTATTATAGATTGCATACCCACCACCTACTGCACCTAAACCTAAAACCATTAGTAAAACTAACATTAAGGGAGCAAAACCTTTTTGATATTTCATATTAAAGATTATACAACATCCCCCCTCTTTTTCCACTCATCAATTAGTTTACGTGTTCAGCGAGGCCTTGCCTAGCTGAAAATCATCTTTATAACTCAACCAATCTATAATTTCTCTAAGAAATGATTTTTTGCTTGGAAAGTACTTTGGGAAAACATCTATATTAAGAATCTTACCCTGCGTCCTGCCTTCTTCCAGAAAATCTAGATAGCTCGAATATCTATAGGTATTTAGATATGTAAAAGCTTCTCCTTGATTCTTTATACCTACTTCTTTCCAATCACCCTGAATGAGTTTTACTGGATTTAAGTGAATATAAGAAAAAATATATTTTAAATAACGATCTGTATCTAAATGCTGAGCTTTAAACTTACCCTCAAATAGACTACCTGTTCTTTGATACTTTTTATTAAAATACATTGAATATGCAGTGCTCAGTTTTTGCATAAAATTACTTATGTTTTCATCTCCAACTTGAGTGGTTAAAATATGAAAATGATTAGGCATTAGACAATATGCTCCGATACTCACTAAACAATCATCACGATTTAAATCAAATAATGTTTGACCCTTTTTTAAATTACCAATCTTGAGATTGCCCTTCTGATTGCACGCATAAGACCAATGAAATGCATATAGTCCTCTGGGTCTAGAAAAATTCTTTGCTTACTATTTCCACGATTATATATGTGATAATATTCCCCAGAGACTAGTTTTACACTACGTGTCGACATAACATTATCATATCAAGCACTGTTCAGCTAGGCAAGGCCTAGCTGAAAACCTTGACTATGACCACAATAAGTCCTAATCTGAATTTTAGTTTTGCTCCCAACACAAGAAACAAAGGAAAGGAATAATGATACCCTACGCACAGAGCATATTGCCAGCTGACGATGTGCAGTTGCTTATGCGCATAAGGCAAGCACTGGAAGCATTGCCAGACATCGATCTGGGTGTCGACGAAGAAGGTGAAGAGATCACCCTCTCTTGCCACATACTGTCACGGGCTGTGGCGAAGGTCTTCGGTCTGAAGTGTCGAAGTGGCTTCTACTATCCAGGGTTCTCTCACTCCTGGCTGGTAACAGCTTCAAACAACGTCATCGATGTACTCCCGCCAGGCATAGTGGGTGGACCAATATTGGCGGATGGAAGCCCTTACTCTCCGTCTATCAAACAGTACATCAGGCGAGACGTCAGAAAGATTTCCGACGGTAACTTTAGCCAACCGAGTTTCCGTCGTTCAGTGAGAAGAATCATCCGTGAACTTAAAAATAAATAGGAAAGGACCTCATCGCACCCAGAAAGTATCCCAACTTCTCTGGGTGCTTTCTATTTAAAGCTCAGCTAGGCCTTGCCTAGCTGAGCTTTGTCTTATTTTTCCACTCATCGATCAATTTATGGTTGCCAGATAAGAGTATTTTAGGGACTTTGTAGTTTTTACCCTGAGCTTTGCCGAAGGGATATTTCAAGACTTCCGGGCGAGTGTAGACTTCACTACTAGATACCCGCTCTTCTTCTAAAGACTCGTACGTACCCAAAACCCCAGGAACCTGGCGAGAAATAGAATCGATCAAAACCATAGCCGGAATTTCACCTCCAGTCAGCACATAATCCCCGATTGATATTTCTTCGGCTTTAAGAATCTTTTGCACTCGGGCATCTATCCCCTCGTATCTTCCAGAAATTAAAATTATGTCTGTATATTTTTTTGCAGATTTTTTAGCGTATTCAGTGTCGAATTTTTTACCACTTGGAGAAAATAGAATAGTCTTTGTCGTCTTTTTATTTTTAATTTTTATTTTAGAAAAAGCTTTCAGAAAAAATTCTGGTCGCAACACCATCCCTGGCCCTCCGCCATAAGGCCGACCGTCGACCCGCTCTTTGGGCTTACAAAAACTCATTGGATTATAAAATCTTACAGAGATTTTTTTGTCCTTAATCGCCCGGCCCAAAATAGACTCTTGTAAATAAGAATCAAACATCTCTGGAAAAATTGTAATTATGTGGAAATTCATATAAATAGCTTATAGCTATTAGGTTATAGCTTGTGGCTTAAAAAAGCAACCAGAAATTAGAAATCGCCGCCGGGACGACAATCCCTAACGGCGATTAGATGCAAACTCGCCTTTTGGCCTCTTACGAAGTCGAGCAGGTTGTGGGGATTTCGACCAGGGTGCCGATGTTGAGATCGGTCAGCTTGGTCAGACGACCCGGAACCACGTCGGCGCCCTTGAACGGGCCGACGAACACCCGGGTTTCCCCAGAAAGTTCGACCTGGATCGCTCCAGGGCCAGGATCCGCGGGTGGCAGGTATTTCACATGCCGCACGACGCCGCAGCTGGACATCGGCATCGGCAGAGTGTTGGTCGAACTGGACATAGCGAACAGTCCCAAAACGGCCAACACAGCGACACAGCCAAGAACAACACGCTCATTCATTTTTTCGCCCTCCAGGGATAGCGGAGAAATGGACCCATCCATTCACGCCACCCCTTTCTAATCTAAATATAGATATACCACAAATCCACAAAAAATCAAAAGACTCAGATTTCTCTGAGTCTTTTGCTACAACCTAACATTATATTCCCTTAATCTCATCCATTGCCTCGTCGATAGTCTTTAAGACACTCGGTGCAGCGCCTGGAGATCTCTCACCAGCTGGTCGAGGAGGGACAGTCATACTGCTTCCCCCATCCATGTGTCTGGTGCCACCTTCTGGTTCGTTGATCTTTAGGTTTACGCGAGCATTGTTCTTCATACCGATAATGCGGAGCAATGTGCGGATAGCCTTGGCAGTGTTACCCATTCGTCCGATAATCTTACCCATATCAGCTGGGTTTACAGTCAACGTAATGAGCACGCCCATCTCGTCTACTGTTCTTTCGATGACTACATCGTTTGGATTGTCTACTAGAGCCTTGACCACGTATTCCAAAAATATCTTGTCTGCGTCTTCCATATTGTTACTTAAAATTATTATCTTATTAAATCGTGCAGTTGCGACGGTACTGCGTAAGTTAATTATACCCTGTAGTATTTTTTTTGCAAAATTTTCTACAAGCTAAACCCCAAAATTCCACATCTTGAGGTTTAAAACTAATTAATATTTATTTTAGACAAAGAAATTATTTCTTTGCTTTGAGTTCCTTACGTTTTAGAGTAGGTTTCTTTTTAGGAAGCACGTTTTTCTTCTTGCCAGCGACGACTTTGTCGTGAACCAAAAAATTGTGCATGGTGTCAGAGCATTGTGCGCCCTTACTCATCCAATATTTGATGCGTTCTGCATCGAGTTTCTTGTTGTCTTCTCCTTTCGCCTTTGGGTTATAAGTACCCAAAATCTCTAGAAAACGGCCACTCTTAGTGCTGTTCTTAGAGTCAGTTAAAACCACGCGAAAACTCGGGTCGTTCTTCCTGCCTATTCTTTGTAATCTTATTTTCAACATACGAATGAGTGTAACATAAATTATTTAAAATGCAAGATAAGTGTGCTATAGTAAGGAAAATGAAAAACCAAACAAACAAAGCACAGGGCACAATCTCCATATCTGCAAAAGGGACTGGATACGTAGCCGTAGGTACCGATAAAAATAAAGGCCAGGATCCAGAAGTGGACTATAAACACCTCCACACGGCTCTCCACGGCGATACCGTCGAGATATTACTCCATCCCAAGGGCCCGGGCCGACAGACCGCCGAAGTCACCAAGATAATCGAACGCGCCAAGATGCGTTTTTCTGGCGTACTAGAAATCGAGAATGGCATATATTTCCTCAAGCCCGATGACTCGAAAATGTACACCGACATTTTAGTCCACAACGATTCTTTAAATGGAGCCGAAGCTGGGCAAAAAGTTTTTGTCGAGATTACTTCTTGGAAAGATCCAAAGAAAGCGCCGATTGGTGAAGTCATCAAAATATTTGGCCGTCCCGGAGAAAACAATGTCGAGATGCACGCCATCGCCATGGAAAAAGGCTTTGCGGCCGAGCTCCCAGAAAAAGTCGAAGCTGAAGCTCTGGAAATTAAATCCCAAGGTATCCAAGAAAAAGATTTTGCCGGCCGAAGAGATTTCAGAAAGACCCTCACCTTCACCATCGACCCCGCCGACGCCAAAGATTTCGACGACGCAATATCGTTTCTCGAAGTTTCTCCCGACACTTTTGAAGTTGGGATCCATATCGCCGATGTCTCTCACTATGTCAAAATCGGTAGCGAGCTAGATCGCGAAGCGCGCGAACGTGGAACTTCGGTCTACCTCGTCGACCGGACTATCCCCATGCTCCCAGAAATTCTATCCAATGATTTGTGTTCCCTAGTGCCAAACCAAGACCGCCTGACTATGAGCGCGGTGTTTGTCCTAAACAAAAATGGAGAAATCCAAAGCGAATGGTATGGGCGGACAATCATACACTCTCAAAAACTATTCACCTATGAAGAAGCGCAAGTCTAAATCAAAAAAGCCGGAGCGCCACTCCACCGAGAATTAGATATTTTAAATAACATCGCCAAAAAACTTCACAAGGCCAGATTTGCCAATGGCGCCATCTCGCTCGAACAAACCGAAGTAAAATTTGTACTCGATAAAGACGGCGTGCCGATCAAGGTCATCACCAAAGAACGCGGGGATTCCAACAAGCTCATCGAAGAATTCATGTTGCTGGCCAACCGTCACGTCTCAAAAACTATTTCCGGAAAAAATATCGTCTCGATTTATCGGGTCCACGATTTACCAAGTCGAGAAAAGATGACTGATCTCGCTTTCTTCTTGCGCAGTCTTGGCCATAAAGTCTCTCTCGTGGACGGTCTCATCCCTACCCACGAATTAAACAAACTCTTGGAAAAACTCGCTGGTAAACCCGAAGCCGACACAGTTCAGCGCGCCGTAATTCGCTCCATGTCGAAAGCCATTTATTCTACAAAAAATATTGGCCACTATGGTCTAGCTTTCGATTATTACACCCATTTCACTTCACCAATTCGTCGCTACCCAGACATCATCGTCCATCGTCTCTTGGCTGATTTCTTAAACAAAAAGAAAGTGGAATTGAGTAAAGCCGGAATCTATGAGGACATGTCTCGTAAAGCTTCTGAACAAGAAAAACGCGCTTCTGATGCTGAACGCTCTTCTATTAAATACAAACAAGTCGAATATATGTCGAAACGATTGGGTAAATCTTTCTCTGGTGTAGTCAGCGGCATCACCGAATGGGGCATGTATATCGAAGAACTCGAGACCAAGTGTGAAGGCATGGTTCGACTACGAGACATGGGCGATGATTATTATGTCTTCAACGAAAAGAAACTCGAACTCCTCGGTCAAAAGAAAAAGAAACGCTACCGCCTCGGTGACCAAGTAAAAATTAAAGTCAAAAATGTAGACCTAGAAAAGAAATCCATCGATTACTCCCTGGTATGAGCCAACAAAGAAGTGCAAAAATAAAATTATTGCTCGGGAGCTTGGTTATTTTGTCACCAGTTTTCATCTATGCGATACTCCTAGGACCAAAGCCCAACCAGACCGATTTTAAAAGTGGTGAAGTAATCACCGCGAGCGCAGAGACGGCTCTACCTAAATATGCCTATTTCAATCGAGACTTTAAAAATAATCTAAAAGTCTCAGCCGATGCCTACCTGGTCGGTGATTTAAATACTGGCGAAATCATCCTCTCCCAAAATGCTAAAGACGTCTACCCTATCGCCTCGGTTTCCAAACTCATGACCGCCCTCATCTCGACCGAAATCACCAACCCAAACGACATAGCCAAGGCGAGCGCGGAAGCCCTGAAAACTTATGGCACCAACGGAAATTTTAAGAATGGTGAAAAAATAAAAACCGATGAACTCTTGTATCCACTCCTCCTCGAGTCGAGCAACGACGCCGCAGAAATTTTGGCTGAACATTTTGATCGTGCCTCTTTCATCCGCAAGATGAACCAAGAAGCCGAAAAGCTAAACATGGAAAAAACTTCCTATGAAGACCCGAGTGGTCTCTCGCCCCACAATACTTCGACTCCACTTGACCTCTTCAAACTCGCCGGCTACTTGGTAAAAGAAAAAACTGATTTATTAAAAATCACCACAAAGAGAAATTTTGCAAACAAATCTCACAACTGGTCTAGCACCAATCAATTTTTGCGCGAGCCGGGATATATCGGTGGCAAGAGTGGCTACACTGACAAAGCCCTAGAGACCGTCATCTCCATGTTTTCCCTACCGCTCGGCGAGAACACCGAGCTCCTTGTGGCCATCGTCCTCCTCAAAAGTAAAGACCGCTACCAAGATGTAAAAAATATCTTGAACTATTTAAAGAAAAATGTTTACTATGGTGGCAAAGAAGATGCAAATACCGATTGGGTCCGGGCCAAGACCGATATGCCCGATATTCGCGACCCAGATTTTATCACCATGAATTTTGCCGGAGACATTATGCTCGATCGTGGAGTAGAAAACTCAGTCATCAAAAATTTCAACAATGACTTTGGCGCCCTTTTTGAAAACCTAGAAATATTAAAAAAGGCTGACATTAGTTTTGCCAACCTCGAGGGCCCCGTCTCTGATCTTGGTCGCGACCGACACAACTTATATTCTTTCCGGATGAATCCGACTGTCATCCCGACTCTGGCTGGAGCTGGTTTTGATATCGTCTCGGTGGCCAACAACCACGTCGGCGATTGGGGCCGAGATGCCTATGCCGACACCCTGTCTCGACTTCAAGAAAATGAAATCCTCTACACTGGTGGCGGAGTGAGCGCCAAGTCTGCCGAAGAACCGACAGTCATCGAAAAATATGGAATCAAAATTGGCTTCTTGGGATTTTCTGATGTCGGTCCAGATTGGATGAAGGCCACCGACGAAATACCTGGATCAGAAGCTCAAGCAGGCTTGCCCGCCCAGGCAGGATTGTTGCTAGCCAGCAACCCACGCTTTGACGATATTGTAAGGAACGCTTCACAAAAAGTAGATTACCTGGTGGTCTCATTTCATTTTGGTGATGAATATAAACTCGTCCACAACGCTCGACAAGAATTACTAGCTCACAAAGCCATCGATGCTGGGGCCAAGATTGTCATCGGCCACCATCCACACGTCGCGGAAGATACCGAAATTTACAAAGATGGATTCATAGCCTACTCGCTCGGGAATTTTATTTTCGACCAAGGCTTTTCGCAAAATACCATGCAAGGCATGCTCCTCCAAATCAAACTCGGCCGAGATGGTAGCATGACCACACAAAAAAATATAGTTAAATTAAATAGTGTCTTCCAGCCCGAGAAAGTAATCGAGGGCAAAGAGGAGAATGTGAAATTTTAGTGAAAAAAAAGTGGGAGGAAATTGATCCTGCCCACTTGTGCGTGAACGAAGCGATACTCTGACCCGTCCACACACAAGTGTGGCGACTACCGACTTACCGACCCAGAGCTTTGTCAAGCTCACGGAGAGCCTCGTTGACCTGCTCCTCTGTGCCGGAAAGAGTGTAGCCAATTTCTTTACCCGGACCAGCCCCACCAGTGAAAGACAATACGACTCCGGATTTGAGTTTGATTCCCCCTTTCGAAATAGAGATTGCGAGGAGATCCTTCACGCTGAAAATTTTCAGAGCGTCTGACTCAGACAAATAACCCTTAGCTTCCATAGTTTTCCTTTCGGCAGTGCATCGAGGTGATATACCCAAGAACTTCTTTGTATTTATATATTATTTGCTTTTATTTCGCAATAGCTGCGGCTTCGTCTAGTTTGACTGATAGCAATTTTGACGCTCCGTCGGCGCCTATGGTCACTCCATAGAGAACTCCAGCTCGAGACATGGTCTCGCGGTTGTGAGTGACCACGATGAGTTGAGAATGTTTAGAAAGTTTTTCGAGCATATCGCCATATTTGCGCGAGTTGGCTTCGTCGAGGGCCGCGTCGGTCTCATCCAAGACCAAAAATGGTGGTGGGTTTACTTGCGACATAGCAAACAATAGCGCGATAGAAGTAAGCGATCGCTCGCCACCAGATAGCGCTTGCAATTCTTTGACCTTTTTTTGTGGCAGAGACACACTGATATCTACTCCCTGCTCAAACACGAACTCACTTGTCGAACCGTCCGGAGAAGTTTCTTCATCGAGGAGTTCGGCCTCGTCTTTGCGAACTCTTTTATTTTCAGAAATGATCGAGAGATTTCCATGCCCACCACCGAAAACCAATTTGAAGAATTCGTTAAATTCGATATTGATTTTGCGAATTCCCTCTTTGAATTCCACATCAATTTTTTCTTTCAAATCCACAATCAGCTTTTGCAGAGATTCTATACTCTTATTTAAATCTTCCAATTCTTTCGCCAAAAATTCATCACGCTCGGTGGCTTCTTTAAATTCTTTCAAGACTTCCGCGCCTCCGCCGAGCCCGGCATCTTCGAGTTTTATTTTAATTCGCTCAATCTTGCGCTTTTGGTCTTCCTTGGCGGTCAAATCAATCTCGCCTTCGACGACATGGTCGCGATAAGCCAAAATCTCTCGGCCAACCAGAGCCACTCCTTCCCGTAATTCATTTTCGAAAGCCTCAAATTCCCGACTCAAGTTTACTTCCTTGATATTGATAACTTCGAGCGCGCTCGCCAATTCTTGATGGCGAACCTTGAACGAAAATTTCTCTCGCTCCAAGTCTCGCAAAGCTTCCATGTGTTTATTCAATTCCTCTTTCAAGGCCTCCGCCGATTTGCCGAGAGCTATTTCTTCTTGTTCCAATCGGGCAATCTCGGCCATGGTGCTCGTCTGTGAATTCTTTAAGTCGACTAGTTCTTGCTCTTCTTGTTGTCGCTTTTCGATTTGCTCAGCGTGCATCTCTTGGATTTCGTTACCACAAAGTGGGCAACGGCCAGAGATTTTGACTCGGTGTTCTTTGGCTTCGAGCATGCCTTCGATGCGCCCGATTTTACGTTCGAGTTCGTTCTTGAGTGATCGAATTTCATTTATTTTTTTCTCCAAAGCTCGGAGCTCGTCTATCCTCCCGCCCGAAGCTCCCCCATTTTCATCTTTGATACCCTCTAGTTTTAGCGAGACTTCGTCGAGCTCGGTCATCAAGTTCTTCTTTTCAGAAAGTAATATTGCTTTTTCTTTTTCCAAATACACACTCTCGCGCTTGAGATATTCTTTGTATAGAAGGGCGAGCTCGGCTTCCATCTCTTTAGCCTTTTCAAATTTTTCTACTTGTTTCCTTAAGAAATTTAAATGCGGAGCATTTTCTCGGCGCAACATCGAGACCTCTTTCATGTTTACAGTCGTCCGCTCGAGTTTGCGTTCGCTCTCTTTGATTTTATATTGATACACTTTGAGCCCGAGCGCATCTTCCACCATAGCCTTGCGCTCTTTCGGATTGGAGTTCAAAATTCTGTCCGCCTCACCCTGAGAAATAATCTGGTGACCAGAAGCCCCGATATTTACCGAAGCCAAAAGGTTATGAATATCTTTCAAGCGAACCTCAGTGCCGTTTAAAATATAATTGTTGACCCCATCAGGATATACCTCACGCGAGATGCTGACTGTATCAAAATTCAAATTAACTTCTTCCCCGACATCGTTGGTCAAGCGGAAAACTTTGTCTTTGTTATCGAAATAAATAGTCACCGCCGCCCGAGAACCAGCCGAGAGATTTTTAGAACCTTTGAATATCAAATCCGAGCCAGACTTTCCGCGCATAGATTTGATAGATTGCTCGCCGAGCACATAGCGCAAAGCTTCGACGACGTTTGATTTACCGGAACCATTCGGCCCGACGATAGAGACAATCGGCGTATTAAACTCTAAAACGCTTTTCTGAGAAAAGGATTTGAAGCCATTTAATTCTAGGGTCTTGAGCCGCATTGCCTATATTCTACCACAGATTTAATCCAACCAATTCTTGAGTTTGAGGGCGGCTTCGGCGGCCTTTTGTTCAGCCTCTTGTTTACTCTTGCCCTTACCTTCGGCAATCAAGTTTTTAGCAAAATATATACCGACGGTAAAATGTTTATCGTGATCTGGGCCGGCTTCAGAGAGTACTTTATAAGCTGGAGTAACCCCGACAAATTCTTGGGCTTTTTCTTGTACCAAAGATTTCGCATCGCGCCACAATTTTTTATTGACGATTTCATCAGTCTTCGGAAGCAATGTCTTCTCGATGAATTTCTCGACGACATCATAGCCTTGGTCGAGATACAGCGCGCCGACGTAGGCTTCGTAGGTATTGGCCAAGATATATTGTCTAGCCTTGCCCTTGTCTTTAGTTTCTCCTTTCGACAACAACAAGTAATCATTCATGCCAGTATCTTCGGCAATCGAAGAGATGATGACCGCGTTTACCAAAGCACTGCGGACCGAGGTCAATTCCCCTTCGGCATATTTTGGAAATTTCTTATACAAAAAATCAGTGACGATGAGCTCGAGCACAGCATCGCCCAAAAACTCCAAGCGCTCATTGTGAGCGAGGCCTTGGCTAGGATTTTCGTTGATATATGAACGGTGAATAAAAGCTTGCTTCAGCAAATTTTTATCTTTAAAAATTATTTTTGTCTTTTTTTCAAATTCTGCAAAATTTATCATACTTGCCCCGCTTTGGCGGTGGTTATTTTTTACTAATTATTTCAATGGCCTTGGTGATGAGCGGGATAATATCATTATAGATTCGGAGCTCAGGAATTTCCGCAAGCTCAAACCATCTCGCTCCATCGAGCCCACCAGATTTTTCTAGAACCAATTCTTGATATTCACTCTGCGCCAAAAAGTATACTACCCGTTTTAATATTTTTCCTTTCTCTGGATGAGCAGCCACATATTCATTTTCTCCGAGCTTTTCTTCGATTTCAATATCTAGCCCGATTTCTTCTTTGATTTCTCGCATGGTCGCAGTGGCTTCATCTTCGCCGTCTTCAAAACCACCCTTGGACAAAGTCCAATAACCAAACACGTCGTGGACTAGGGCAAAATACGTCTTGCCATCCGCTTTAGCATAGACTAGAGCTCCACCCTTTTTTTCAACTGGTAATTTGGATATGTCGATTGGCTCTTTGCCATCGCCTTTTTTCTTGCTGACTTGTTCTTTGCCCGGTTCGCCGATTTCTTTATAAACCGCGCCCAAGACACCATTTACGAATTTACCAGAATTTTCACCGCCAAAAGTCTTGGCTAGTTCGATGGCTTCGTTGATGGCCACCTTTGGAGGGACTTCGTTGCGATCGCCAAACAAAAGCTCGGTGAGGCCGATACGCAAGATATTTCGGTCAATGATAGAGATCTTGTCGATTGGCCAATCTGGGGCCGCTTTTTCTATAATCTCGTCGATGGAAGCTCGATTGCGCAAAACTTTTTCAGTCAACAAAAACACAAAGTGATCGTCTTCGAGACCAGGAGCGAATTCTTTTAGATTTCTTTTTAAAATTTCCTTAATTTTTTCTTCAGGAAATTCTTTAGTTTTAGTTTCTGGTTGAGTATTTTCGCCACCAGCCACAGACTCACCTACAGGAGAAAAATCCCATTCAAAAAGAGTTTGTAAGACTATTGATCTAGAAAGGTGCCTGTTGGCCATAGTTTATAAAGTTATCAAGTTTTTAAAGTTTATAAAGTTAAATTAAAATGCACTTTGCACTTTATAACTTTCTACTTTAGAACTAGCTCTTAGCTTGAGCTGCCTTCGCCTTCTTCTGCTTCTTTTCAGCCTTTTTAACCAAATCTAAAACCTTTTTACCGCGGTAAAATCCACATTGACCACAGACAGTGTGGCGCTTCTTTAGAGCCTGACAGTTTTCACACTTGGCAAAGCTGGTTTCAGCTAGCGCGTGGTGTGAGCGTCTGTTCTTTGTATGCGATTTTGTATGTCTCATTCGTACTACCATAATGTGACTATCTTAACATAATCTAAACAAAAAGCAAACAGTATTGTCTTTTCTAGAGGCCCGTGATACCATAAATACTGTAGAGATTGTTATGGCTACCAACCATAATCCCCGATAAGGGACCAAAAGCTAATCTACAAATAATGAGTAAAAAGTTGGGTGGAACCGCGAACTAGACTCGCCCCGACAGAAATGAGCAATCATTTTTGTCGGGGCGATTTTAATTTATAAGCAAATAATATAAAACATATGGAACAAGAAAAATTACACAACACAAGACACTCCTTGGCTCACCTTCTAGCTGCTGCAGTGCTAGAACTTTACCCAAATGCTAAACGTACGATCGGTCCAGCTATAGATAACGGATTTTATTTTGACTTTGAATTCTCTACACCCATATCAGATACAGATTTGCCAAAAATAGAAAAAACGATGCGAAAAATTTTACCAACTTGGACTACTTTTGAGAAGTCAGAACTCTCTGCTGACGAAGCCAAAAAAGAATATCCTGAAAATCCATATAAGCACGAATTGATAGACGAATTTACAAAGGATGGACAGAAGGTTACTTTTTATAAATCAGGCAACTACTGGGATTTGTGTAAAGGTGGGCACGTAGAAAATATGAAGGAAATCGCGCCTGATTCCTTTAAGCTCGATCGCGTCGCTGGCGCATACTGGAGAGGAGATGAAAAAAATAAAATGCTGACTCGTATCTACGGTCTCGCATTTAATACCAAAGCAGAGCTCGATGCATACATCCTGCAACAAGAAGAAGCCAAAAAAAGAGACCATCGCAAACTAGGACGAGAGCTAGACCTATTTGTTTTTTCAGATTTAGTTGGAGTCGGTATGCCACTTTTTACTCCAAAAGGAAACGTCGTGCGAGAACAAATAATCGGATTCTCTCGTGAGTTAAACAATGAACTAGGTTTTGGAGAAGTACATACTCCAAACATAAACAAGGGAGAATTATTTAAAATTTCAGGGCATTATGATAAATACAAAGAAGACATGCTGTCTGTTACCTCTCAATATGTATCGGATGAAATGTTCTTGAAACCCATGAACTGCCCCCAGCACACACAAATTTATGCTTCCCGCCCTCGAAGTTATCGAGACTTGCCTATACGCTATTCAGACTTTGCAGTTTTATATCGAGACGAGAGACCGGGAGAAATGTCTGGGCTCACAAGACTAAGATCCTTTTCTCAAGACGATGGTCATATCTTCTGTCGTGAAGATCAAATAAAAAATGAAATCAGTAATATTTTATCTGCTATTCAAAAAGCCTTAAAAGTTTATAAAATAGACTATTGGATGCGCTTGTCATTACGAGATCCAAATAAAAAAGAAAAGTACCTAGGAGATGATTCAGTTTGGGAAAAATCTCAAATGATAATGCGAGAACTTTTGAAAGAAAAAAATATTACCAACAAGGAAGCTGAAGGTGAAGCTGCCTTTTATGGACCTAAAATTGATATTATGGCCGTAGACGCTATCGGCCGAGAATGGCAAATATCTACAATACAACTTGATTTTAATCAACCAAAACGTTTTGAACTTGAGTATGCTGAAAATGATGGCACGAAGAAAACTCCAGCGATGATCCACCGAGCCTTAATTGGATCCCCTGATAGATTTCTTGGCATTCTAATAGAGCATTATGCAGGTGCATTCCCTCTATGGCTCTCACCGGTGCAAGTGAAAATAATTCCTGTGCGAGAAAATCACAACGAATACGCCCAGAAGGTTTATGAGATGTTACGAGAAAACAAAATACGAGTTGAGTTGGACAATGGAGATTCAAATCTGGGTGGAAAAGTTCGCGATGCCAAGAAAAACTTGATGCCGTATTGGATCGTCATCGGTGATAAAGAAATTGAAGCCAATAAAATTACTCTGGAATCGAGAGACGCTGGAAATTTGGGCCAACTATCTCAAGAAGAAGTCTTGGCGAAACTATTAGAAGAAATTAAGAACAAAAAATAAAATTGATGAAAAAAGTCTTTTTAGTTATTACAGCTCTAGTTCTCATCACATTTTTCTATCCGAAGGAAAGAATTTTTAGTTGTGGTGCTGTATGCACCAATGAAGGATTCACTAGAGTACAACAAGAAAAACAAAATACTACATGCCTAGGATTTGAAACAATGATGACAAACATTATAGATGCTGATGGTAAAATATGTTACGGAATATTTATTAAGAATAAAAAATAAAAAGAGGTGTATGAAAAATGATTTAATAATCCTGATACTGGGCCCGTCTGGGGCTGGCAAATCTACGATCAGCAAAGCTTTGGCTAACAAATTTAAGCGGAGTGCTTATATAGAGATAGATAACTTGAGAGGTATGGTTAAAAAGGGTCACCTCAAGCCCTGGGTCAAAGGTGGCGACAAGGAATTAATTTTAGGAACATACAACGCAGCCGCTCTAGCCAAAAACTTTATTCAATATGATTACAATGTGATCATCGAAGATGTGGTATCAAGTAAACTAAGGCTGGATATGTACCACAAATTACTGAAAGGATATAAATTGAAAATTTTCTTGTTACTCCCTTCAAAAAAAGTTTTAGCCTATAGGGATAGTTTGCGACCCAAAGAATTCCAACTCGGTAAAAGATCGCTAGATCTACACGATGCTTTCACGCAAAGAATTACTGAAGAAAACAGATGGCAAGTATTAGACACTTCACACGAGACACACGAGGCTAGTGTAAAAAGAATTTATAAATTAATAACTAACGACAAGAAATAATATGCAATTTTTACTCATAGTGTGCATGATAGCTGGATATCTATTTCTAGGTATACCTGGAATATTTTTAGGCATAGTCGTCGGCCTCGCCCTCTTCATCCTCGGCCTGTTCTTAAACGCGTAAATACAAATAGTTTTAATTAAGCGTGTTTCTCTCAGCAGGTTAAGTAGGATTTCCATAGCTCTCCCGCGATGAGAAATTTTATTTTTTTCTTCTGCAGAAAATTCTATCAACGGGCGATCTGTGCCGTCAGCTTTGGTAAATAAATCAAAGTGTCTATCGCCGTGATCTTTTAAAGAAGGCGCCACGATATCTCCACTCATCACCCCTTCAGCAATTATGGTGTCGTTTTCACCTCTACATAAAGCCAATCGACAGACAGTTTTTATTCGAGAACCGGCAAATTTGTTTCCAATTTGGTATGGAGTCAAGTGTTTAAAAAAGTCTTTCATATAAGGGCCAGGAAATCCGCCCAGCTCATCAAAATGCACAGAAACATCATCCACTAAAAGTGGTTGCTTAAATAATTCGTAAGCTTTTTTTACTTTATGATTTAATATTTCTTCAGAAGTACCCTGGATTTCAGGTTCATCCAAGACAGCTTGTTCGCAATCAAAAAACTCATTGAGTTTACTTGAAAGCTCTCTGAATTTCATTGGATTGCTGGTAACAATGAGAAGTTTTGATTTCATTGTTCTAGATATCTATCTCCGCTAATTTTGCATTAGACTGAATGAAAGATTTTCGAGGAGGGACTTCGGAGCCCATGAGGATATCGAAGATTTTGTTGGCTTCTTCAGCGTCGGAGATATCTACTCTCTTCAAAATACGATTGTTTGGATCCATGGTTGTCTCCCAGAGTTCTTCTGGGTTCATTTCTCCGAGACCTTTGAAGCGCTGGATGTGGAATTTATTAGCCTTGGCTTTAGTCTCGACTTCTTCCTCTTCGCCTTGTTCAGAACCTTCGCCTTCAGCGGTAGCTTCAACTTCCCCAATCTCGACTACATCAGAATCTTTACCGACGATTTTCAACTTGTCGGCATCGGTGTAGGCATAAGAAATTTCTTTACCTTTTTTAATTTTATATAGTGGTGGCTGAGCGATATAAATATATCCCGCATCGATGACCGCGCGGAAATATCGGTAGAACAATGTCAAAAGAAGTGTGCGGATGTGTGATCCGTCCACGTCGGCATCTGTAGCGATGATGATTTTGTGATATCGCATCTTGGTCAAATCAAAAGTGTCACCAATCGAAGTACCGAGAGCGATGACCAAGGCTTTGACTTCTTTCGAAGCGAGCATCTTGTCAATGCGAGCTCTTTCCACGTTCAAAATTTTACCTCGAAGTGGGAGGATGGCTTGAGTTCGGCGGTCGCGTCCTTGCTTGGCACTACCTCCAGCCGAATCTCCCTCCACTAAGAATAGCTCAGATTCTGAAGCATCTTTACTTTGACAGTCAGCGAGCTTTCCAGGCAAAGTCATACCTTCGAGCGCTCCCTTACGCAAGATTGAATCCTTGGCCGCCTTGGCTGCTTTACGAGCCTTGAGGGCGAGGATAGACTTGTTGATGATAGCTTTCGCTTCGTCTGGGTTTTCTTCTAGGAAATTGTTGAAGGCTTCACCAAAAACAGTAGCCACTGCGCCTTGCGCTTCCATACTTCCGAGTTTGGCTTTGGTCTGTCCTTCAAATTGAATCTCGCGAAGCTTGACGGAGATGGCGCAAGTGAGACCTTCGAGCACGTCATCACCAGTGAATCCACCTTCGGATTCTTTCATCATCTCATTTTTCTTGCAGTAAGTGTTGAGCGTACGAGTGAGCGCAGTCTTGAATCCGGTCACATGAGTTCCACCTTCTGGTGTGTGAATGTTGTTGGCAAAAGGAACGATGCGATCGACGATATCATCGACATATTGCAAAGCAATCTCGACGCCGACACCATCTTGTTCTTTTTCTACATAAAAAATATTACTCTGAACGGCTTTCTGAAATTTATTATAAAATTTAATTAGAGAAATGAGTCCTCCTTCGAAATAGAAAGAAACCGAAGGAACTTCGAGCCCCAATTCTCGGAAGAAAAATACATCTTCTTCATTTAGACCCTTGGTGTTGTCCCATTCTCGCGCGTCGATGATTTGCACCTTGAGACCTTTGACCAAGTAAGCTTGCTGACGAATGTGGTTTACTATTGTATCGTAATTGAATTTAATTCCCTCTTTAAATATTTCTGGATCAGGTTCAAAAGTGATGATGGTTCCATTCATTTTCGATGGACCAATTTTTTTCACTGCCGCCTTTTTCTTACCTTGGCTGTATTCCTGCATAAACTTTCCACCATCGTGGTGAACTTCAGCCCGAGTATAAGTCGAAAGAGCATTGACCACCGAAGCGCCCACTCCGTGCAAACCTCCAGAGACTTTGTAACCAGAATCTTCCCCGCCGAATTTTCCTCCAGCGTGGAGAGTGGTCATGACAGTTTCCAAGGCTGACACTTTAGTCTTTGGGTGAATATCGGTAGGAATACCTCGGCCATTGTCGGCGACGCGGATGCGATCGTTTGGCAAAAGCACAACTTCGATGTCATTACAAAAACCACCCATGGCTTCATCGCGTGAGTTGTCGAAAATTTCCCAAACCAAATGGTGGAGACCTTCTGGCCCAGTGGTACCGATATACATTCCAGGTCGCTTTCGGACCGGTTCCAAGCCCTCTAAAATGGAGATTTGTTCAGCACCATATTTTTGCTTCTTTTCGTCTTTTTCTTTGGCCATAATATCTGTCTATTGTAGCAAATTTTAACGAACTTGCCAACCATTTTTTTCCTTGATTTTATTGGTTATTTTAGACATAATTTCGTTTACTTCCGCATCAGTCAAAGTCCTCTCAAAAGACTGGAAAACCATGCGAAAAGCATATGAAGTCTGGTCGCCTTTTGTGAAGGAATCCACCAAGGCTGGCTCTTTGACCATCAACTCCGTGCTATTTTCTTTAAGTATTTTCTTTAATTCCTCTGGACTCTCGCCGGCAGGCATCCACACAGAGACATCTCGAGAAATAAATGGGAATAGAGACCACGGCGCAAAGCGTGGAGAAGAATTTTGAAGGCGGAAGGTTCCAGTCGAAGGCTGGAGTAAGTCCGAGAAATTCTTCTCCACGCTTGCAGCAAACTCTTCGAGAGTTTTTTCGACGATATTATTCTTTTCATTATAAGCTACGTGGATTTCTTCATCTGGTGTCCAGACTGTGCCTATCTCGAAAATCTTGATATTGCTTAGGCCCAAAAGTGGGGCGTTTACTTTATTCAATTTCAAACTCTCGTTTAAGCCATCACTCAAATTAGCCCGTAGAAATTTTTTGTCTGAAGCGGAAGCCAAAAATGAGACACTTCCCTTATCTCGAAAAACATAAGTTATCACTTCGGAATAACCATCCCCTAGTAGCTTGTTTCGAGCTTTAGATATTTTTTGAAAAGTTTCATTTTGACTTGGTTGAAAATCTATCTTTGGTTTTTTCGCTTCTACTTTATCATAACCTAAAAATCTACCGATTTCTTCGGCCACGTCTTCTTCGATAACGAGATCAAACCGCATCGGTGGCACGACAATTTCAAAAACGCCATCCGCATATACGTATTCGTATACGTATGCCTTCAAGATATCTTCGACATCAGCCAACGTCAAACCTATACCCAATATCTTGGAAATTTTTTCTAGTGAGAATTTCAATTTCCTCTCAGTTGGCTTGGCGCCATAAACATCGACGATATCTTCGAAAGTAGCCTCGGGGCACATTTCCAAAATTGTAGCCGAGAGTTCACGCATAGCGTAAGAAGCGAGCTCTGGTGACAAATCATTTTCAAATCTCTTCCTGGCGTCTGTAAAAATATTTAAACTTTGTGCAGTCTTGCGGACAGCGGTCGGATCAAAATTGGCTACTTCTAAAATCACATCGACAGTGTCTCCATCCACTTCGGCCACCTTGCCACCTTTTACTCCGGCTATAGCCAATGCTCTATCTGCATCCGCAATAACCATATCACTAGGTTTTAATTTACATTCTTTATTATCTAAAGTAGTCAGCATTTCGCCATCTTTGGCTTGTCTAATCACTAATTTTTCTTTTACTTTCTTTAAATCAAAAACGTGGGTCGGCTGGCCACAATCGAACATCACGATATTTGAAGCGTCTACCATGTTGTTGATACTTCTCTGACCGATAGATTCCAGGTGTTTTACCACCCAATCTGGACTCGGGCCAACTTTGACACCTCGAACAATTCGCCCCATATAGCGTCTACATTTACTTGTCCCGTCCTTGGCGGGGTCGCTTTCAACTTCAATTTTTAAATTAGTTGGCTTTGATTCTAGTATCTTGTATTTAGGAGTTGGGTCCAAATACTTAATTTTCAGAAGCGAAGCGATCTCTCGCGCCACACCTTGGTGAGAAAGTAAATCGTGAGCGCGATCTGGTAAAATTTTTAAATCTAAAATAACATCATCACCCTTGGCTTCTGTGCCATCAACTTCACAAAGATGATACGTAATAATATCCACCAAATTTTCTGGTGCTGGTGCATCTGGTATATACCATTTAAGCCAATTGTAAGAAATTTTCATATTATGCTGTATATAAATTTAATCTTTTAAATAAAATCGCTGCGTTTCCCCAGACAAAGGGTAAATATACAGGAAAGCCCAGAAAGAAAGTTTCAGCGTATGTCCAAGCTCCAAAATGAATACACACAGCTTCCGACAACGGACCCAAAACAAACCCCGCACAAAAAAGCCGAAAAGAATTTTTTCCTCCATCAATCATAATCATCAAAATAGAACACAACGATAGAATGCCTAAATTAAGAAAATTATTTTGTCTAAAAAATGCCACAGTTAACACCGTACAAATTGCCAATAGGCCAATATAAATAAATTTCTTTTTTTCAGAGAAATATTTCATTAGAATTGATTGAGTCGTAAATCACCTTGATAAAATAACCGCACATCTGGGATGCCAAGTTTAATCATAGCCACTCGATCCAATCCGAAACCGAAGGCAAAACCTTGATACTTACTGGAATCAATCCCGCAATTTTTTAATACGTTTGGGTGAACCATCCCCGCCCCCAAAAGTTCCATCCATTTTCCATTGTGTTTTACATCCACTTCAAAGCCAGGCTCGACGAACGGAAAGAAGCTTGGACGAAGCCGAATCTCTGCATCCTCGCCCAAAAATCTTTTGAAAAATTCCAAAAGCACCCACTTCATATTGGCCACACTAACGTCTGAGCCAATCATTAAACCCTCGAGTTGGTGAAATTGCATTTCGTGGCCCGCATCTGTAGCTTCGTTGCGATAGACCTTGCCGGGAACAACTATGGCAAAAGGCGGAGTCATCCCATCTTTCACAAATTTCTCCATAAAATGAATTTGTGTGTTGGATGTATGTGTACGCAAGACATAGCCAGGCTTATCTTTTATAAAAAAAGTATCCTGCATATCTCGTGCTGGGTGATCTTTTGGAAAATTTAGCGCGTCGAAGTTGTGCCATTCATCTTCGAGTTCTGGACCAGTCCATACAGAAAAACCAAGGTCGGCAAAAATACGTATGGCTTCATTTATGACCATAGAAAGCGGGTGTTCACTGCCAGACTGGGATTCTTTTTTATCTTCACTCATTCAGTTAATATACCAAAAAAACATCCAAAAATCTACTTAGTTTCGAGGTCGAGGTTAAATTTTTTATAGTGCTTTTTAAATTGATTTTTGTGCTTTTGACGATTTGGGCCGACGATAAATTGATTTATCTTTTTCGGGAATTTATCGCAGATATTACAAATGACTGAACAATACCCTTTGAGTTTGGATTGGCAATCTTGGCAACAGATAAACAAGACGTGGCAAGATTGATTCTTGCAGTGAACATAATCATCACATTTGGTCTTCTCGCAAATCTGGCAAAAGGCGATAGTCTCGTCGCCGACTTTCTCGCCCATGCGTTCATCGAAGACGAAATTTTTACCTTTAAATTTATTTTGCAATCCTTTTTCTTTGACTCGGTGAGCATAGTCGATGATTCCACCTTTGATATGCTTCACATTTTTAAAACCATTGTGTTTCATCCATGCCGAAGCTTTTTCACAACGAATTCCGCCAGTACAATACAATAAAACTTCTTCGTCTTTTTTATCTTTAAACATGTCGTGGACTTTCGCCAATTGTTCTCGGAAAGAGTCCACATTCATAATCTTGGCCTTTTCAAAATGCCCGATAGCAGCTTCGTAAATATTTCGCATATCAATCACCGTCACCCCGCGGTCAATCATATTGTTCACTTCTTCGGCTTCCGCATATTCGCCAGTGTTTGATGGATCGAAAGTCGAATCATCGAGCCCATCAGCGACAATTTTTGGCCGGACTTTGATAATCAATTTCAAAAAACTCGACAAGCCTTTTTCCTCGACAGCAATTTTAAAAGGCACGTCTTTGAACCCAGGAATGCTATACAGAAAATCTTTAAAAGCTTCAAAGTTTTGCACGGGAACATTCATCTGAGCATTTATCCCCTCGCTTGCCACATAGATCCGACCGAGACACTTGAGCTCTTCGAGTTTATCAAACAACATGTCGCGCATGGCTTTCGGATCAGCAATTTTTACATAGCGATAAAAAGACAAGGTTTTACGGGCAAAACCTTCATTTTGCAAATCCCGCAACAACTCTTCTTTAGATTTGGTATTTACTTTCTTGAACATTTTTAGATATTAGCAAAAAATAATCATTTTATCTACTGAGACCACACCATTCACAATCTCTTTTACCGCAACCCTTCTTTAAGAATTCGAGCGACAAGACTTCGCGGACGCAGGTATTTATCTCCTCTTTCAATTGAGCCAAATTTTCTGCAGTGACTGGGAAAGAATGTTGTTCAAATACACCTTTTTTATTTTTCTCTATAAAGTCGAGCATACTCTGATTGATGGTGACATTTTCATCATAGCCATCCAAAAGCAAATGGTAGAAAACAATCTGGCGTTCGTAATCTTTCTTCTCGTCTTTGGTCTTTTCCGAAAAACTTCGCCCAGTCTTATAGTCGACAATATTGACTCGCCCACCAAACAAATCGTCTAGGTATTCAATCTTGTCGATCATACCGCTGAT
>CAZHDU010000004.1:0-8546 GCA_964531535.1 uncultured Candidatus Saccharibacteria bacterium
ATAGAGATTGCGCGATGGGCACATGAGCTTTGCGGAGAATATCGATAATACTTAGACTTTTCAATTTCGCTTCAGCACCGAGCTGGATGAAATATATTTTTGGTTTTTTGATAATGCGAGGAGAAAGTTTTTTGTACCAAGGTGCCGCGATGATTCGGTCTACACCGATAGACATGCCCACTGCTGGGACGTCGCGCTTGTTGCCGATTTGGCGAGCGAGGTAATCATATCGTCCACCACCAGCGATGGTGAGCGGAGTGCCGTCTTCACCTCCTTTTTGTTCGATGATTTCAAAGACAGTTCGGGTGTAATAGGAGAGACCCCGGACTAGGTTTTTGTTGATATTGTAAGGTATACCGAGCTCTTCTAAATATTCCAAGACTTCTTTAAAGTGTTTCTTGCAAGATGGGCAAAGGAAAGAAATTGAATCTGGGGCAGTTTGGTTTAGCTCGATAGTTTTTTCTTCTTTAGAATCCAAAATGCGAAGTGGGTTGGTTTTGAGGCGTTCGCGATCGATTGGAGCCAGGGCGTTGATATTTTTTCGATAGAAACTAGTCAATTCGCGCAAGTAAGCACCTCGGCATTCTTTGTCGCCGATAGAGTTGATGTCGATAGAGAGATTATCTGCGCCGGCTTCTTCGAGGATACTCATCCCAGCTTTGATGACCAAAGCGTCCATGATGCTCTTGTCTGAACCTAGAGAATCTAGATCAAATTGCCAAAATTGTCGGAAGCGTCCGCGTTGCGGATTGTCGTGTCTAAAGACTGGGCCGTATTGATAAAACATGACTGGTTGAGGCATGGTCTGCATGCCGTGTTCGATATAAGCGCGCATGAGTGGAGCGGTGTGTTCTGGACGGAGAGCTAGGTAATCGCCACCTTTGGTCTTTAAGGTGTACATCTCTTTATCGATGATATCCGTGCCTTCGCCGATGCTACCAGTCAGAGTCTCTTCGTGTTCCATGATAGGGGTATCGATGGGTTTGAATCCGTAATAGATAGCGACTTCTTGAGCTTTTTCAAAGAAACCTTGGAAGCTATAATAGTCTTCGTTCATGATATCTCGCATGCCTTTTGGCGAAGAGATTTCTCCAGACTTTTTCTTGGCTTCTTTATTGACTGCACTCGGTTTTGTTTTTTTCATATATTTTAATAATTATTTTTAATTTTCAGCTTGGATAAATTTTCCTGGGTAAATGTCGGCGTGTTTGATTGGGAGTAAACGGAGCCAAACTCTACCAGTCATAAATTTTTTGTTGAGTGGCCCCCATACTCGAGAATCTGAGCTAGCGGTTCGATTGTCACCCATCACATAGTATTCGTCTTTTTTTAATTTCAGATGGATGTCGTCGTTCGACATGTTTTGGATAAAAGATTGATCTAGGACTAGGCCTTCTGGATGGGTTTCGTTCGTGATGGTGATTGTCTCGCCTTTGATATCGATCGTCTCGCCAGGGAGGCCGATGATTCTTTTGATAAAATATTTTGTCGTGTCGTTTGGATATTTAAATACCACCACGTCATCACGCTTTGGGCTGTGGAGATGATAAGAAATTTTGTCGATTATTAAATAATCTTTGTCGGTAAAAGTCGGCACCATCGATGAGCCAGACACCACAAAAGGCTCGGCTATAAATAATCGGAGGGGAAGGACGATAGCGATGGCTATCAGCGCAAAGCGAATTAACTCCCACCAAGATTGTTCTTTTGGTTCTTCTTCTACTACATTTTCTTTGTTTTCGTTTTCCATTTGCTCTACTATATCATATAAAAATATTGACAACATCGTCAAAGTTGTTGTTTAATATAAACTGGCTTGGCGAAAGGTGATATCATAGAGTCATGAAACTTGTAGTAGGACTCGGCAATCCAGGCGCGGAATACGAAAAGACACGGCACAACACCGGTCGAATTATCGTCGGCTTGGTCGCTCCCAAACTCGAAGATAAAAAAATTAAGTTTTTGACTCCAGATAATTTCATGAATAATTCTGGCAAAGCGGTGGCTCCACTCATCAAGACTAAAAAAGATTTAGAAAATTTGGTCGTCATTTATGACGATGTCGATTTACCGCTCGGCAAGATAAAAATTTCCTACAATCGATCGAGCGGTGGACACAATGGCTTGGGCTCGATAATCAAAGCTTTGAAATCGGAAGAGTTTACTCGGATTCGAATCGGAATTTCTCCAGCCACACCATCGGGTAAAATCAAAAAGCCACATGGTGAGAAAGATGTGTTGAAGTTCTTGTTGGGGGAATTTAAAAAGCCGGAATTGGAAAAAATTAAAAAATTGTCCAAAGAAGTCGCGGAAATATTAGAAGTAATTTTTAACGAAAGTCGCGAAAAAGCGATGACGTTGTTTAATTAATAGTTTTAATTTAAGAAAAAATATATGAATGAAGGACTTAATGCAAGTGTGAAATCAATACCAGAAATTATTTCAGGTAAAGAGAAATTATATGCAGAACTAATGAAATCTGGAGACGTTGGTGCTGATAAAGAAGCTGAGGCTTTAATGAATGAGATTAAGCGGTTACAATATATACTCAAGCTTAAGGGAGAGGCGAATAGTTTAATCCAGGCGGCTGCCTTGCAAAATGGTCAGGTGGCGTCCTCAGAGTTGCATCGGAAGCTAGACGAGCTTCTGGCCCTTCAAGGTTCGTCAGGTGAAATTATTGATAATAAAATAAAAGAAGTTGAGGGAGAGATGGAGGGGGTTCGTGCTGCTTTGGGAACTATATAAATTCCTTAATTTAATAAAAATAGTGGACACTCGGTGTCCACTATTTTGGGAAAAGGTATATGAGAAATATTACAATTGCTCCTGGGGAGTATTATCATATTTACAACAGAGGAATGAGTAAGCAGAACATATTTCTGGACGATTCTGACCGGATCCGTTTCCTATTTTGTTTGTTGTATTTTCAATCTGATTATACGTTCAACAATCTTAGTTTTTATACCAATTATTTTAAAAAGCATAAAAAATTTAATTTATCTAAAAGAACCCTGTCTGATATCGTATTGAATCGATCTGTCGGCTTGGTTAATTTTACAATGATGCCAAACCACTTTCACATGACTGTATTGGAAGTAAAAGAAAAAGGAATTGCCACTTATATGCAACGCGTTTTAAACGCATATACAAAATATTTTAATACGAAATACAAGAAAAGTGGGCATCTTTTACAAGGACCATATCAAGCTGTGCATGTTGAAGATAATGAACAATTATTATATTTGTCTGCTTATATTCACAAAAATCCAAAAGAAATAATCGGCGAAAAGTGGCAAAAATATTTTTGGTCAAGTTATCAAGATTATGTTTTAGAGAATAGGTGGCCAGGCGTTTTAATAAATTCAATTATAACTGAACAATTTGATAGTAAAAATACTTATAGTGATTTTGTTAAAAAATCTACAGCAAAAGATTTAAGTGATAATAAATAAATGAATAAGAAAAATAGTGGACACTCGGTGTCCACTATTTTTAAATTGCTTTTACGGCTTCGATGATTAGGCTTTTTTCGCCGTTTTTGAGGGAGATTTTTCCAGAGAGAGCTATACATTTATCGGCTACCAAAACATCTATCGCTTCTTGATAGACTGAAGGGAAAGCTACGGCTTCGATGGCTCCGGTAAAGTCGGCAATTTTTAGAAAGGCCATCCGGTCATTCTTTTTGGTGATGACTGGACGGACGGATTCGATGATGCCGGCGAGGGTCACTGTCATGCCGTTGCCGAGGCGATGGTCCCCACCATCTAATATTTTTTTAATATTGATGTCACGACTCTCGAGTTTTTCGCGGATTCGATCTAGTGGGTGGCCAGAGATATAGAGACCGAGCAGTTCTTTTTCCCACAAAAGTTTTTCAGCTTGGACGGCGGGTGGCGCATCTTGGAGACGAAATTCTGGAGCCTTGAGGTCTGGCAATCCACCAAAAAGCGAAACTTGGTTTTGATTTTGGTTCGAGCCTTCGTGATTGTAGGCGAGCATGGCTTCGAGATTGGCCAAGAGAACTCCACGGTCGGCCCAATCGTCCATGCAACCGGATTTAATCAAGGCTTCCATAGATTTTTTATTTAAATTTTTATGTTTGATTCTTTCTAAGAAGTCATTGATATTTTTAAACTTACCATTGGTCTTTCGCTCAGTGATGATGGCGTCAGAAATATCGGTTCCCAAATTTTTGATAGTGTAAAAACCAAAGCGAATATTTTTACTTTTGTTTTCCATGCTGATTTTTGTGTCGGCAACTTCTGGCAAGCAAGTGAACCCGCCATAACTTTCGTTGATGTGTGGTGGCAACACCGAAATTTTCATGTGTTTACACTCTTCTATAATTTTGGCAATCGTCTCTACGTCACCAGACTCGGCGGTCAGGATGGCAGTCATATATTCCACTGGATAATGGGCTTTCATATAGGCGGTCTGGTAGGCCACGCGTCCATAGGAAGCGGCGTGAGCTTTGTTGAATCCGTAAGCTTGGAAAGGTTCAAAAAGTTTCCAAAGTTTTTCGGCGAATTCTGGCGTCTGCCCATTGGCGATAATTCCTTTGGTGAGTTTTTCGCGCTGAGCGGCCATCTCGGCAGGGATTTTTTTACCGACAGCTTTTCGGAATTTATCAGCTTCTTCCCAGTTGTAACCAGCCAGTTCGATAGCTGAGAAGAGCAAGTCGTCTTGGTAGACAATCAAGCCGTGAGATTCGGTCAAGAATTTCTTCATGCGTGGATCCATGTAGCGGACCAAGTGGGGGTTGTGTTTGCGTTTGATGTATTCTGGGATAGTCTCCATCGGTCCAGGGCGGTATAGGGCTACCATGGCGTTGATGTCGTGGATGGAAGTTGGCTTTAGTTCTTTCAGGTAGCGAGTCATTCCAGAGCCGTTTAATTGAAACAATCCTTCGGTCTGGCCAGAAGCGAGTAGTTCGAAAGTTTTTTTATCGTCCATCGGTATATTGTCTAGATCTATGTCGATGTCGTAAAATTGTTTGACCAGTTTGACCGCGTCGGCCAAGATAGCCAAGTTGCGGATTCCCAAGAAGTCGAATTTTAATAGCCCGGCTTCTTCAGCGCTATACATATCGTATTGAGTAATTATTTTTCCACCCTTGGGGTCAAACTGCACTGGCATGTATTCTGTGATTTCTTTTGGAGCGATGACCACACCAGCCGCGTGGACGGAGATGTGACGAACGCAGCCTTCGAGCTTTTTGGCCAGATCGATTATTTCTTTGGTGTCTTTTTCTTTTTTGTAAGCTTCGGCGAGTTCGGGGACAATTTCCATGGCGTGGTCGATGGTCATCGGCATTCCTTGTGAACCCATCGGAATCATTTTCGAAATTCTGTCACCGATAGTGTATGGATAGCCCAGTGCTCTGGCCACATCGCGCACGGCTCCGCGGGCCATCATCGTACCAAAGGTACCGATCTGGGCGACTTTATCCGCGCCATATTTTTGTTTGGCATATTCGATCATCTCGTCGCGTCTGTTGTCGGCGTAGTCCATGTCGATATCGGGCGCCGAAGGACGAAATGGATTCAAGAATCGTTCAAACGGCAATTTATATTCGATCGGATTTATTTTGGTGATTCCGAGCAGGTAAGTCACCATCGATCCGGCCACCGATCCACGGATGGCAGTCAAGATTCCATTTTCTTTGGCAAAGCGCAACAAGTCGCCGACCACCAAAAAGTATGGCGAATAACCTTTGTCGCGGATGACTTTGAGTTCGTATTCGATTCGCTCACGGACTTCGGGCGTGTCGGTAATTTTTAATCTTTCAAATCCAGCATAGGCCAACTCGCGGAGTTTTTCATCGGCAGTCTTACCACCTTCGATGTGAAAATCTGGGAAGACCCATTTGCCGAGTTCGAGCTCGATGTCGCACATGTCGGCGACTTTCATGGTGTTGGTCACAGCTTCGGGATAATCCTTGAAAGTTTTTTGGGCTTGTTCGGTATTCATGAACGAAAAATCGTCTTCGGAGAATTCAAATTTTCCTTCTTGGCCGGTGCCTTGAGTGTTTATCTTGAGGAGAGTGTTGTGGGCCTTGTGATCGTCGGTGCAGGGATAGTGGGAATCTTGAGTGGCTACGATGTCGACGTCGTGTTTCTTGGCGAGTTTGACCAGAACTTCGCGGACTTCTTTGTCGTTTTCGACGGAAGGGTGGTGTTGAATTTCGATAAAATAATTTTCTTTGCCAAAGATGTCTTGGTAGTCTTTGATGATCTCTTCAGCTTTGTCGAAATCTTTGCGGACAATACTCTGAGACAATTCTCCACCGAGGCATCCAGACAGAGCGATGATTCCATTAGAATATTTTCGCAATATTTCTTTGTCCATGCGAGGTTTGTAATAATAGCCTTCCAAGTTGGACAAGGTGACTAGCTTCATCAAGTTTTTATATCCGGTGATATTTTTGGCGAGCAAGGTCAAGTGATAGTATCTCTTTGTTCCACCAGCTTCGGCCGTCCGGTCGAGTCTAGACCCGGCAGTCATGTAGGCTTCGACGCCGATGATGGGTTTGATGCCTTCTTTTTTAGCCAGTTTGTAAAACTCCACTGCGCCATACATATTGCCGTGGTCGGTGATGGCCATCGCCCCCATGCCGTCAGCTTTGGCGAGCTTGATCAGGTCCTCAATCTTGGAAAGCCCGTCTAATAAAGAGTAATGGCTATGTGTGTGTAAATGTATAAACTTGGCTGTTTTATCCATTTTTTTATAATAGCATATTTTGCCCATTTTCTAGTTGGTTGTTTTCTTTCAGATTTGGTACAATATTACACATGAAAACAATTAAAGTTGGCATAAATGGTTTTGGGAGAATTGGGCGAGCCTTTTTAAAAGTTGCTTGGGATAGACCCGAGATTGAGATTGTGGCCGTAAACGATTTGGGCAGTGTCGAAAATATGGCTTATCTTTTGAAATACGACACAGTATACAAATCTTGGAATCATAAAATCGAAGTAAAAGGCCAGGAAATTGATATTGATGGCAAGGCGGTAAAAGTTTTGGCGGAAAAAGACCCAATGAAACTTCCATGGAAAGATTTAGGTGTGGATGTGGTGGTGGAATCTACCGGACTTTTCACTAGTTACGAAAAAGCTAAAGTTCACCTCGATGCCGGAGCGAAAAAAGTCGTCATCTCGGCTCCTGCAAAGAGCGACCCTTCGACAGGCTCAGGGCAAGCACCAGGAGAGACAATCTTGCTCGGCGTAAACGAAGAAAAATTTGGCACATGTGATGTGACTTCAAACGCATCTTGCACAACAAACGCGGCTTCGCCACTGATCGCTATCCTCGACGAATCTCTCGGAATTGAAAAAGCTATTTTAAATACAGTTCACGGATACACTGCTTCTCAATCTCTCGTCGACGGTCCAAGTAAAAAAGATTTGCGTGAGGGTCGAGCAGCGGCGCAAAACATCGTGCCATCTTCGACTGGCGCGGCTATTGCGGTGACCAAAGCCTTCACTAAACTCGAAGGCATGTTTGATGGAATTTCCATTCGCGTCCCAGTTCCTGCTGGATCTATTGTCGATGTGACTTTTATTTCTAAAACCAAAACTACCGCCGAAGAGGTAAATGCCATCTTGAAAAAAGCAGCTAGTGAACCACGTTGGGCCAAGATTTTCGCTGTCACCGAAGAAGAATTGGTCTCGTCTGATATTTTGGGCGAGAGCCACGCTTCAATCGCCGATCTCAAGATGACTCGAGTCGTCGATGGTAATTTGGTAAAAGTCATGGGCTGGTATGATAATGAGATGGGGTATACGTATACATTAGTAGATCATGTTATTAAAACAGGAAATACAACAAAATAAAATGAAAAAAATTCTTACCGCGATAGGTTTTACTTTGGTTATAATGGTAATTACTTCATGTCTATGCTTAATATTAGTATATCTTAACAATAGCGGTATAATTAGCATATCATAATAATATGAAAATATTTATTGGTACAGATCATGCGGGGTATGTTCTCAAAGAAGAGTTGGTGAAGGCACTCAAGGCTCAAGGTCACGAGGTGGTAGATTTCGGGGCTTTTGAATACAAGGAAGACGACGATTATCCAGACTTTGTGATTCCAGTCGGGCGAGAAGTTTCCAAGGATCCAGAAAATACTAGAGGCATAGTTCTCGGGGCGACTGGTGAAGGGGAAGCTATTACTGCCAACAAGTTTCCACACGTGCGTGCAGTGGTTTATTATGGAAAGTCTCACTCAGTGGTAGACGATGAAGCCGATGTCTTGATTCGTTCTCGTGAACATAATAATGCCAATGTCTTGTCACTGGGCGCGCGATATTTTACCGAAGAAGAGATGCTCAACGCAGTGAATTTGTGGTTAGAGACTCCATATAGTCATGACGAGCGACATGTTCGCCGATTGGAAAAAATAGAAAAAATAAATGGCTGAGATTATCCCGGCGATATTGCCGAAAAATTACGAAGATTTGAAGAATAAAATCGCTCTGGTGCGAGGGGTTGTTCCCGTGGTTCAGATAGATATTTGTGATGGAATTTTTGTGCCAAATATCACT
>CAZHDU010000004.1:8571-19349 GCA_964531535.1 uncultured Candidatus Saccharibacteria bacterium
CCTTTTATGGCGAAAGCCGAATCGAGTGATGAAGAATTTCTCGACAACGATTTTGATGTGCATTTTCGTCGAATTTTAAACGAAGCCGAAGGGTTGCCGTTTTGGGAAGATATAGATTTTGAATTAGATTTGATGGTGGCTGGAGCCGTGGAAAATTTTGATATTTACACCAAGCTCGGCGCGCGGAGAATCGTATTTCACCTCGAGGCGGTGGGCGATTTGGATGAATTTAAAAATTTTCTCGAAGGGATAGATAATTATGTGCGAGATGTGGTGGAGATTGGAGTGGCCATCAACACCACCACCGAAATCGAAAAGATTTTTCCACTGGTTTCTAGTTTAGATTTTGTGCAGGTGATGGGTATCGAGCGAGATGGTTTTCAAGGGGAAGAATTTGATGATAGGTGTTTGGCGCATATAAAAACTTTGCATGAACAATATCCAGATTTGGTTATCTCGGTAGATGGAGCAGTGGATTTGGAGACGGCGCCCGCGCTTGTAGGCGCGGGCGCCTCTCGCCTGGTCTCCGGTTCGGCGATTTTCAATACTGATGATATAATTGGAGTAGTAGACGAATTCCGATCGATTCAATAATTTTTTTTGTTTTCTTTTTTATGGCTTTTTTATCTGATAAAAAAACTACAGAGCTAAAATTAAAAGCGAATGATATTCGTGAGAGTATTATTTCTATGCTCGTCGAAGCTGGCAGTGGCCATACCGCGGGCCCGCTCGGCATGGCTGACATTTTCACCCTTTTTTATTTTCACGTTTTAAAACACGATCCCAAAAATCCATCTTGGGCAGAGCGCGACCGAGTCATCTTGTCCAATGGTCACATTTGTCCAGTTCTCTATGCCACCATGGCCCATGCTGGCTATTTTCCAGTCGAAGAATTAAAGACTTTACGAAAATTTGGTAGCCGATTACAGGGTCACCCGCATCGGGAATTCATGCCTTGGCTTGAAAATTCTTCGGGCCCACTCGGCTCTGGCTTGTCTCAAGCAGTGGGCATGGCTCTCGCCGACAAGATTGACCACAAAGACAATGACCGCCGAGTGTATTGTTTTATGTCTGACGGCGAACTCGACGAAGGAAATTCTTGGGAGGGAATAATGCTCGCGGGAAAAAATAAATTGCAAAATTTGGTGGCCATCATCGACCGCAACAATATTCAGATTGATGGTTTTACCGAAGACACCATGCCTCTCGAGCCTCTCGTCGACAAATGGCGAGCTTTCAATTGGCATGTCATCGAAGTCAGCGGTCATGATTTTCAATCTTTAAACGAAGCGGTGGAAGAAGCCAAGTCTGTCTTTGGTCAGCCGACAGTTATCGTCGCTCACACTATCCCTGGAAAAGGCGTGCATGAATTTGAGCGAGATTATAAATGGCACGGCAAACCACCGAGTAAAGAAGAGGGGAAATTGGCCCTAAGTGAACTTCGGACATTGGGTGGACAAATAAAATCTGAACATCAATAGTTAGACAAGCTCACTATAAATATTATGTTAAATCCAAAATTAAAATTAAATCCAAATCCCGAACCAAAGCAAAGCTTGGTACGGGACAGGACTTTTAAAAAATGCTAAACCCTAAATTAAAACTTAACCCGAAGATGTTTAATGAAAATGTGGATCAAGCGCCGATTCGGAAAGGTTTTGGCGAGGGCTTGGTCAAAGCTGGCGATGCTGACGAAAACGTAGTTGCCCTGTGTGCCGACCTGACTGAATCGACCCAGATGCACTTGTTCAAAGCAAAATACAAAGATAGATTTGTGGAAATTGGTGTAGCGGAACAAAACCTAGTCACCGTGGCTTCGGGGATGGCTGCTATGGGTAAAGTTCCTTTCTGTTCTTCTTACGCGATGTTTTCTCCGGGAAGAAATTGGGAACAAATTCGCACCACTATTGCTTACAATGATCGTCCAGTCAAAGTCGTCGGTTCACACGCCGGAATTTCTGTCGGCCCGGATGGCGGGACACATCAAGCTCTAGAAGACATGGCCCTGATGCGAGTCATCCCAAATATGGATGTGATTTCTCCTTGCGATTCGATTGAAGCAAAAAAAATGACCGAGCTTTTGGCGAAAAGTGGCCGACCAGCATACTTGCGATTGGCTCGTGAAAAAACTCCGATCATGACTACGGAGGAAACTCCTGCGGAAATCGGAAAGAGTCAGATTTTTTGGTTGCCAGATGTGGGTATGGCCGAAGTTGGGCTCATTGCCACCGGGGCGCTACTGTATCGAGCTATTATGGTGGCCAAGGCGCTCGAAGCTGAGGGCATAAAATCTAAAGTCATGAATTTGGCGAGTATTAAGCCGATTGATGTCGAGGGGATAGTCGCTCTGGCTAAAGAGACGCGAGCCATCGTCACCATCGAAGAACATCAAGTCATCGGCGGGATGGGATCGGCTGTGGCGGAAGTTTTGGCCAAAAATTTTCCAGTACCGATAGAGTTTGTGGGAGTGCAAGATAAATTTGGCCAATCTGGTGAACCAGAAGAGCTCATAAAACATTACGGCATGGACGAAGGCGCGATAAAAGAAGCGGTGAGTCGAGTGTTAAAAAGAAAAGTATAAAAATATTTTTGGCACAACTTTTTATCGCTGTGCTTTTTAGAAGGCACAGATAATTTTTTGCTAAAAATTTCCTCCTGCTCGGCTCGACAGCCTCCGCAAGTCCTTCTAAAAAACACATCTCAAAAAGTTTTAATTAATTTTAGTAGGTTTGTATTCAGCTGGAGCTTTGGCCAAGTATTCTTCCAATTTTTCTCGAGAGAGAAGGCCTTTTTGGGCGCCGATTTCTTGGACCACTGACATGGAATTGATTGGTGCCCAAGACAGAGCTTGGACAGGTGAGAGGCCGAGAGCTATTCCAGAAACTATCGTCGAAGCGAAGGCGTCGCCAGCTCCCGTGCGATCGACTGGAGAGGCGACATCTGGGTATATTGGTATGCTCCACAATTCAGAATTTACATAGAGAAAGGCGCCATTTGGGCCGTCGCTTATAGAGACGATTTTCGGTCCTAGGTCTGCAATTCCCTTTGATAATTCAAGGATATTTTGGTTTTGGTCGACACCGAGAATTTTCACCGCCTCTTCTTTGTTACAGAAAAATATTTCAGTCGCCGAATAGATGTCGGCCAGTTTTTCCTTGCCCAATTTTATTTGAAAAGTTCCAGGTTGAAAGGCGAGTTTGGTCTCCGGATGATCTTTGAGCCAAGCCGAAATCTCGTGGTGAAAGGCTTCAGTATTTTCACCGAGTGAAGAAAGATAAATCCATTTTGGAGCGACGAAATCTTTTGGTAGGTGTCTCTCATAAGGCGCGTGTTTGACGAGGATAGTTCGCTCGACTCCATACCAAAGCACATAGTGATAATTGGTCGGTAAATTTTTATCGACTTCCATGTGTTCGAGTGAGACGTTGTTGTTTTTTAATTCTTCAAAATCTTTTTTGCCTTCTTCGTCATCGCCGACGGTGGCCATGAGCGAAGCTGAGAGCCCGAGACGAGCTGCCGAGACTGCGGCGTTGGCGCTATTGCCGACGGCACGGACGACTGTGACCGAATCGTAGGGAACTTTATCACCAAAACGCACACATAATTTTTTCTCGGTGTGGTTTATCTCGTGGGTATCTAAAACCTCGGCATCTTTTAATCGGATAAAAGCATCCGTGACTATGTCTCCAATGGCAACCAAATCAATATTTTTCATGATATAATTTTAGCATACAAAAAACTTTTGCAATAATTTCCCATGTGGCCTAATTATTTTTATTTATTACTCGCGATTTTGATTTATTTTGGCGTGCAAGCAGTAACTTTTCTCCGAAAAAAGAATTTTTCTGATAAAAATTCAGAAAAAAATCAAAAAATCGGCGAAGATTTTGAGATTTTGGAGTAAAAATTTTCTAAAAACAAAAAATTGTGAGGGTTATCCACAGATGATTGATTTTTCGGTCTTTTTTCCTTTGCTTATAGTCAATTTTGGCCTTATAATATATAGGTGGTGAGTAGTCTATCTACTCATTCATATTAGAAAAAAATTGAATAAAAAATTTCTAAAAAATTTAAGCTGGATGAAAAGCATCAAAAGTGTTTTCTTGATGTTTTTTGTCTTTTCACTTTTATTCTCTTCTCAAGTTTTGGCGACGGCTGGAGTTCCTAAACTAATAAATTTTCAAGGACGATTGATGGACTCGAGTGGCAATCTTTTAGGAGCATCTGGCGGTACGGATTATTGTTACAAATTTTCAATTTGGAATGCCTCTACTGGCGGATCAAAAATTTGGCCGAGTGGTTCGCCATCGACTGATACCATCGTCACTCGTTTGGGAGTCTTTGATGCTTCGATTGGAAACGTCGATACTTTGGATTTGGCTTTTACAGATGATCAAGCTTATGTCGAAGTCGAAGTCTCTGCTAAAGTCGGCGCATCTTGTACCACTGGTGGTGATGAAACTTTTGAGACACTTTCTCCACGTCCACAAATTGTCTCTTCTGGGTTTGCAATCAACTCTAGTACTGTAGGCGGATATACCCCAGCTCAATCAGCAACCAACAATCAAATTCCTGTGCTAACTTCTGGCGCGCTAGTTTTAGGCCACGCGACCGCAGCTGGTTTGTCTTCTGTCGGTGCCGCAGCTTTAGCAGTCGATGCGGGAAGTTCAGGAGTTTTAAATATAAATGGAGTTTCGACTGGTGACATTGTATTTGGTGGAGGTTCTGGTTCGACTGGGTGTACACTTACAAATTCTACCGGAGCATTTTCTTGTACCGCCGGAATTTCCGGAAGCACCTTGACTGGTACATCATACACCGAAGGTTCAGTGTTGTTTGCCGGAACTTCGGGGGTACTAACACAAGACAACACAAATTTCTTTTTTGATAATGCGACAAATAGTCTGGGCTTGGGCGACGCTACACCGGACGCAACCCTAGACGTTGTTGGTAATCAAATTATTACTTATACTGGAACTGGGTCTGGTGGAGTTCAAGCTATTAATGCAACCTTAATACCGAGTGCTACTTCAAATGCTGCTGACTCAGCAATTTATGGTGTTGTGGATAATGGCTATGTTGGCAACAATGATATATTCGGTGTTGCTGGTTTGGCTTCTCGAAATGGAGCGGGTACTGGAGCTACTGTGGGTGTCGGAGGTCTAACTTTGGCTTTTGCTAGTGATATTACTGGAACTTCTGTGGTAGGTACTAGTGGTTTTGCTGCGATGATGAACAGTCATACGCTTTCAGCTGGTATCGGAGGATTCTTTGGTGCTGGATCTTGGGATGGGACAGGCACTTCTCCTACAATTATCGGTACTATCGGTACAGCTCGCACAAGTACAGCGACTACTTCTTATGGAGGATATTTCCAATTGTCCGCAACCACAGCTAATATGGCCAACCAATTTCCAGAAATAACTTCTGGTATATCTGCCTTGGCGGCAAACAATGGTTCGCTCTCACAAGATATTTTCCGAGCTTATGATAATGGCTCTACTGTGTTTTCTATTAAAGATGGTGGTAACGTCGGCATAGGCACTACAGCTCCAGACAAACCACTCGAAATCAACTCAGCTACAGGCTTAGGTTTGAGACTCACATACAATGATGCAGATGGAAGCGCAGCGAATTATGCCGACATGACAGTCGGAGCAACGGGAGACCTCACTATCACTCCTAGTGGAGGCGATGTGGCTGTATCTGGAGTACTCACTTCGACCATTGCCGACTCTACAGACTCGACTTCATATGTAGCTATCTTTGATGACGCTACTGGCGCGCTCGCAACAAAGACTGATGGCGCGCTCACATACAATGCAACTACTGGAGCTCTCACAGCTACTTCTTTTGTTGGAGGACTTACAGGTAATGCTTCTACAGCTACAGCACTAGCAGCTAACCCAAGTGACTGTGCGGCTAATCAATTTGCTACCACAATTGCGGCGAACGGTAACCTAACTTGTGCTTCCATCGCTGATGCTGATGTCCCAAACAACATCACTATCGACCTAGCTACACTAGCAAGTACAGTTACATTTGCTGACGCCGCAGGTGACACCACTACATTCCTAGCTCTCGGAACTTCTGCTACTGGTTCACTGGCTCCAGCTACAGATGCAGGACTCTCGTATAATGCGAGCACTAATGCTCTCACAGTAGGAGGAACTTTGACAGCTGGTTCTGGTGCTGAAGTTCTAACTTTGGCTACTGGTAAGATAGATGCTGATGCTATAACTCTAGTCTCGGCGTTGGATGGACGTACGGGATCTTCTTCTGCTTCGGGACTTTCTGTTCATTCTGACGGGCTAGCTTTATTGCAAGGTTGTACTGATGGACAAATTTTGAAATGGGTAGAGTCTACTGATACTTGGGATTGTGCGGCCGACAATAGTGGAGGTGGAGGAGGTTTGACTGTCGGTGGGGCGATCACTAGTGGTACGGGAGGTCGTGTTTTGTATGAAGATGCTTCGAATCTATTGGCAGAAAGTGCAAACTTTACTTATGACGGTACTACTCTTGGTGTAGCCACTTCATCTACTACAGCTTCCAACAAGGCTTTAAATATTTCTCAAACAGGTGGAACAACCGGCACAGACTACGCTGGCTTTTTCTCAAACACTGGTGCGGCTACTACTAATGTCGGGCTGTACACTACTGCTAGCGGTGGTACTACAAACTTGGGATTGAATGTAGACGCTGGGCAGGTATTGATAGGTGGCACCACACTATCTACTAGCACGCTCGCAAAATTAAATATCGTCAGTTCTATGTCTTCAAATGGTTCTACCACAGCTATCGCTGGAATTCATGGTGAATATACGATGAATCCATCAGCCGGAGGTACTCAGGTTGGAAATCGTTTTGTGATGACCAATTCTCCTACTAGTAGTGCCAATACGGCCATAAATCAAATTGTCAGAACAGTCGACAATACATCACTAGCCAATACTGTTCGTGGGTTGGAGGTGGTTTCGAGCGCTGGTTCTAACGTCGCTGGTACCAATACAGGTGTCCGTTCAACTGGAGCAACATTTGGAGTACAAGCTATCACCACGGGTCTGGCTGGTGGAGTGTCCTTACCTGCTGGTTTGTATGCTGAAAATACTGGTACAACACAAGGAGACGTGGCTAGATTTTACACTGGTTCGATGACTTCTGCACCATCTATGCTTCAGGTCTACCATGATACTTCTACATTCACAGGAGCTGGTCTGCTGATGGATATGGCGGTCAGCACCGGAACATTTTCAGGAAACTTTGTTGATTTTAAAAATGCTAGCGTGCAGAAATTTAAAGTTACCAGTGCTGGTGTGGTCAGTATGGGTCTCTCGGGAACGGCTTCGACAAATGCAGTTTGTTCTAGTTTAGCTAATGCTACGGCTCCTACCGCTGGTACAGCTTATGAAATACGTGATTGTAATGCTGCTCCAGCTGCCGACTATGCGGAAATGTATCCAGTAGAAGAGGGTATAGAATTTGGAGACATTGTGGTCACGGGTTCTAAGATGGTGAACACTTATGACAGCACTGATGGAAACATAGATTGGACAAAGGTGAAGGGTGTGGTTACTCAATTAGTTAAATCATCCGATAATTATCAGGACAATGTGATAGGTATCGTGGTAGATAACTATGGCGATTTTACTTCTGCTGGTCACAACATAAAAGACGCAGACAACCCAATGCCGGTTGCTTTGAATGGTCGTGTGCCCGTCAAAGTTTCTAGTTCTTCACCAGAGATACACGCTGGAGATTATATTACTACTTCGCTTGAATCGGGTAAGGCTATGAAGGCGACCAAGGCTGGAACTGTGATAGGTAAAGCGCTTGAGTCTTGGACTCCAGACTCAGGCAAGAGCACAGTCATGGTTTTTGTAGAACAAGGATACTACGATGGACCGTCGTCATTATTGGCTGGGCTTACTTTTGATGAAAATGGCAACGTCACATTTGAAGGAGAGATAACTGCTACAAAATTAAATGTAGGTGAAATAAATTTGCAGGACATAGAGGGTATGGATTCCATTACAGATCAAATATCACTTTTGGCAAATGGGCAAGAGGCGATGACTATGACAGCATCTTCAGTGCAAGCATTGTCGAATGCTCTCAGTGTCGTCTCTGGTGAAGTGATAGTCTTGGAAGCAAAAGATGCAGAATTTGAAACAAGAGTAAACAACATAGAAAACGCACTTACAGCTGGAATATTCAAAGATGAAAATGGACTGGTCTCCCTGGATAGACTCTTGGTGTCTGGAGACGCTCTCTTTGAGGGGGAAACCACTTTTAACGGCATGACGTTTTTCAATGCTGATGTAAGTTTTGCGCAGAGGGTTGTCTTTGGGGGTGTCGTAGAGTTTGAATTAGCCCCAATGTTTGGTTCAGATACAGCTGGATTTGCGGTTGTCCACGAAGGTGCTAATAAGGTAGAAGTTGTATTCGATACGGAATACACAACAGCTCCAGTGGTCAATGCTTCGATATCTTTTGACAAGGAAGACTCGGTAGATGATGCAGTTGCCCAAGTCGTATTTACTGCTGACATACAACACATGATTGTTAACAAATCTACTAAGGGTTTTACTATAATTTTAAACAAAAATGCGCCTAGAGATATTAGATTTTCATGGACGGCTCTGGCTGTAAATAATGCGAAGGTCTTTGAAGGAGTTGTGCCTGGTTTGGTTGTCGACATGGAAGGTGGAGGGTCTACAGAACCTAATTCAGATACTCAACCAGACCTAGGTGTCGACATAGAGCCGACCCTAGACACAACCCCGGAGTCTAATAATGACCAGGGGGCCGTCGAGGAAGGGGTGGTGGACGAGGAAATAATTAGTGATATGATAATCATCACGGGTGACGAAACGGGTGGAGCTGAGCCTCTGGTAGAGGAGATAATTGAACCAGACCAAGTTCCAGCCACTGAATTAGTACCATCTTTTTAATAAGTTTGGAATTATAAGTAATTTTATTTATTAACATGAGTAATAATGTAAATAATGCTATAGAGAAATTATCAACAAAGCTTCGGTACTACAAATATTGTATGGTGGCACTGGTAATCTTGTCTATATTTGTATTTTTTATCGCCCAGGGAAACAAGGTCTCAGTCGGCAAGTTTTCGTTCCTTGATCCAGCCAGAGTATTCTTGGACCAAGATAGCTACCTGATAAACATTCAAGAACTGCGCACTTATCTACACGGCCTAGAAGCTAAGTATCCAGACTCTCTGTCTATTTATTACGAACAGATCAACTCTGGTTCTAATATCTCGGTAAATAAAGATTTGCGGTTGTTCCCAGCTTCACTGAGTAAATTAGTGCAAGCGATTATTATTTCTAAAAAAGTGGAAGAGGGTACACTCTCTTGGGATAAAAGGTTAGAAACTCACCCAGAAGACCTCTCGGCGGATTCAGGCGAACTCTATAAAACCATAGGAGACAAAAGCTTGACTGTAGGTGAACTACTCAAAGAGCTTTTAGTAAATTCTGATAATACTGCCCAGAATATTTTTAGACGACATCTGGACGTGGAAGATTACTTAAAGTTTCAAGATCAAACTGGGCTACTAGATTTATATAACGAAAAAGGTTTTATCTCGGCAAAAGAATATACCCGTCTTCTTCGAGTGCTTTATACTTCGAGTTATCTAGACCCAGAACATTCTGAGAAAATATTAAAGTACATGGCGGAGTCTACTTTTCACGATTATTTGTCGCAGGGTATCCCTAGCGAAATAAAATTTGCGCATAAATATGGCGAGAATGTAGAACAATTTATTTTTGCTGATTCTGGTATTGTGTATGTTCCTGGCAAGCCTTACATGATCACGGTGATGATCAAAGGAAAAGATTTTAGTCCAGAGACTCGAGCTTGGGCTACTGGCCTTATGAAAGATATATCTACATTCGCTTACATGGTCAGCAACTAGGTTGCATATCATATCGTGCGCATTTTTATAATTTTCTTTGGAGTTGGTTTTTCGGCTAGAGGAATTTTTATGGTGAGCATTCCGACTTCTTCGTGAGACTCGACTCGGCGCGGATCGACTTCATGAGGAAACTCTAATGTGCGAGAAAAATTACCCCAATATAATTCTCGGATGTTTTCCTCTTTAGTGACACCCGTTACTGCGGGTGAGGCGGAACGGCGAGAGCCAGAGATTGTAATCGATGTACTGGTGAGTCTGATATTGAGTTGATGGATGCCGACGCCAGCAATGAATGCACGAATAACGATTAGATTTTTTTTGTAATAAGCATCCAGAAGTAACTCAAAATTTTCATCTGAATTATTTTTTTCTGTAGTTTTATTTTTTAGTTGTGGATAACTCAAATTTTCTTCTAAAACTTCAGCTACTTTCTCCTCTTCAAGATTAGCTGAAATGGGTGAGTTATTAGATAATGTCTCTACTAGATTGTCAAAAAAGTGGCAGAAATAGGGAACGCTCTTTGGGTCGATCATTTCGACTATTTTAAGGGTTGTCTCGGCGTCGGCGACATCGGTCAGGTAAAATTTTCCGTCGCCAGATTTCATTTTAAGTTGGTTACACTCTGTAACCAACTGGTTCTGAGCTTTCTTTAAACGATTTTTTAAAACCTTCCAATAATTGCGAGGATCCGAGGTCTTGGCGGCTATACCGACTGAATCGACTATGGAGAAGTACCATTTCTCGGTCTGGATGTCCCATTCTTTGCGAATCGAGTCGGTATTTTTATATTGGTCGATTTTTTCTTCGATCGATGGCATACATATAGTATATAACAAGA
>CAZHDU010000004.1:19359-23912 GCA_964531535.1 uncultured Candidatus Saccharibacteria bacterium
GACGACCTATTTTTGCACGAAAAATACTCGAAAAAAATATTTTTAAAATTTTGAAATTTACTATACACATTCAAACATGAATATAATATAATTATTGCATGTCAAAAAAGTTTTCTAATATTTTTATTTTGAAGACAATTTTTCTCCTTGTTGTCTTTTTTGTTTTTACTGGAACATCTAATGATGCTCTGGCTGCAGTAAAAACTTGGACTGGTGCTACAAACGGAAACTGGTCGCTCGGTTCAAACTGGGGTGGCACGGCTCCTGTCACTGGTGACGACTTGGTGTTTCCTGTTGGTGCTTCAAATCTTTCTAATACGAATGACATGACCCCGAATACAATTTTTAATTCGATTACTTTATCGGGTAGCGGGTACACTTTGTCTGGGAACCCTATTATCCTCGGACAGGGGCTCGCTGGTATTACTGACAGCGCTTCTTCTGGTGGAAACACTATCGCTTTTGATATTCGTCTCGATACTACACTGTATCGAGAAATTTATGTCACCAATACGGCTGAGACTTTGACCATCAGTGGAGGTATCGCTGGTACTGGTGGTATCAACAAGGAAGGAACTGGGAAATTAGTTTTGTCTGGCTCAAATAGTTTTGGGGGCATTTTAAAAATTAACGTCGGCGTGGTGAACGCGCAAAATTCTCGTGCGCTTGGAACTATTCTCGCTGGTACAGAAATTGTGGGTAACGCGGCGCTCGAACTTCAGGGAAACATAGATATCAGTTATGAAGCACTAGCTCTTCGTGGTTGGGGAGTAAGTGGTGGTGGAGCACTTCGAAATATTAGTGGTACAAATACTTACCGGGGTTTAATAACCTTGAGTCAGAGTAGTGGAGCAGAAATTGCTTCTGATTCAGGCACACTCACCCTCGCTGGTGGAACGACAGGAAACTTTCCATTGATACTCGACGGGGCTGGCGATATTACTTTTTCTACTACACCCGTGGCTGGTAGCGGTGCAATTACAAAAAACGGAGCGGGTACTGTGAGATTGAATTTCCCTAATACTAACACAGGATTAATCACGATAAATGCTGGAACTATTTTGTATGGAGTAGATAATGCTTTGCTTACAAATGCAATCACTGTCACTGGTGGTACCCTCGATATCGCGACGTATTCGGATATGGTGGGAACTGTGACTCTCGGTACGTTAGACCTCGCATCAGGAACTATCACTGGAACTACAGGCATGCTCTCTAGTGCGAGCTTTGTGGTCTACAATGGAACCATCAGTGCCACTATCGCTGGAGATGGTGGAACTCTGGCAAAGAGTACTCCGGGTACAGTGGTTCTAACTAAGGCGAATCAGTATACTGGAGCTACTACTGTAACTGCTGGTATACTCGAAATTCAAAACAGCACTTCCTTGGGTTTGATTGACGGTATTACCACAGTTTCCGCTGGTGCGACGCTACAGATAAATGGTAGTGGCCTGTCGATTCCTGAATATATTACTTTTTCTGGAACAGGACACTTATTTACTGGTGCTATTAGAAACAAAACCGGAGACAATACCTTGACTGGCTTACTTACTCTCGGTGCTGTGGGTATGATTAAATCTGACATAAGTACTACTCTGACTATAGATAGTAAAGGCTTGTCGGCAACAACTCAAAGTTTAACAATTGCTGGAGATGGAAACACTGTCTTCACTGCTACTGCTCCTGTTTATGGAACAACCGCTTCACTAACAAAACAAGATACTGGTACATTGACCATGGAGGCGGTGAATAATTTTACCGGAGCTACAAATATTCACCGAGGGGAAATTGTGCTTCGTGATAGTGGATCCATATCCCGTTCGACTGTTTCTGTCAACAGCGGTGGAACGCTTACACTCGACAACTCAACTACTTCTATCCTCGATCGTATAAGTGATACCGCCGCGTTTACCATGCGAGGTGGTAATTTGAATTTTGTCGGTAGTTCTTCAAGTATGGCTGCGGAAACTATCGGCGCGCTGACTCTCAGTGAAGGACACAATACAATCACCGTCACCCCAGGAGCTGGCGGGCCGACGACGCTCACCCCCGCCAGCTTGTCTAGAACGGCTGGCGCATCGGTGGTTTTTCGAGGCACTGACTTCGGTTCGAGTCCGGCTCCAAATGTATCTACAATTATGTTTACAAGCGCCCCCACACTCACTGGGGCCAGTGGTAGCGCGAATTCTACGACCATAAGTGTTATTAAAGGGGCTTTTGGTGATAGTTCACTCTCGGGTACTGGTACAGATATGGTGACTTATAATATAGGTAATACGAATGGTTTACGTCTTTTAAATAGTGTTGGTTTTACTGGAGAATATGCAGGTGATTTGCAAACTGCGAATGCAAATGTGAAGTTGACCGCCGACAGGACAGCAGTAGCTACAAATACAAATTCTCTTATTTTGAATGGTTTTGGTATTACTAATCCCGGTGGTGCTATCACTATACCTATGGCATCGGCGTCACTTGCCGGAAATATTTTAATTAATTCGGCAAACAATATTGCAGGAGCGAATACAATTTTGGGTATTACTACTTTTGAATTAAATGTCTTGGCTACGGCGAGTTCTACTATTTCTGCCACCATCGGAACAGCGGCTACTGGATCTTTGACTTTGAGTGGAAATGGGAACGTTACCATAAGTGCGGCGAATCCTTTTACTGGTCTTACTTCGGTAAACGGGGCCACTCTTACTTATGGCGCAAGTAATGTCCTTTCAACTGGTGGAGTTACGGTGAATCGCGGTACTTTAGATATGTCTAGTTTTAGTGATTCTGTTGGTGCGGTGATTTTACAAAATGGAACTATCACCGGAGGAGCTGGCATTTTAACTAGTACCGCATCTTATAGTTTTAGAGAGGGAACAGTGAGTGCTATTATTGCCGGTTCTTCTGCCGTCACACGTGTCGCGACAAATGCAGCTGCTGATAGTATAGTTACCTTAACTCGCGACAACACTTACACTGGATCAACTACTGTATCAAATGGAATACTTAAACTTGGTGGTACTGGTGGAGGAACAAATACTCCGCTTGGGACGATCTCTGCAGGAACAATTGTGGCTAGTGGTGCAGCTCTTGACTTGAATGGATATACTCTAGGAACAGCAGAAGGTTTGACTATTTCTGGTCTTGGTTATGGACCTGGTACTACGGTAGCAAATGGTAATAGTAATATGGGAGCACTTATGAATAGTTCTGGAAGTTCTGTGAATTATAGTGGAGCGATAACACTAGGTGCGGCGGCTCGTATAAACGCAGATTTTGGCGCTATGACGATTAGTAGTAATATTTCTGGTGCTGGACTTGCTCTAACCATAGGTGGATTTAGTAATAGTACCTTTTCAGGAGTTATTGGTACCACCACCGGTACTTTAACAAAAGATGGAATAGGCGTGCTTACCCTCTCAAATGGTAACTCTTCATATACTGGTGTAACTACTATCAGTATGGGAACTGTTAAAATTGGGGCAGCTTCAGTGGGTGGTACAAATTCTCCACTGGGCACCACTGGTGGTGCCACTACAGTTGCCCTCGGTTCTCGGCTAGACTTGAATGGATTTAACTTGGGAATAGCCGAGCCACTGACATTGAACGGTGTAGGGTATGGTCTAGGTGATTTTGCTAGTGGTGCACTAATAAACAGTTCTGGGACTTCGGCTACATATACCGGAGCTGTCACTCTGGGAAGCACAGGAGTCTTGATTGCAGCTAACTCTGGCGATATTACACTATCTGGAGCTTTCTCTGGTACAGGTTTTTTACTCAACATTGGAGGTTCTGGAAATGGAACAATATCTGGTGCTATTGGTACAGGAGCTAGTGGCGCTGTGACCAAGATTGGCACAGGCACATGGATACTCTCTAATGCTGCTAATACTTTTACCTCAACAACTACAATCAACATGGGAACACTCAAGCTGGGTGTTTCTGGTGGAGCTACAAACACTCCACTGGGTACTGTTGGTTTTGGTACAACTGTGGCTAGTGGTGCGGTGCTTGATTTCAATGGTTTTACCGTAGGTACTGCAGAGGCTTTGACAATCAATGGGCGTGGAATAAATGATGGTGGTGCGGTCATTGGAGCTAACGTAACTTTTACTGGTACCCTTGTTCAGGCCACAGATTCTCGAATTACGAATGCGTCTGGAACATTTACTACTGGTGCAGCCAGCGGTGCCTTTATTCTTATTGTCGGTGGAGCGGGCAATACTACATTTTCTGCTGCCACTGGTACTGCGGGTCTTTCTCTGACAAAACAGGGTGCGGGTACACTTACCATAACTGGTACCAACATACACACCAGTCCGACTCGCGTTGAAGCTGGAACTTTGTTGTACGCTGCCAACACAACTGTCATGGCAGCGACACCTCTTACAGTTTTTGGGGGTACTTTTAACATGGCGACTTCTACAGATACCATCGGTACTGTGACACTAGTTGGCGGTACTATATCAAATGGAACACTAACTGCGGCTACTAGCTATACGATGGAGAGTGGAACAGTCAGCGCAGTTTTGGCTGGAGCTATTCCTTTTACAAAAAAT
>CAZHDU010000004.1:23943-24271 GCA_964531535.1 uncultured Candidatus Saccharibacteria bacterium
CACATTAACTGGTGCCAACACTATGAGTAGCACCACCACTATAAATGCAGGCACACTCACTTTGAGTGGGTCTGGTTCTGCTGTGAGTACTACAATTACAGTAAACTTGGGCGGAACACTTACACTCGATAACAGCGCCACCGCAGTGGCCAGTCGTTTGGGTGATGCTCTAGCGCTCACTATGAATGGTGGTAATTTTAATTTTATTGGTAACACTGCAGCAGCGGCATCAGAGACGACAGGAGCTCTGACTTTGACTACTGGACACAATACTATAACTGTAACTCCCGGAGCTGGTGGAAGCACTGTCATGACTTTTGCTAGTTTG
>CAZHDU010000005.1:0-21527 GCA_964531535.1 uncultured Candidatus Saccharibacteria bacterium
CTCAAAATCGTGTCTCGCAAGGGGTGAGAGTTCGATTCTCTCCTCCGGCACAAATAATATTGACAAAAACCACTTTTCGGGTTAGTGTTTTTTTTAGACGTACACCTGTCGTAATCACCAATAACCCCCAGTGCGGGGAACCTCGGCAACGAGGATTTTGAGGAAAGAAAATGGCTAAAGAAACGAGAAGGGTCGACCAGCTGTCCGTGCTCATCCTGTCCAACGGGAACGAGCCCGGCTTCCTGAAGGGTTTCCGGGAGTTGGCGAAGCGCGAAGAGATCAAGTCACCGAGCGTCGTCCCCTGTGACATCGTGTGTCTCTGCGATATGCAGAGCATTCATCCCTACGAAAAGAGTCGCAAGGGAGGGTTCAACGTCATCGTCACGTCGCGAATCGATGACGAAACCATCGACTTCCTGAAAGGACTCCCGGAGGAAAAGAAGGTCTTTCTTCGGTCTCACCAGGAGAAGCCGAGCATGAAGATGCCCAAGAACTTCACCTGGGTCTTCGTAGACCCGGAACACGACCTCGCCTCGCACATCCACGAGGCCTACGACCTTATCACCTTCGGGTGGAAGAAGAAGGCCTAGGGCTCATCGCCCCGTTCGAGCCGAAAGCCCCGTCTTTCGTTTGGATGGGGCTTTTGTTTTGCCAATTTTTCCCCAGCTCTTGGCTTGCATTATCTCATATATGATATATACTCTGAAACATGGCTCGAGAGGCTAAACCCAAATATATCGTCATGTGTGTCGGATTTACACACTCAGGTAAAACTACTTTTGCAAAAAATTTAGTCAAAGAATTACCAGACTTGGTTCTCATCGACAATGATGAAATCGCTAGTTTTATTAATGAGAAATTCAGCCCAGCAGTATTCTCTGAATATAATAAGACCAAGAGATCCTACCAGGAACCAAACATGAAATTTCTATTGGCGACAGAAATTTTAAAATTTTGCCTAAAAGCGAACCTAAATATTATTCAAGCAAGCGGAAACCTGGGCTCCGACGCTCGAATTTTTATAAAAAAATATGCCAAGAAATTTAATTACCAACTAATAACAATTTATTTTAACCTACCGCGAGAGACAATTTTGGACAGAATAAACAACACCAAAAAAGACACCAAAGCATTCAGAAGTGCAAAAAGTTGGTCAGAAATTCTCCCTAAACAGCTCTTATATGCCAAACTACCCCCGTCTAGAAAAAACACCATATTTTATGAAATAAATAAAAAAGAAGATTATGCGTTAGTATTATCAAAGGTAGTAAAATTATTAAAAAATTAATTTATGTCAAAAGAAAAAACAGAACAACAAAAGATTGGTTTTCTTATCAAAGAACTTCGTGAGCATCGATTCATGACTCAGGAAGAATTTGCTCGTGCGCTCGGCACTTCTCAGAGCTCAGTCCCCCGCATGGAAAAAGGCGAACAAAATTTCACCACCGAATTACTTTCCAAAATCAGTTCAGTTTTAAATCATCCAGTTTCTATAAACAACTCCATCGACTTTGTGGTGAACGGTGGCCGAAAATTGAGTGGCAGTATCAATACCAATTTTTCCAAGAATGGTTCTGTCGGCTTGCTCTGCGCTTCATTAGTAAACCGCGGGACGACGACTCTCCACGGCATCGCCCGCATCGAAGAAGTTTATCGAGTAATCGAAATTCTAGAGAGCATCGGCGTGTCGGTAAAATGGATTGGCCAAAATAGTTTGACTATCAAACCACCAAGGACTTTTAATCTAAGCGGTATCAATCGCGAATCGGCTATCAAGACCCGATCGATCATCATGCTCATCGGCTCACTGGTTCACTTTTTTCCGAAGTTTGAAATCCCCCACGCGGCTGGATGCCAACTCGGCAAACGAACCATCGCCGCTCACGCTTTTGGTTTTGAGAGCATGGGTGTGAAAATTAAGACTACCAACGATGCTTATCTAGTCGAATCTAAAAAAATAAAACCTTCGCACATCGTCATGTATGAAGCTGGCGACACGGCTTGCGAAAATATTTTGATTGCCTCGGCTCTCATCGCTGGCGAAACAAAAGTTTCTTTTGCTAGTGCAAACTACATGGTCCAAGAAATTTGTTTCTTCTTGGAAAAACTCGGCGTAAAGATAGAAGGCATCGGCAGTTCGACTTTGACTGTTCACGGCTTGAAAGAAATAAACACCGATATCGAATATTGGAACAGTGAAGACCCAATCGAGTCGATGATGTTTATCACCGCCGCCATCGCCACCGATTCCAAACTCAAAATCACTCGCGCGCCGATAGATTTCCTCCGACTCGAATTGGAAAAACTAAAGCGGATGAATTTGAAATTTAAAATCTCTAAAGAATATAAATCGCAAAATGGAGAGACCAATCTAGTCGACATCGAGATCTTGCCTAGTAAGCTAGTCGCCCTCGATGATAAAATCCACGCCAGCCCCTACCCTGGCATCAATATCGACAACCTGCCATTCTTTGCCCTGATTGCCACCCGAGCCAAGGGGCAGACTTTGATCCACGACTGGGTCTATGAAAACCGAGCTATTTATCTGACAGAATTAAATCGCCTGGGTGCCGAAGCCACCTTGGCCGATCCTCATCGCCTGTACATCACTGGTAAAACCGAGCTCAAACCAGCTCAACTCTCTTGCCCACCAGCTTTGCGACCATCAGTGGTGCTCTTGCTTGGAATGCTCGGAGCCAAGGGAAAATCAATTTTGCGCAATATTTACATGATCAATCGAGGCTATGAAGATATCGCCGAGAGATTAAATTCTATCGGTGCTGATGTGCAAATTATAAAAAGTTAAAATGTCTAAACCGAAAGTCATCGTGGTCTTGGGACAGACCGCTACTGGAAAAAGTGATCTAGCTGTCAGGCTCGCCAAAAAATTTCACGGTGAGGTGATTTCGGCTGATTCTCGCCAAGTCTATCGCGGGCTCGATATCGGCAGTGGGAAAATTACCAAAAAAGAAATGAAAGGTGTGCCCCACCACTTGCTCGACATCGTCGACCCAAAGAAAAATTTTTCAGTAGCTAATTATAAAAAACTCGCTGAAGAAAAGATACAAGAGATAGTCGCTCGTGGCAAACTCCCAATCCTCTGTGGGGGCACTGGGTTTTATATCGATGCCGTGACGACTGGAATGATTTTGCCGGAAGTAAAGCCCAATCCGAAACTTCGCCAAACCCTAGAGAAACAAAGTCTCGAGAAATTGATGCAGACTCTAAAAAAACTAGACAAGTCTCGGGCCGAAAATATCGACCAGAAAAATAAAGTCCGTTTAATTCGAGCTATCGAGATAGCCACGGCTTTGGGCCAGGTGCCGAAAATAAAATCCGAGACACCGCCATATGAATTTATCAAACTCGGCCTCGCCCTCCCCGAAGAAACTTTGAAAAGAAAAATCCGGATTCGATTACGTAAAAGATTACGTAATGGTATGGCTGTCGAGCTGTATGACCTCAGAAAAAGCGGTGTCCCCTGGAAAAGATTTCTCGAACTCGGCTTTGATCAAAAATTTGTCGCGCTGTTTTTGCAGAAAAAAATTTCTGATAAAGAAATGCTGGAAAAACTTTTTTCCGGCAATTGGCAATATGCCAAACGCCAAATGACTTGGTTTAAGCGAAATAAAGACATCAATTGGTTTTCGCCAAAAGAATACAAAAAAATTCTAGAGTTCCTAAAAACCAAAATCTAGTCTTTCTTTTCTTTGCGCAAAAATTCGTAAATAATCGGCAAGATAGAGATGAGGACAATAGCGATAATCAGATGTGACATATAGTCTTTTAGGTGTGGAAATGACCGGCCAAGGAAAAAGCCGAGCAGAGTGACACTGGTAGACCAGAGGAAAGAACTAATCAAGCTATATTTTATAAACTCTCGATAATGCATCCGAGCGATTCCAGCTACAATCGGAACAAAAGTCCGCGCCAGTGGCACAAAGCGCGAGATAATCACCGTGAACTTTCCATATTTATCAAAAAATTTGTGGGTCTTGTCGATGTTTTCTCTTTTTAATATTTTTCTAAAAAAAGAATAGTTGTGGAGTCTTTCCAAGTTGACCCCGACTTCATAACCCAAGACTCCACCCAAAAATGTGGCAATAAAAATTAGTGGAATCAAAATATACAAATGAAGATTGAGGAGAGCCACCATCAGCCCCGCAGTGAAAAGCAAACTATCTCCCGGTAATGTAAATAAAATTCCAGATTCTAAAAATACAATTATGAAAATTCCTACATAACCGTAGGTCTCGATGACATGAGGGATGTTGAAAATCTGTAGCATATTGTGGCCTTAATTTTACCACACATAGACTCAGATAAAAAGAAAGCCGCCCGAAGTGAGTCTCGGGCGAGCTCTCTTTCGGGCGGCGTGGTGATGGGTAGGTGGTTAGACCAAACCATAAACCACGATCAGAGTGCGGACGCTCGGGTCCCAGCGAAGAATCGGCAAACGGTTGCGCGACCAGCGATGGCTCTTGGGTCGAGCGATTTTGCGCACGAAACGAATCAACCCACGAACCGTGCACGACGGGATCGAAACGAATCCGTGACTGAAAGCGATGGTGTGTTCATCGCTCTTGACCGTCACCCGAACCCCAGCAGATGGATTCGGGACCAGATCGTCAATCCGAAGAATTTCTCCCATGGCCTCTCTCCAAAAAATTAGTTTATGTTGTGATCACCCCCTGGTGACTTCGGCTCACAAAGAGCTTTCATTTTTGTTTGCCCAAATAATAGCCCGGCGAGAAATTTTAGTCAATCCGGTTAGTGAGACTTTGTGACGCATCTTTAGATGCATGTTTTACATATCACAAAGTTCTACTACCGGGTCAAATAAAAAAGAGCGATAGGTTTTACCCTACCGCCCTTTACGATGGCACCGGCGTCAGACGCTAGTGTCCGTGATGCCGGAACTTGTCCTGATTGAAGCCGTTCGCCTCGATGTCGGCGTACAGCTCGGCGCAGGCATCGTTGGTTCCCTCCTTGGTGTACTTGACGAGGAGCAACTGCATCTCCTTGAGTTCCTCGGGGGTGAGGGTGCCGTCCATCAGCCGAGAGAGACCTCCCAACTCCCGGCTGACTTCATCCATCACCCGCTCGCGAATGCGAGCCTTGACCACCTTGGCCATGACCGCATCAGAGCTGCGACTCCCCGCCGCCTCTTCCCCGTCTTTGTTCTCCGCCATTTTTTCTTCTCCAAACTCCTGGATTATCTTCCAAGAGGCTGTCTACGTCGAGACAAGCACGCTGGGCACAAAAAATTATGCTCAAAGCGCTTGTCTCGACTTGTAATGAACTATACCTATATATTATATCACACTATGTGCCATTTTGTCAATGCTTCCTAAATTTAGAACGGAAACTCTCTCAGCAACTCCCCCGAGTAATAAAACTCTTCGCCCAATTGACCAAAACTATACTCCTCTCCATTCACTGTGATCACCGCCCCTCCGGGCGCTGCATCTTTTTTTGGAATTGAACGATTGAAACCTAGATTGTATAAAGTAGCCAAAATGCCCGGGCTCTGGCTGATGTCATAGCCAGCCACTCGCCATTGCGCAGTGACTTGTCGCATAAAAAGTCCTATATATAAATAAGAGTAATAAGTATTTTTTGTATCTGTGATTCTCTCAAAACGCAGTTGCCCCTTGTCTGAACCCTCTGGATAGGTAATGACATTTTCCATATTTGGTCCGAGATAAAATGGTGAATTTATGTTTTTTAAATTCTCATCGACTCGAGCTACGGTCTCGGGTTTTAATCCAGCGATACCGTAAGAAAAACTCGACAAGCTAGCTAGAATTTTTAATGGTTCGAAATATGATTTAAAAGATTCTCGCCTATTTGAAAAAAATCTAAACTGTTCGCCAATCACACCACCAAGCAAAAGACGCGGAGAAATACCAGCATCTCTGGCAGCCATTTTTATGATGTCTTGATCACGTGTAAAAACTGATTTTAAAACCCCCCACTCATCCGAATCTGCCCAACCATATGCAGTCTGAGCAATTGGAGTGTTGTTTAATGTAGTTTCTCTGGCGCAGTTATAAAAATCTGAAACAAGTATTGTGTCTTTAAAACGTATACCAGAATTTTCAAGCATTTTATTTATCAAGCTCAAATCGCCAGTCATTCGGTATGCTGTTTCAATTTTCTTGGCTGTATCCGGTGCATAATTTACCAAAGCGTGAATCTTGCACGAAACAATAATTCCATTGTTGTCATCGGGTATTGCCGTTTGACCTTTCTCAATATCTTTAAAATAAGTTGCGTTGCGGTCAGCGATTGTCCCCCTCACATTAGTTAAGCCCAATTTCATAGCCACAAAAACCCCGGAGAAAATTAACCCGATGATGGTAAAAACTATAATTAATATCCGCCCGATAATTTTAAAAAAATGCATGAAATATATTTGGTGTACCGAAGGCGGGCCCACTAGGAATCGAACCTAGGTCAATCGTTTTGGAGACGATTATTCTACCTCTGAACTATGGACCCTATTAATTTAAAACAAAAAACGACCAATGGTCGCTTTAAGTGTAGCACAAATAATCAGAAAATCTATTTCTTGATTTCTTTGTGCTTGGTAGCCTTCTTGCACCAACGGCAAAATTTCTTGAGCTCGATTTTTTTAGTAACGAGTTTCTTGTTCTTACTTGACCAGTAATTTATACGCTTACAAGTCCCGCAGGCAAGTTTTATAAGTCTATCTTGTGACATGGTTTATATATTAACCTAAAATCAGCCAAATTGCAACTACTTCAAAGAGGTTTTTAATTGGCTTTCTTTTTGGAAACGCTCGATGGCTAACTCGATCAGGCGGTCGAGAAGTTTGGTCTGTGGGAGACCGCTCGCTTCCCAGAGCTTTGGATACATGCTGATATTGGTAAAACCTGGCAAGGTGTTTATCTCATTTACCAAAACTCCACCATTTTTCTTTAAGAAAAAGTCGACTCGCCCGAGGCCTTCGCAATTTAAAACTTGAAATGTATCGATGGCCAACTCTTGAATTTTCTTGCTGGTCTTCTTATCAACCTTGGCTGGAATTTGGCAAACCGAAGTCGAATCTACATATTTGGCATCGTAGGAATAGAATTCTTGGCCGGAAATAATCTCACCTGGCACCGACGCCATTGGAAACTCATTGCCTAGGACCGAGCATTCTAGTTCGCGACCATCGATAAATTCTTCAATGATTATTTTGCTATCGAAAAGAAAAGCTTGGCTGGTAGCCTTTTTAAAATCAGCTTCATTTTTCACCTTGTTGACTCCAACCGAAGAACCCATGTTGGCTGGCTTCACAAACATAGGCAAGCCTAATTGTTTTTTTATCTTGGCAAAATTATATTGCTCGTGTTTACGCAAAACGACAAATTTCCCAATCGGAATCCCCGCCTGTAAAAGCAAACGCTTCATGACATCTTTATCCATGCCCACAGCCGAACCGAGAACGCCCGCGCCGACAAACGACTTGCCCATCTCTCGAAAGACACCTTGCATGATTCCGTCTTCACCAAATGGCCCATGTAGAGCTGGAAAAATCACATCCACTTTTTCAAGTTTAGCAAAATCAAATTCTCCATTTTTACTAATTTTTATAGAAACAATTTCGTATTTATTTTTATCTAAACCATTGATGATGTTTTCTGCTGATTGCAAAGAAACTTCGTGTTCAGCCGATTTGCCTCCAAAAAGCACCCCAATTTTTAATTTCTTATTTGCCATTTTTCCAGTATACCCCCACACCTATTTTTATCCAAATTAAAAGTATAAATAGGTGTCCGGGTATAGCACCTTATTTTAAAATCACATCTTCCAGCCTTTTGGGAACATTGGTGAGGCTCTCGGCCCCGTTTTTAGTGATCAAATACATGTCTTCGATGCGGACTCCGCCAAATTTTGGCAAGTATATTCCCGGCTCTATGGTCATCACACAACCGACGGGTAAAACATCTTCGCTCTTGGGTTTGAAATTTGGCCATTCATGGATGACAGTGCCCACGCCGTGGCCCAAGCCATGTTTAAAATTATTTTTAAATATTTTTCCCAAAAAATCTCGAGCGGTTTTGTCGATGACTGAAGCTCGCTTTTCACCTTTTTGCAATTTGGCTACCGCGAGTTCATGAGCTCGCAAAACTGCTTCGTAAACTTTCTTTTGTTTGGCTGTCGGTTGGCCGTTCTTTGGACGCCAAAAATATGTCCGAGTCATGTCGGAACAATAATGGTTTACAGTGCCACCAAAATCAAACATGACCGTGTCGCCTTCTTTTAACTTAGAAGTTCCGGGTTCGTGGTGGATATTGGCTGAATTTTTACCAAAAGCTACAATCGGCGGAAAAGCCAACACATCTACGCTATAGCGTAGATATTGTTTTTTGATAAAGTTAGAGAGCTCGATTTCCGAAACTCCAGTTTTTAATTTACCGAGCACGTCAGCTAAAACTTTTTCGCTGATGCGTTGAGCTTTGATAATATTTTCTAGTTCAGCCTTACTCTTCACCGCCCGAACCTCGTGAATCAATTTAGTTTGCATACTACTTTAAAACAATCTCACGATATCGTGGTAAGTGATAAAAATCATCAAAAGAATTAGCAAACTAAAACCAATCATGTTGGCGGTGTTGGAAAATTTGGCATCGAGACGTGAACCTTTAATTTTTTCAATCAACAAGAAGAAAAGTCGGCCACCATCGAGCGCTGGAAACGGCAACAAATTTATCACTCCCAAATTTACTGAAATCAAAGCGGCAAAAGAAAGTAAGTAGACAAAGCCGAATTGGTAAGCATCGCCGACAATGCCGACCATGCCCACGGGGCCAGTCACCCCAGCCAAGCTCCCATGACCCCTCAAGGCATCGTATACGAGCCTATAAAGCCCGTGGAAGGTGCTTTTTATGGTATATAGGGTTAGCTTTCCCCCCTCTAAAAATGAGCTAAAAAGGGGCATTTTAGCGATTCCAACTTGGTCCATAGCTATGCCAATAACGGGAGTGCCGTCGCCATTTTTCTTTGGAAAAAGCTTTACGAAATTAGTCTCGCCCTTACCGCGGACAATACCGAGCTCAACTTCAGAACCCTTGGAGACAAAAGATTTTACGGTCTCTGGGCTGACATAGGTAGTCGAATTCAAACCACTTTTTATATAAACAATTTTATCGCCAGATTTTAGGCCAGCCTCAAAAGCTGGAGATTCTGGCATCACAGATACCACCAACAAATTCACATCAGTCAAAGTCACCCCTTTGGCTTCACTACCCACTGAAGTCGGCAGGCCAGACATGAAACCAATCGAGAAAAATAACCAAGCCAAGAGAAAGTTGGCCACGACTCCCGCCACCAAGACGATAGCTTGTTGCCAAGCTGGCTTGTGAACAAAACTTCGCGAAGCATCTGGGCCATTGGTATTTTCTTCATCAGGATTTTCACCAAAAATTCGCACGAATCCACCAATCGGCAATAGATTGAAAGTATATTCAGTCTCCCCTTTTTTTACACCAAAAAGTTTTGGCGGAAAACCAAAACCAAACTCATCGACACGAATGCCAAATTTTTTGGCCATAGAAAAATGCCCAAATTCGTGAACCAAAACCAACACCAATAAAACTGCAAAGAAAATTAATATATTCATAAATTATTCAATAAATAACACAATCACTAAATACAAAACTACGGGAATTAATATGGAAATAAGATTAGTGTGTTTCATCACAAAGGAAGATTTTTTTCCTAGCGCTAAAACTAGTAGATCTAATATTAAGCCGAATATAATTGAAAAAATTATTGATTTCATATTATTTACCCCATTACTTCCTTCTCCTTCTTCTCGAAAATATTTTCGAGGCTATTATTTACTTCATCGATTATTTTTTGCAATTCTTCTTTGGCTCGGAATCTCTCGTCTTCGGTCAGCTTGCCATCACGCTCTTTCTGCTCGACATCGCCCCAGACTCTTTCTCGTTCCCGGCGGACAGTGATGCGGGCTTCTTCTAATTTTTCTTTCAAGACTTTGACGAGTGAAGCTCGAGTCTCAGTGGTGAGTTGCGGAAAGATGACTCGGATACCGAGGTCGTCGGTAGCCACCGACAACCCCAAATTGGAAGCGATGATAGCTTTTTCGATTTCTTTGATTTGACTCTTGTCCCATGGAGCTATGCGTAAAGTCTTTGGATCTTCGATGGAGATATTGGCTACATTTTTTAGAGGCATCCGTGAACCATAAGATTCGACAGAGACGCCATCGAGAACCATCGGTGAAGCACGGCCGATGTTCAGCTGGCTAAATTCTTTTGATAAAAATTCTTCTACCTTTTTTAATTCGGTTTTAAATTGTGAAAAATTGTATTGCATAAATTCAAGTATAACAGAAACTTAGAAATTTAGAAATTTGGAACCACGATGGCTACCGACTCGAGCAAAGTCTTGGTCGAGGAACCTGGAGTGCGCAAAAATTCTCGAACTTTAAAAATGTGGTAGAAACAATCCATGCCGGTCGAGTTTTTTGGCAACTTTTGGTGGAGAGCCGTCTCGAGATCGTTCAAGAATTTTTGCGCCCGAGCCCGTGTCGAATTTAAAACTATCACCTCGTTCCCATCTTCATCTTCTTCGTCAGAGACGTTAATCAATTCTTTGATAAAATCTAGTCGTTTGGAAAGTGGCATCTTTAAAAATGCTTCAGCTTCTGTTGTGAGGCCTTGCCTCACAACTAAATCAGACTTGTGGCGAATCAGGTAAAATCTAGAGACGAATGTCTCAAGCAAGGAACCGGCCTCTGGGACAATCAGGAAAAAATGAGTATTTTCAATCGGCTCTTCAAACAATTTCAGCATGGCGTTTTGGGCTTCTAGTAAAAAATTGTTGGCCGAAACCACAAAAATCTTTTTACCATTGGTCATGGCTTTTTCTCCAGCAAAAGATTTTAGGTTTCTGGCGTCTTCAATTTTAAAAGAATCGACAGCTATATGAGCCAAGTCAGAATTGCCAACAGTCTTGAAATTAATGCCCTCTAAAAATTCAAAAATTTCTCGAGTCACTTCGTCTCGCCCACCTTCGATCAAATACGCGTGATGTAAATTATTCTTATCTAAGTGTTTTTGAATCATAGGCTCTGGTTTTCTGTAAAATTTTATCTCTTACTAAGTACAGCCTTTTTGTATACATCCAAATGCTCGAGGGCGACTCCAGTGCCTTTGACCACACAAAACAGTGGGTCTTCAGCTAGAGCAGCTTTCACTCCAGTCTTTCGGTATACCAAATCTGGTAAGTTGCGAAGCATCGACGAACCACCGGTCATGGTGATTCCTAAATCCATTATATCAGAAGCTAGCTCTGGTGGAGTCTCTTGCAAGACGTCTTTGATGGCTTTGATGATTTGTTTGAGTTCAGCGTCGATAGCTTTGACTATCTCGTTGGTGCTGACCTGGGCTGAGCGAGGCAAACCTTGAATATAATCGCGTCCTTTTATGGTCACCCGCAATTCTTCTTCGAGTGGCACCGCGGCTCCAATTTTTATTTTCACTTCTTCGGCAGTTTTGTCACCGATGGCTAGGTTGAAAGTCTTTTTAATATAGTCGGCAATCGCTGCATCAATCTTATTGCCAGCGCATTTTACTGAAGTCGAAGCCACGATGCCTCCGAGCGAGATGACAGCCACATCGGTCGTCCCTCCGCCGATATCGACAATCATGTGACCCTTGGATTCGTAAATCGGAATCCCGGCGCCGATAGCGGCCAAGATTGGTTCTTTGACCACGTAAGCATTCATCGCTCCAGCTTTGATGGCAGCTTCTACCACAGCTCGGCGTTCGGTCGAAGTCACTCCCGCTGGCACCGAGACCATCACATCTGGTTTGAAAAAATTAAATTTACCCAAAGCTTTGTTGATGAAATATTTGAGCATGGCTTCGGTGACGCGATAGTCAGCAATGACGCCATCCTTCATCGGGCAATATGTAATGATTGAATCCGGAGTCTTGCCGATCATATCTTTGGCTTCAAAACCAATAGCCACAATTTTGTTATCTTGCTCCGATACGGCCACTACCGAAGGCTCATTTAAGACCACCCCCTTACCCGGCAAAAACACCAAAGTATTGGCAGTGCCCAAATCTATGCCTAGTTTTCTAACAAACATTCCCATAAGAGTAATATAGCATATTCATGTTAAAATGAAATCATGAAAATAGTCACGGTCATACCCCTAAGAAAAGGCACCTGGAGCGAAGATTTGACCTATTTTTCGGCCAAAGAAATCCAAAATGGGAGCATCGTCACCGTGCCTCTCCGTAAAAAAAATATTCTCGGATTAGTGATTTCTGTCGAAGACGCTTCGGAAGCTAAAATCAATATCAAGGATTTTTCTTTCAATCTCAAAAAAGTTATCGACGTCAAAACCGACTCCATCTTCCGAAAGGAATATCTCGACAGCGCGCTCGAAGTCGGCAAATATTTTTCTATCAACAAAAATACTGCAGTGACCAGTCTGATTCCAAATATCTTGATAGAACACTATGATAAAATCGCTCTCTCTATCAAAGAACGACCGGAAATCGAAAACACCAAAGATGCTCCGGTAAAAATTAAAGCTGAAAAACTTTTATTGCAATTGCCTTTTACTGATCGCATCTCTATCTACAAAACTTTAATCCGCGAAAACTTCGCTCTGAAAAAATCTGTGTTTATAGTTTTACCGACCGAACAAGACACCAAAATATTTTTTGAAGCCTTATCTCGGGGAATCGAACAATTCACTTACACCGTCCACAGCGGATACACCACAAAGAAAGCCATGGCTCTCATCAAAGATATCGCCAACTCTACTCACCCACTGCTCATATTGGGCACGGCTCCATATCTCTCGATACCTAGGCCAGACCTCGGGGTGATTATCTTGGAACATGAGAGTTCGAGTGTATACAAGACTGCCAGTCGGCCACAAATCGACTTGCGAACTTTTGTCGAAGTATTTGCGGCGAAAATTTACGCCAAATTTATCTCGAGCGACACCCTGCTTCGTTTTGAAACTATAGCCAGACGAGACTCTGAAAATCTCCAACCCATGCACCCGCTTTCCTTCCGAATCGATTTTCGTGGAGAGATAAATATCGAGAGCACCAACCGAGAAAATACCGACAAAAAATTTACCGTGCTCACCGAAGCCACCATCGCCGAAATCCAAAAGACTATTGAGTCCGGCAAAAATGTCTTTATCTTTTCGCTTCGCAAGGGCCTAGCTACTATGACTGTCTGCCGAGATTGTAGCACCATGCTCGCCTGCAAGACCTGTGGCGCGCCGGTGGTTTTATACAATTCTCGAGATGGTAAAAAGCGAATGCTTATCTGCAACCGTTGCAAAGTCGAACTCGACGCCGACACCAGTTGCGAAACTTGTGGTAGCTGGAATCTAGCTCCTTTGGGCATCGGCACTGATACGGTCTATGAATACTTAAAGGAAAAACTCGAAAGTAAAGCTAAAATTTTTAAACTCGACAAAGAATCGGCCAAGTCGGCCAAGGGCGCGGAAGAAATCATAACTGAATTTGAATCGTCAAAAGGAGCGATACTCATCGGGACGGAAATGGCTTTCTTTTATTTAGAAAATAAAGTCGAGCTATCAGTGGTAGCTTCGTTTGATTCTCTGTGGAGTATTCCAAATTTTAAAATGAGTGAAAAAATTCTCCAACTTATTATTTCTATCCTAGAAAAAACTGAAAACAAACTCATCATCCAAACTAAGAACGACACCGACAATGCCCTCCTGGCTATCAAAAATGGATACTTATTATCTTTTGTGCGTGAAGAAATTGATGAAAGAAAAAAATTGGAGTATCCACCATTCAAACGTTTTATCAAACTCACCTATCTCGGCAATAAATCCGAGACGCAAAAGCTCAAAGAATTCTTGGCTGATTTTTTTGCCGATTACAATCCAGAAATTTTTAGCGGTTTCCACGCCAAACTCAAAGATAAATACGTGACCAACACCCTCATCAAAATCGCTCCACACAATTGGTCGCTCGAAGACATAAACCACGGCGGAAGCATCGACGAAAAACTCTCAGCCAAACTCTTATCTTTGCCCCCGAATTTCACTATCTCAGTAGACCCAGAAGATCTCTTGTAATTAAATTTGGAGGTCTTGCCTCCAAATTAATTTGAAACTAAAACTGTAAACTCGCCTCTTTGTTTTTCTTTATTTTTTTCTAAGTATTCTAGAACTTCAGCTGGCGTGCCGGTTTTAAATTCTTCGTATATTTTGGTGAGCTCTCGAGCTATACAGACTTTTTTATCTGGGCAAAATTTAGCCAAAGATTCTAGGGTCTTTAAAATACGGTGTGGGGATTCATAAAAAACTGTGGTGCGTTTTGATAGAGATATTTCTTTAAACAAGGTTTCTCGGCCTTTCTTGTGTGGTAAAAAACCCAAAAAAGTGAATTCATGGGTCGGTAGCCCAGAAGCCGAAAGCGCGGTGATTACCGCAGAAGCTCCAGGTATGGGAATAACCTGCACTTCAGCTAGGCCTTGCCTAGCTGAATCTTTAATTTTAGAAATCAGCATGGCCCCAGGGTCGGAAATTCCGGGCGTGCCGGCGTCGGAGACCAAAGCTAAATCTTTACCCTCTTCTAAAAGTTCAAAAATTTTATCAGTCTTTGAGAGTTTGCTTTGAGCGTGGTAGCTCATGGTCGGTTTGTTGATACCGTATTTATCTAAAATCTTTTTGGTCTCGCGAGTATCTTCGCACAAAATCAGGTCGACATTTTTGAGCGTCTCAATAGCCCGGAGAGTGATGTCTCCCATGTTTCCAATCGGCGTCGCCACTACATAAAATTTACTCATAAAACTAATATACTACTTATTTAATAAAAACGAAAACAGGGCTGACGTGGTGTAAACCACATCAACCCCATCGATCTTCGCCGAGATGCTATTCGGCGAACTTTTTACTTCACTCTGCCCACACGTTGCGAACGAACAGCTTTTCGTAAACAATCCGCAGACGCTGAATCCGCTTGCTTGGCAAAAACCACCGAGTGCCCTTGAGATCCTGCTGAGCATCCTGCAGTGCGGTTTCCATCATTTCAACCAGACACTCAAGCGTCGTTCCAGCATAGGTCACCCAGTGGAACCCTCCGCAGAAAGATGGGGCCTTGGAGAACTCGTGTTTCAGGAAGCCCTCCAGTGTCTGGATGATGTCAATGGCCTTGCTCAGACTCGGGGCTTCGATGGTGATGTCTGTATGAAGACCGAGATGTGTGTAGCCCGTGAAAGGCTTGCCGTCGTTCATAGGAAGAAGTTCTTGCAACCTCTTTACGAACCCCTGTGAAAAGAATCTCTGCTCTCCCATGTCACGATAAACTGCCACGAGAAACTCGCTGAAAGTCGGATTGCTGGAAACCCATCCGAACTGCACAGTCACCGTCGTCTTCGTATTCTTGGACATTGCTGTATCCTTGTTTTGTTGCATTTTAAATTGGCATGCAACCGCCAGTCGCCCGTATGGGCAAGTCAACGAACGTCACTCTTTATATTATACACCTATTTTACCTTACTGTCAAGGTTTAAAAGGTGCAGTAAAACTGCTTATTTCATGTATTTCTTGGTTCGCCACTACATAAAATTTTGACATAATTATATACTACTACAAACAGAGATGCCCGCAAGGAGCAGAGCTCTGTGCGGGCGACTTTTGTATTTTTTGTTGGTTTGTTCAGACAACGAGATTAAACCAACCCGACGAGAAACGAACTGCACCCTTCTTTGTCTGAACTTCGATGATGGGCATCCCATGATCGTCTCGACGTCCGGAGCGACGTATGAATGAAACCGTCTCTCCATATAGCCCTCCATAGACACAGAGAGCAGACGCAGGTCTGTCCTTGTTGCCGATCCAAGTCAACTTCTGACCAGGCCTCAAAGTCTCAGCCTGAGCCAAACTCATGCATGTTTTCATGTGTACTATCTCCTTGCATTCAAAATAGCACTTAAATATTTATTGTCAATAGAATTTATCTTCGATATTTTTTAGTTCTCCACTTATCGGCGATTTTGACGCGAGTGAGTGAGCGTTCGAGTTCGGCTTCGAAGTGTTCGAAATCGACATGCTCTTTGTTTTCCATTTTCTTGCGCATATCTTCAGCTTTTTGTTTAGCTTGTTCGATTTTTTCGTCTGTTAGTTCATGCACATGCTCAGCGAAATCAGCCAAGACAGCGACTTCGGTCAAGCCATCTTTGTTCTTCCTGATTTCGATAAAACCACCGACGACAGCCATCGGCACATGTTCTCCCGAAGCATAGGCTACCACATCTCCAGAAGTCAGCGCTGTGATCAGCGGAATGTGATCCGGAAGCACCGTAATTTCTCCCAAAGTGGTCGGCAAAGAAACTTGGTCTACCAACTCCTCAAGAATTAACCTTTCTGGGGTGACTATTTTTAATTTTAATTGTTTAGTACTCATTGTAATTCAAAGCTATAAGCTAATTAGCTAGTAGCTAGCTAGCTTTTTAGAGCGCACCCTTCATATAAAACTCGTTTTCTGGCTTGTCGTCGTGTTTTCCATCTAGAATTTCTCGGAATGAACGAATAGTTTCAGAAAGTGGGACGTATTGAACCTTGGCACCTGTGAATTGTTCAGCCACGAAGAATGGTTGTGACAAGAATTTTTGAATCTTACGAGCGCGGACGACGAGTTCTTTGTCGGCATCAGACAATTCTTCCATACCCAAGATGGCGATGATGTCTTGCAAATCTTTATAACGTTGCAAAATTCTTTGTACTTCTCGAGAGACATTGTAATGCTCTTGACCAACAATATTTGGATCCAAAATCGTACTCGATGAGTCAAGCGGATCGACAGCTGGATAAATACCAATTTCTGAAAGTGAACGGTTGAGGTTCACAGTGGAATCTAGGTGAGAAAATGTTGTAGCAGGTGCTGGATCTGTAAAATCATCTGCTGGAACATAAACAGCCTGAATAGCTGTGACAGAACCTTTGTCTGTAGAAGTAATTCTTTCTTGCATTATACCCATTTCAGACGCAAGTGTCGGTTGATAACCCACTGCTGATGGAATACGTCCCAAAAGCGCGGACACCTCAGAACCAGCTTGAGTAAAGCGGAAAATGTTGTCGACGAAAAGCAAAACGTCTTTGCCTTCAGCATCACGGAAATGTTCAGCCATAGTGAGCGCTGATAGAGCCACACGTAGACGAGCACCTGGCGGTTCGTTCATTTGTCCGAAGACCATGGCCACTTTTGGAAGCACGCCAGAATCTTTCATTTCGTGGTAGAGATCGTTACCTTCACGAGTTCTCTCGCCCACTCCAGCAAAGACAGAATATCCTCCGTGATTAGAAGCGATGTTGTGGATGAGCTCTTGAATGACCACAGTCTTTCCGACACCGGCACCTCCGAATAGACCGACTTTTCCTCCCTTGAGCACAGGACAAATCAGGTCGATAACTTTGATACCAGTCTCGAGAATTTCAACTTTTGTAGATTGCTCGACATATTTTGGAGCAGCGCGGTGAATCGGCAATCTCTTTTCGTCAGCTTTCATCGGCATATCGTCGATAGCTTCACCGAGCACGTTGAAGATTCGGCCTAGAGTCGCACCTCCGACAGGAACGGAGATAGGCGCACCAGTGCTTTTGACTTCCATACCACGAGCCAATCCATCGGTAGAATCCATGGCCACTGCTCGAACTAGACCACCACCCAAGTGTTGTTCTGTCTCGAGGACCAATTTCTTACCACTCTTGTCTTTTAGATCGACTTCGAGGGCTGTGTAGATATCTGGAAGAAAATCTCCAAAATCCACGTCGACGACCGGACCGATAACTCTTTTTATTTTTCCTGTGTTTTGCATAATATTTTTTTAATTTATAATAATGTTTTCTTGTTTCAAAGCTTTTTCAGCCTGAGGCTGATCCGCCTTTGGCGGAAACTTACGATACGCTGGCCATTCCCGCACTAATCTCTGATATTTCCCTGGTAATGTTCGACTGTCTAGCTTTGTTGAACATCAGAGTCAGCTCATCGATCATCTCTCCGGAAGCTTCACTCGCATTCTTCATGGCCATCATTCGCGAAGATTGTTCGGAGGCGTTGGATTCGAGGAACATCTGGTATACCTGCATCTTGGTAATCTTTTCAGCCAGCGTTCCTATCAAATCCTTCATGTCTCCTTCCACCAGATAATTTATTTTATTTTCGTTTTGTAATTCGCTGGTCTTTTGCTCATGTTCTGGAGTCAGGTTTTCGATCAAGTCTCGCAAGATTGTCCGGTTGATTGGCAAAATTTGTTTAATATTTGGTTTTTGAGTAAGGGCCGAAACGAAATCGGTGTAAGCTACAAAAACTTGATCATATTTTAAAGCCGAATATTCTTCGATTAACAATTTTGAAATCGGCATAATTTCTGAGAGCGAGACACTGTCGCCGAGATTGTTGAAACTAGCGAGAACTTTTTGACCGAGCCGGTGCATGGCCACATCGCCCTTTTTGCCGACAGTCAAAATCTCGATGTTTAATTCTGGATTTTTATTTTTCAAAAGCGCAGTGACTTTCTTGATGACTTGAGCATTGTAGGCTCCACAAAGTCCGCGGTTGGAAGTAATGACTACTAGCAAAATATTTTTGGCTGGTCGTTCGGTAAAAAGTGGGTGGTGATTTTCTTCGATGTTTTTGGCGACCGAAGTCAAAATCTCCCAAGAATATTCGGCATACATCCGAGAAGCCAAAGTCGAAGACACAGCGCGCTTCATCTTTGATGCAGCAACGAGCTCCATAGCTTTGGTGATCTTCTTAGTATTCTTCACCGACTTTATTCTTCTTTTAATTTCTTTGGTTCCAGCCATATCAATTTACTTATAGCTTTTAGCTTGTTAGGAAGTTAGCTTTAAATTCTCCGATAACTTTTTTCAATTCTTCTTCACCTTTTTCGGTCCACATCTTACTCTCGCGAACTTCTTTGTAGAAGACTTTGGCATGTCTCTCGGTATATTCGATGAGTCCAGCTTCAAAAGCTTTGATCTTGTCGAGAGCTACATCATCCATTAGTCCTTTTGTCAGTGCATACATGACGACTACTTGGTGTTCAGTCTTGACTGGAGCGTATTGAAGCTGTTTCAAAACTTCAACAGAACGCTTGCCTCTTTCGAGTTGGCGCTTGGTCGATTCATCCAAGTCAGAACCGAATTGAGCAAAAGCTTCCAATTCTCGGAATTGAGCTAGGTCGAGTTTTAAAGTTCCAGCCACTTTTTTCATGGCCTTGATTTGAGCTGAAGATCCGACACGAGACACTGAAGACCCGACGTTGACCGCAGGACGAATACCTTTGTAGAACAAATCTGTCTCCAAGAAAATTTGTCCGTCAGTGATCGAAATCACGTTGGTCGGAATGTAAGCCGAGATGTCGCCAGCTTGAGTCTCGATGATTGGGAAAGCAGTGATTGAGCCACCACCATATTTTTCATTTCGGCGACATGCGCGTTCGAGTAGACGAGAGTGCAAATAGAAAACGTCTCCAGGGTAAGCTTCACGGCCTGGTGGACGTCGCAAAAGTAGCGAAATTTCTCGGTAAGCCACCGCGTGTTTGGAAAGATCGTCGTAAATAACCAAGACGTCTTTACCTTGATCCATAAAATATTCAGCGATAGATACTCCGGCATAAGGCGCGATGTATGAAAGCGCTGCTGATTCAGAAGCACTCGCCGAGACGATGACTGTATAAGCCATAGCTCCACCCGCTTCGAGACGAGCTTCGATTTTTCGAAGCTTAGAATCTTTTTGTCCGATCGAGACGTAAACACAAATCATGTTTTGTCCCTTTTGATTTAAAATAGCGTCGATAGCCAAAGCTGTCTTACCAGTCTGACGGTCACCGATGATGAGCTCACGTTGACCACGACCGACTGGGATGATGGCATCGATCACTTTGATTCCTGTCGCCACTGGCTGGTCGACACTCTGACGAGTGACCACGCCTGGAGCGACTTTTTCGATTGGATAAGTCTTGTCGCTTTTGATTGGACCTTTACCGTCGATGGCTTCACCGAGGGCATTTACCGTCCGGCCCAAGAAAGCATCACCGACTGGAATTTCCAAAATGCGTCCAGTCGCTTTGACTTCATCTCCTTCTTTAATATGAGAAAAATCACCGAGAACGATGACACCCACAGCGTCATCTTCCAAGTTTAGGGCCACACCCACCTCACCATTTTTGAAAGTCACCATCTCTGAAGACTTGATTTCTCCGAGACCAGAGACTTTCACGATACCGTCGAAAACCTCCATCACCTTGCCGACTTTTTCGACTGATGTCGTGAGTGAAAAGTTTTCAATCTCCTTTTTTAAATTTTCTATGATAGTGTTGTGGCTCATACGCTTCTCATTAAATATGTTTGTAATTTCAAAATTTTTCCTTTGGTGGAGAGATCAATGACCTCATCTCCCACTTCGACTCTCATCCCTCCGAGCAAACTTTCGTTGATCACCTCTTGGAGCGCGACGTCTTTAGCTTTGTATCTAGTCTTGAGTTCTTGAATCAATGTATACCTCTCTGTGGCTCCCAGTCTCACCGCCGTCGACACTTTGGCTTCCAGAATTCCCTGCTCAGTGTTTATTATTTTTTTTAAATGAGCAAGGATGCTTGGTGATTTGGAAAGCAGTCTCCTCTTGTTTAAAAATCTAACAACATCTTTGTAATACGAAGATTCATCACCCTGGTGATCCTTTGATCCTTCGTATATCGAGCGAGCGATGTCTTTGTGTGATATGGCCATAATGTCTTACTTGGTCAAACTATTGATTTCTTTCAAAGCTTTTTCTTGCAGGTTGGCATCTTTGGTGCCAGTGACTTTTTCAGTCGCGAGCACCACCAAATCTACAAGTTCTTTCTTAGCTTCCATCAACATTTTTACTTTTTCGGCTTCCAAAATTTTCTTGCCATCTTCAATCATCTTGTCGACTTCGGCCTTGGTAGAGACGAGCATAGCTTCACGTTTTTGCTCGGCTTCTTTTTTACCAGCATCGAAAAGCACTTGAGCTTCTTTGCGGGCCTTGGTCAAAGCATCCTCATAATCCTTTTTGCTTTTTTCTAAGACTGTCGAATTTTCCTTGGCATCAGCCAAACCTTTCACAATTTTTTCAGTTCTTGCCAACATGAGAGCCATAAGTGGCTTTAATGCAAACATATACAAAACCAAAAAAACTAGGCCAAAGTTGACCATTTGAGCAATGATAATCTTCCAATCTATGTGAAATGTAGCAATAAGTGGTTCCATATAATTTTATTCTCCTCTTGAGGAGTACCCTTTAGGGGGAGGTGGACATATTTTATCCACCCCGTCTTACAAGTAAGCCACCCCTCAACGAGGGGAATTTAAATTGAAAACGCGATAACAAGAGCGTAAATAGCGATAGCTTCTGCGAAAGCACAAGCCAAAAGCATAGGCACGAGAATTTTACTTGCAGCTTCAGGATTTCGGCCGATAGCTTCCATAGCCTTTGAACCGATCATACCGA
>CAZHDU010000006.1:0-20563 GCA_964531535.1 uncultured Candidatus Saccharibacteria bacterium
TGGTCAGGAGTATCGTCAGTCTTGGGTTGGAGGCTCGCCAGAAAGGTAAAATTCAAGTGCGCCAACCGCTCGCTAAGCTTGAAGTCAAAAATATTAATTTCAAACAAGGCCAATTCCTGTTCTTTAAAGAGAAGAGCAGAGCTTCGGAATATTTAGAATTAATTAAAGATGAGCTCAACGTCAAAGATGTCGTCGAGAATTCTGGTTTGGAGGCGGAAGTAAAACTCGACACTGAAATCACCGATGAGTTGAAACAAGAAGGGAATTACCGCGAGCTGGTTCGAGCGTTGCAAGATTTACGCAAGAAGACCGGGCTCACTCCGAGCGATGTGGTCGTCCTCCAGGTGGAGACTAGTGAATCTGGCCGAGCCTTGGTGGAGAAATTTATGGAAGATATGAAAAAAGTTGTCTTGTTATCCAAAGTTGAATTTGCTGGAAACGATGGGGATGTTGTAAAATTGGGAGACCTGGAATTTAAGGTCCAGATCAAAAAATAAAATGTCCCGAAACATTCTCGATATCTACAAAGAATATAAAATAATGCCTACGCTCCAGATGCACATGCTCCGAGTGGCAGCGGTGGCGAGCCTCATCTATGATAATTTTGATGGTGCTTTAGAAAAAAAAGATATTTTGGTTACAACTTGCTTGCTCCACGATATGGCCAATATTATCAAGTCGAACATGACAGATTTTCCGCACTTTTTCGAACCAGAAGGAGTCGAGCATTGGCAAAAGGTCAAAGATGAATACATTGCCAAATATGGTTCTTATGAACATCATGCAACAGTTGCCATCATGAAAGAGTTGGGTGTGCCCGAGAGATGTATAGAGCTGGCTGATGGAATTCATTTTTCTTTACTATGTAAACAACGTGATGAAGATGATTTCCTGATTAAAATTATTCAGCTTGCAGACAAGAGAGTTAGCCCGCATGGAGTCACTTCATTTCTAGACAGAATCGCTGAGGCTAAAGAAAGATATAAGCATAAAAATGTCGGGCGAGAGGCTGAACGTGATATGTTGGTGGCTTGTGGGGTTGATATAGAAAAACAAATTTTTGCTAAGTGTAAAATTAAGCCGGAAGACATAAATGATGCTTCTGTTGCGAGTATTATCGAAGATTTGAAAAATTTTGTAATTTAATATGCCGAAATCAATCATCGAAATATATAAAGATTATAAAATTTTCCCGAACTTACAGATGCATATGCTTCGGGTTGGCGCGGTGGCCAGCTTAATTTGCGATAATATGCTTGAACCAGTTGATAAGCAAAAAATTGTTTTGACTTGCTTGCTTCACGACATGGGGAATATCATCAAGACGCGTATGGATGTCTTTCCTGAATATTTCGAACCAGAAGGAGTCGAGCATTGGCAAAAGGTCAAAGATGAATTTATGGCTAAATATGGAGCAGATGACCACGAAGCCAACGTCTTGGTTGCTCGCGAGCTCGGACTCGAAGCTATCGCAGAGATGATAAATTGTTTCGGTTTTATAAATTCGGAAAAGAATTTTCAAAGTGGGGATATGAACACCAAAATTGCTTTTTATTCTGATGAACGTGTGGCCCCGCATGGGGTAGTGTCTTTCTTGGGTAGAGTAGAGGATGCTAAAAAACGCTATGCTGGGCAGACGCTCGATATCATCGAACTCGGGGAAGAAAAAATTGTAGGATTGGTTTTGGGCATAGAAAATCAAGTGTTTTCTAAGTGCAAAATAAAGCCCGAAGATATCACCGACCAAGCCATTGCGCCAATTATTGAAGAACTCAAAGGTTTTATGGTTTATGGTGAGTAAAATCGAACCATGGTAAAATAGGGGGATGAAAATTAAAAAGCTTGGGCATTGCTGTCTTGTCTTAGAAATTAATGGAAAGCGGGTTATGACCGACCCGGGTTCTTATACGTTGATTGAACAAGAGGCAGAAATGGCTATTGATTTGGTTGTTATCACTCACGAACATTCAGACCATCTGCACGTCGAGTCATTAAAAAATATTATAAAAAATAATCCTAATTTAGTAATCGTCACCAACGGTAGTGTCGGTAAAATTTTAACAAGCGAGGGAATTGCGCATGAAAAATTAGAAGATGGCCAGTCTGGGGAATTTGCTGGTGTTTATCTGGAAGCCCACGGTGATGAGCATGCGGAAATTTACGGAGATTTTTCTAGGGTGCAAAACACTGGATATTTTATTGGCAAAGATTTATTTTATCCCGGCGATTCTTTTACCAATCCAAATAAAAAAGTGGACATATTAGCTTTGCCGGTTTTGGCTCGGTGGTTGAGGATCAAGGAATCTTTGGATTTTGCAATTGCTGTGAGGCCCGGAGTGGCGTTGGCTGTCCACGATTGGAATATTAAAAGCCCAGCTTTTTTGTACAAAATTCCACCGATGGTTTTGGCTCAGAATAATATTGAATTTAAAATTTTAGATATAGGCAAAGAAGAAAATTTGTAATGCATCACATTTACCACACCGAAGGATTAATATTGGGAAGTCGGAATTATGGCGAGGCGGGGAAGTATTACTATCTCTTCACTCGTGATTTGGGGATGATCTATGCTTCAGCTCAAGGAGTCCGCAAGATGTCTTCCAAGCTCCGCTTTGTCCTCCACGATTTTGCTTATATCAAAGTCGACCTGGTCCAAGGGCGAGATTTTTGGCGATTGACCAGCGCCACCAAGACCAATCTCTTGGGCGACATAGTGGGGAAGCGAGAAAATCTGGCTATTTTTGCAAATATCGCTCGATTGCTCAAGCGTCTGCTCGCCGGCGTCGAACCAAACCCAGAGCTTTTTGCCGATGTCTTGAATGGGCTATTTGTATTAGAAAAGACTAGCGATGTGGACGAGATGAGAAATATCGAAGCTATTATGGTCTTGCGAATTTTAAATAATTTGGGTTATGTCGGCGGTAGTGAAACCTTACAGAGCTTTGTAAAATCTCCGTTTGAAGACAAGTTGATATTTGAGCTTTCCAAACACCGCTCCCAGGTTTTGTCGCTTATAAACAAGACGCTCAAGGAGACACATTTGTAAATGTGTTATAATTTATAGATGGCACTTGAGGACGAAAATAAGCTAAATCGTATAGAGGAATTAAAAAATAAACTCTTTAGTAAAAATTACAAGACACGAATCGATCACCACGATAGTTTTTCGCATCGTGAGACGAGCCGGATTCCAGAAGATTGGCATTCTTCAATGAAAGATACTATCCAATCTGGAGAGAGACTTTTCAGCACCAGCTCATCTTTTAAAACCTTCTTTAAATTTTCTGTTGGGTTTTTCTTGTTGGCAGTGGTCTACGCTTCTTATGTATTTTTTGCCGGAGGCAACACCGTCTCTAAAGACAACATCGAGATATCAATATTGGGCAATGCCTTTGTGGCCGGGGGGGAAGAGTTGCCCTTGGTCATCGGTATCGCCAATAAAAATAGTTCGGCATTAGATTTGGTAGATTTGGTCATCGAATATCCAAAGAGCGCCACCAAGTCAGCTGTCGACGCCACCACTCAGATGGAACGCATGCGAGAATCATTAGGAACTATTCCTTCAGGTTCTATTCGCAATGAAAATGTGAAATTGGTTTTGTTTGGCGAACAGGGTAGCTTGGTTCCAATTAAAATTTCTATCGAATACCGTGTCGAAGGTTCCAACGCAATTTTTATCGCCGAAAAGCCTTATGAAGTCACGATAAATTCGACTCCGGTCAACTTGTCGGTGGAAGGTCCTAGTTCTATCAGTCAAAATCAAGATGTAAATTTGCATATAAAAGCATCACTCAATGCGACCAATCCACTAGCGGGAGTCATGCTCAAGGTGGATTATCCTTTAGGTTTTAAATTTACTTCGGCGACACCAGCGCCATCACTTGGCAACAATATCGGGGTATTGGGTGATTTGGCTCCGGGAGCTGATCGAGATGTTTCGATTACTGGCCAGATGGTGGACGTGTTTGAAGGTGAAGACAAAATCTTTCGAGTCTGGGGAGGCACTCAATCCAAGAGTGATAAATCTGTGCTCGATGTCGTATTTAATTCAGCGACTCAGTTGGTATCAATCAAAAAACCATTTATCGATATTGGTTTGTCCTTGAATGGTGTCTCGCAGAGGGAATATGCGGTGGATTCCAAGACTGCCATTCGCGGAGAGATTGATTGGGTCAACAACATGAATACCAGCATCTCTGATTTGGAAATTCGGGCCAAGATTGTCGGCAATGCTGTCGATCGCAAATCGATAAATGCCTTGCAGGGGTTTTATAATTCTGGAGAAAATGCCATCGTTTGGGATAAGGGTTCTGTATCCAAGTTTCAATCTATCAATCCAGGAGATTCAGGGACGCTTTCGTTCTCACTCTCGCCACTTTCACTACTTTCGACTCCAGGGAAAATAATTGCTGATCCGTATATCAATATCGTCATCGATGTCTCTGGCAAGCAAGCTGTCGAAGGTTTTGAAACTCGCGAACTTACAAATTCTCAATCTTCTACCATCCATATCATTTCAGATTTAGGTTTTGCCAACAAGGCGCTGTATTATTCTGGTCCGTTTGTAAACTCTGGCCCGGTCTCACCAAAAGTCGGCCAAGAGACCACCTATACTATAGTCTGGGCTGTCTCCAACAGCGCCAACAGCGTCTCCAAGGCTAAGATTGTCTCGACTCTGCCATCCTGGGTTCGCTTTGTCGGGCCTGTCTCTCCATCGTCTGCTGACTTTGCTTACAATGCTTCTACCCGCGAAGTGACTTGGAATATAGGCAATATTCCAAAAGGTGTCGGCATCACTACGGCAGGGCGAGAGGTGGCTTTCCAAGTCGGCTTTACTCCGTCGCTTTCGCAAGTGGGTTCATTGCCGACTTTGGTCAACGACGCTACTTTGACGGGACATGATGATTTTGCTAATGTGGATGTGAGAGTCAATCGTGGGTTGTTGCGCACAAAGTTAGATGGCGACCCTGGTTTCCCAGATGGAGCTGGGCTTGTCACGGAGTAGAAAATTAGTTATAAAGTGGAAAGTTTTAAAGTTCATAAAGTAAAAATGACAAAAGAAAAAAATACAGAAGAAAATAAATTGATGGAAAAGATAGTATCGCTTTGCAAGAGACGAGGGTTTGTTTTTCAGGGATCTGAAATATACGGGGGGATGGCTGGGCTTTATGATTACGGTCCTTACGGAGTGGAGTTGTTGAATAATTTAAAAAGCGAATGGTGGAAAGCACACACACAATATCGCGATGATTATGTAGGAATAGATTCTGCGATGTTTAAAGATCCGCGAGTGTGGGAAGCTTCCGGGCACGTAGGTGGTTTTGCTGACCCTCTTTCTGAATGCAAAAAGTGTAATACTCGCATTCGAGTAGATAAAGAATTGAAAAATATTGGTGTAAACGCGGATGAAAAAATGCCTGAAGCACAGTTGCAGGCATTATTTGAAGAAAATAAGAAAAAAATTTCTTGTCCAAAGTGTGGAGGGCATGATTTTTCTGAAATGCGATCTTTTAATCTTCTAGTGAAATCCAATCTAGGAGATTTTACCAACGAAGGAAAGAACCCAGTATACCTTCCTGGGGAAGCGTGTCAGGGTATATATCTTAATTTTAAAAATGTAGTTGATTCTACTCGAATGCAAATACCTTTTGGTATTGCGCAGATTGGAAAGGCGTTTAGAAATGAAATTTCTCCTCGAAACTTTCTTTTTCGAACTCGTGAATTAGAACAAGCAGACACTCAGTATTTTATTCGTCCGAACGAAAACAAAGAAGCTTACGAACAAGTCAAAAAAGATAGATTTAATTGGTATACAAGCCTCGGAATAAAGCCAGAAAATTTACGTTTTGTTCAGCATGAAAATCTAGTTTTCTATGCCAAAGATGCGTGGGATATAGAATATAATTTTCCAACTGGTTTTGATGAGCTAGAAGGTGTTCACGACCGATCTGACTACGACTTAAACCAACACATGAAGCATTCGGGTACGGATCTCCGATATACTGATCCAAGCACAGGAGAAAAATATATTCCGTGGATTTTAGAGACATCGGTGGGTATGGGCCGAATGTTCTTGGCATTCTTGGCAGATGCATATTCTGAAGAAGTAAAAGAAGACGATACTCGAGTATTCTTAAAGCTTTCACCAAAACTTGCTCCAATCAAGGCCGCGATTTTCCCGCTTCTACGCAACAAACCTGAACTAGTGGGGAAGGCTCAAGAAGTATATAACTCCCTAAAAAAAGAATTCAAATGTGAGTTTGATGACAACGGAAATATCGGAAAGCGTTACCGCCGACAAGATGAAATCGGTACTCCATTTTGTATAGTTATTGATTTCGATACGTTGACTGATGATTCCGTTACCGTCCGCGACAGAGACACTGGAACTCAAGAGCGAGTGAAAGTAGCTGAACTTGTTAAATTTATAAAAGAAAAGATTTAATATGAAAAAGGGTGAGGATTATATTGCCATAGGAATTTCTTACTACTGCCATAACGGTAAAGGTGAATATTTACTAAACAAGAGAAGTATAAATTGCAGAGATGAGCATGGCCGATGGGATTTTGGTGGAGGCGGTATTGATTTTGGGGATACTATTGAAGGAACTCTTAAGAAAGAGTTAAAAGAAGAATACGGAGTAGACCCAATAAAATATGAATTTTTGGGTTATCGAGATGTATTTCGTGAACAAAACGAAAAGAAAACTCATTGGATACAGTTTGATTTCAAGGTATTAATTGATCCAACTAAGGTTGTAAATGGAGAACCACATAAATTTGATGCAATAGAATGGTTTAGTTTGGACAACTTGCCGACTCCGCTTCATTCACAGATGCTTACTCAAATTGGTTTATATAAGGATAAATTAAATTAATATGCAATTTACAAAAAAAATTTTGAAGAATGGTTTGCGGGTAATCACCGTGCCGATGAAAGATAATCCGACTGTGACCGTCTTGGTCTTGGTGGGGACAGGTTCGAAATATGAGACCAAAAAGGTGAACGGGATTTCACACTTTTTAGAGCACATGTGTTTCAAGGGAACCAGCAAAAGGCCAAAAGCTATTGATATTTCAAGGGAATTAGACGCTCTGGGTAGCCAATACAACGCTTTTACTGCCCAAGAATATACAGGCTATTATGCCAAATCTGATGCTCGACACTTTCAAAAGATTTTCGATGTGGTTTCAGATATTTATCTAAATTCGACTTTTCCAGATGCCGAAATTGAAAAAGAAAAAGGCGTGCTTATAGAAGAGATAAATATGTATGAAGATACTCCAGCCCGACACGTCCAAGATTTATTTATGGAGTTACTCTATGGTGACACCCCAGCCGGCTGGAACATCGCTGGTGAGAAAGAAAATATCCCGACCATGAAGCGGGATGATTTTGTGAAATATAAAAAAGCTCACTATGTGCCCGAGGCGACAGTGCTCGTGGTCGCGGGGCAAGTCAAAGAAGCTGAAGTCATGAAAGAAGTGAAAAAGATTTTTGGCGGACTGCCTCATGCCAAAAAAGCTGGCAAGGTCAAAGTCGTCGAAAAACAAAACAAGCCTGAAATTTTAGTGAAATTTAAAGAGACTGATCAGACTCACTTTGTTTTGGGTGTCCGTTCTTTTGATTTATTCCACAAGCGGAACGCCGTGCTTTCAGTTTTGGGCGGAGTCCTCGGCGGGGGGATGAGTTCACGTTTGTTTCAAAAGCTTCGCGAAGAGATGGGCGTCGGCTACTATGTCCGAGCATACAATGATACTTATACTGATCACGGGGTGTTTCAAATTTCTGCTGGGGTAGACAACAAGCGCATAGACGAAGTTATCCAAGCCGTGCTCATCGAATGTAAAAAATTAACTGAAGAAAAAATTAGTGAAGAAGAGTTGGAAAAGGTAAAAGAATTTTTAATTGGTAACACCAAGCTATCTCTCGAATCGAGCGATGACATTGCCAATTTCTTTGGTGGGCAAGAAGTTTTGAAAGGGGAGGTCAAAAGTCTAGATAGCAAAATCGCTGAGATTCGCCAGGTCAAAGTGGGCGACATTCAAAAGCTGGCTAAAGAGATTTTTGTGGATAAAAAATTAAACCTAGCCATCATTGGGCCCTTTAAAGACAAGGCTAAATTTACGAAAATCTTGAAATTCTAGGCCCTAGGTATTCGTGTGTTTTTTGTGGTATCATATTTTTATGACATCAAAAGATAATATTACTACTATCTCAATTTCCACCAGCACCATGGTTCGCGCTATGCTCATCGTCTTGAGTGTGGTTTTGTTGTGGGTTTTGCGAGATTTGGTTTTGGTGTTGATTACCGCTATAGTTTTGGCTTCTTTTGTTGAATCGACTGTTCCGCATTTTCACAAAATGGGTTTTGGCCGAGTCTCGGGTATTGTGGTTTTATATGTTGTATCTATGCTGACACTAGCTAGCTTGTTTTATCTCTTTGCGCCACTACTCATCACCGAAGTTTATAATTTCTCGACATTTGCCTCGGCGCATTTTCCAGGGGTGGCCTTTCTCGATTACTTCCAAAATGAAGCTTTTTCTGGAGCCAAAGACGCAGTCAATGTCCTCTCTACTGATTTTTCTATCGTCGGCCTGGTGGCAGTGTCGAAAGCTTTTGTCCAAAACTTGTCTGGGGGCTTTTTGAATACTGCATCGGTCGCTTTTGGTGGAGTCTTCAACTTTATTTTAATTATTCTTATTTCTTTTTACCTCTCGATTCAAGAGCGGGGCATCGAAAACTTTTTACGCATCATCATCCCGATTCAATACGAAGAATACGTCGTCGATTTGTGGGAGAGATCTCGTCGCAAGATTGCGCTTTGGATGAAAGGGCAAGTGGTCTTGGCTTTGGTGGTGGCCGTGCTCATCTACCTATTGCTCGCAGTGCTCGGCATGGAATACGCTCTCCTTATGGCCATCATCGCTGGGGTCATGGAGCTCGTTCCTTACGGCATCTTGGTTGCCCTCATCCCGGCATTTTCTTTCTCTTATATCTCTGGTGGAATCACTTCTGGACTGATGGTAGTCGGGGCATATTTTATCGTTCACCAATTTGAAGTTTTCCTTTTTGCCCCTTTGATTATAAAGAAAATTGTCGGTTTGTCACCGATTGTTATCATCCTCTCGGCCTTGATTGGTTTTGAATTGGGTGGAGTCTGGGGAGCAATTTTGGCTATCCCGATGGCGGTGGTGGTGATGGAATATTTAAGTGATATTGAAAAGGATAAGACTCTGGCTCGAACCAACAACTAAAATGACTTCAAAAAATTTCTACCTGACGACAACTCTTCCATATGTAAATGCCGATCTGCACATGGGCCACGCTTTGGAATTTGTGCGAGCTGACATTATCGCGAGATACAAGAAGCTAAACGGTTTCGATGTATTTTTCAATACTGGTACCGACGAACATGGGATGAAGATTTATGAGCGGGCAGTAGCTGAAGGCAAAACTCCGCAAGAATTTGTCGACGAGAGTTTTGTCAGGTTTCAAGAATCGGTCAAGATGTTTGGCATGGATGCGGACCTACATTTTACCAGGACGACCAACGAGCACCACATAAACTCAGCGCAAGAATTTTGGAAGCGAGTCTCGGACAATGGTTTTATTTACAAAAAAAATTACCAAGCCAAATATTGTGTCGGTTGCGAAGAGACCAAGAGTGATTCCGAGCTCGTAAACGGGGAGTGCCCCGTCCACCCTGGACGGCAGATGGAGGTCATCGAAGAGGAAAATTACTTCTTTAAATATAGCGCTTTTGGCGAAAAACTCTTGAAATTTTATGGCGAAAATCCAAATTTTGTCGTGCCAGATTTTCGTTTTAACGAAATCAAGGCTTTTGTCGAGCGAGGTTTGCAAGATTTTTCAATTTCTAGATTGAAGTCAAAAATGCCTTGGGGGATACCAGTTCCAGGAGATGAAAACCACGTCATGTATGTCTGGTTTGATGCATTGACTAATTATATTTCTACTTTGGGGTGGCCCTTCGACTCCTCTCAGGGCGGGCCCGAGGAAAATCTTTTTGAGAAGTATTGGGTAAATGGTAACCCGACACAATATTGCGGTAAAGACAATTTACGTTTCCAATCTGCGATGTGGCAAGCCATGCTCATGGCGGCAGGGATACCAAATTCTCACCAGATAGTCATCAATGGTTTTATCACTGCCGATGGGGGAGTAAAGATGTCAAAAACTTTGGGCAACGTGGTTGATCCAAAAGATATTGTCGCCGAATATGGCACAGATGCCTTGCGATTTTTCTTGGCTAAAGAAATTTCGAATTTTGAAGACAGCCCGTTTACCATGGAGAGATTTAAAGAAGCCTACAATTCGGGCCTAGCCAATGGCTTGGGGAATTTAGCTTCCAGAATCTTAACTTTATCAGAAAAATATTTAGATAAGTGTCCAGAAATTCCTGAGCAAGACGATTTCACAGCATACTTTAAATTCTTCGAGCAATTTGAAATAAATAGAGCAGTAGATTGTGTTTGGAATGAAATTAGTGAATTAGATCAATTTATTCAAAAAGAAGAACCATTCAAGGTGGTGAAAGTTGATGAAGCTAAGGGTAAGGAATTAATCTCAAATATGGTTTTGCGATTGTATAGAATTGCTCGGATGTTGAATCCAATCATGCCCGAAACCAACGCCACACTTAAAAAATTAATAAAAGAAAACAAAAAGCCAGAAAAGCCTTTGTTTTTAAGGAGGGAATAGCTATGCCAAAATATATAGACATACATAGTCATGTGAATTTTCAGGCTTTTGATGCTGATCGTGGGGAGGTCATCAAGCGGGCTTTGGATGGGGAGACCATCGTCATCAACGTCGGCACACAGGCCGATACTTCTCGCCAGGCGGTAGCCTTGGCCGAGCAATATGAAAACGGCGTCTATGCTATCGTCGGCTTGCATCCGATTCATACTGGAGCTTCTTATCACGATGAAAAAGAATTGGGCGAAGGTGGAAAAGAATTTACTTCACGTGGAGAAGTTTTTGATAAAGAAGTCTATCGTGAATTTTTAAAAAATCCGAAAGTGGTTGGCATCGGGGAGTGCGGGCTCGACTATTATCGGATGGATGAAGAGTCTATCGAAAAACAAAAGTCTGCTTTTGTCGCTCAGATTGAATTGGCTAATGAATTTGGTAAGCCACTCATGCTCCATATTCGAAATAATCCAAAAGATAAGTCTCGTAACGCGTATTTTGACGCGCTAGAACTTTTAAAACAGCACCTTTCTCCGGAGGTCTTGCCTCCGGGAGCGAGGGGCGACGTTCATTTCTTTGCCGGAGGTTTGGCTGAAGCGAAAGCCTTTTTAGATTTTGGGTTCACTCTTTCTTTTACTGGGGTGATTACTTTTACCCATGATTACGATGAAGTAATTAAACACACCCCACTCGATATGATCATGACCGAGACCGATTCGCCATATGTCACCCCTGTGCCTCACCGGGGCAAGAAGAACGAGCCTGTATATGTGAGAGAAGTCACTAAAAAGATTGCCGAAATCAAAAACTTACCAGAAAATGAAGTGGCCGAGGCAATTCTGGCAAACGCCAAGCGGGTTTTTGGGATATAGGCCCGAAATGGTGGGTATTTGGCCCTGGGGGTTTACTTTTTAACGGTTGTTTGATAGTATGAAAAATATGTCAGAAGTAGAAAATAAAGAAGAAAGTAAAATATCAGAAGGTATGGATGGCAAGGTTTACGAACTTGGCTATCTTTTGGTGCCTACTATCAAGGAAGAAGAAGCGCCAGCTGTATACAGTAGCCTAAAGGATTTGGTGGTGAGTTTCAAAGGCAATGTCATTGCTGATGAAATGCCAAAGATGATGCCTATCGCTTACCCGATGACCAAGGTGGTCGCCAACGTCCGCAGTAAGTTTACTACTGCATATTTCGGATGGATCAAGTTTGCGATGTCTGGTTCAGATGTCGTAGAGCTAAAGAAAAAGTTGGATTTTGATCCAAACGTAATTCGATTTTTGATAATCAAAACTGTTAAAGAAAATACAATCGCTTCCAAGAGATTTGTCCGTGGTGATGTAGCTCGCAAGGGCCCTGTCGCCAAGAAAGAAGGGGAAGAAGCTCCTGCTACACCTATAGATAAAGCTGAGATTGATAAAGAAATTGACGCGATGGTAGCTGCATAAAAAATATGTATTTAAACAAAGCAATCGTAATAGGAAATTTGACCCGAGACCCAGAACTCAAGTCTTTGCCTTCTGGTATCAAGGTCTGTTCCTTTTCATTGGCTACAAATCGAGTCTGGAAAGATAAAAATGGGGCTCGTCAAGAATCTGCCGATTACCACAACGTAGTAGTCTTCGGCCGACAAGCAGAGACAGTCGCCCAATACATGAAGAAAGGAAGTTCTATATTGGTTGAAGGAAGAATGCAGACTCGAAGTTGGGATGACAAGACAAGTGGCGAAAAGAAATACCGAACTGAGATCATCGCCGATCGAACCCAATTTGGTCCAAGAGGTGGCCAAGCTCCAGGTGCTGTCAGTACCTCGAGTGCTGGATCGAAAGCCCCAGCTTCTGAAGGGGGAGACAATATGGACGCTATCGAATACCCAGAAGAAGATATCAACCCAGAAGACATACCATTTTAGTTATAAAGTAGAAAGTTAAAAGTATAAAGAAATTATGAAACAAGATTATTTTACAGCAAACAATATTAAATATATCGACTACAAGGATACTGAAATCTTAAAGAAATTTTTGAATCCTAGTGGCAAGATCGTCAGTCATAAACGAAGTGGAGTGACTGCCAAGAATCAACGTGGCTTGGCTACTGCTATCAAGCGCGCTCGATTCCTCGGACTTTTGCCTTTTATAGTAAAATAAAAAAACTTCTTTCAATTTTTCGTCCCTGCGCCCTTCCCAGATTACTGGGTGGGACCCTCGGGATCTCAAAATCGAAAGAAGTTTTTTTATTTTTATACTCGTTCTACGTATTCGCCAGTTTGAGTATTGATACTGACTTCGTCGCCTTCGTTGATGAACATAGGCGCGTTTAGGGTGGTGCCGTTTTCGAGAGTGATTACTTTGTTTCCTCCCTTACTGGTGTCTCCACGGACAGCAGGAGGAGCTTCTTTGACCTTAAAGTTCATCTTGATAGGTACAGATATCTTGATTATCTTCTCTTCGTCGTCATCGTTGGTCCAGACTAGAGCTGTGACGTTTGTGTTTTGTTTGAAAAATTTTGCACTGTCGGCGACTAGAGCTTCTTCTAATTTAAAACGATTACTCTTGTCTTCGGGTGTACAGAACCAATATTCTCCTTTATTGGAGAACAAGAATGTGACTTCTTTTTTATCGATGTCAGCTTCGTAAGCTGAGTCGGAGACGTGGAAAGTCGCAGGGAAGACCTTACCAGAGATCAGACTGCGAAGTTTGACTTGGTTTTGAGGCTTGCGTTGCTGAGTTCGGGCCACGTGGGACTCGACTACTTCACAAGGTTCATCACTATAGATAATTATTTTCTTTTCGCGAATTTCGCTATATTCTAATTGAGCCATACGGGTTATATTACCAGAAAATATGTTTTAAGCAACTTTATTAAGCCTCTTCTTTGAGCTTGGCGTTGATGGTTTTCAAGATTTGGTCGCCAATTTTTTTGTTTTCTTTCAGGAAAGTTCGAGTCGCGTCATAGCCGACACCGAGCTTTTCTTTCTCACCAGCTTCTGGCTTGTAGAAATATGAGTTACCAGATTTTTCGATGATTTTATATTTTTCTCCGAGAGCCATGAGTTCACCTTCGCGAGATATACCTTCGTTGTAGATGATGTCGAATTCAGTTTGTTTAAATGGGGCGGCGACTTTGTTTTTGACGATTTTGACTCGCGTTCGAGAGCCGACCACATCTTCACCCTTTTTGATCTGAGCGATTTTGCGGATATCGATTCGGATGGAAGTATAGAATTTTAGAGCCTTGCCTCCTGGAGTAGTCTCGGGGTTACCAAACATGACGCCGATTTGCATTCGGATTTGGTTGATAAAGATGACGACAGTCTTGGAGCGGGCGACGATAGCGGTCAATTTGCGCAAAGCCTGGCTCATCAAGCGAGCTTGTTTTCCGACGTGGTAAGCGCCCATGTCTCCTTCGATTTCATCTTTTGGAGTTAGGGCCGCCACAGAGTCGACGACGATGACGTCGATCTTTCCAGTGCGGACGAGGCTCTCGGTGATTTCCAAAGCTTGTTCACCATTGTCTGGTTGAGAGATGAGCAAGTCGTTTATATTTACGCCGAGCTTCTTGGTGTAATCAGGATCCATGGCGTGTTCGGCATCGATATAGGCACAGACTCCACCTTTCTTTTGTGCTTCAGCCACGATGTGGAGGGAGAGGGTAGTCTTTCCACTAGATTCTGGTCCAAATATTTCAATAATTCTTCCGCGAGGTATCCCGCCGACACCGAGCGCCGCATCGAGACCGATAGATCCAGTCGGGATGACGTTCACGTCTACTTTCGGTGAGTCACCAAATTTCATGATCGAACCTTCTCCAAATTTTGTTTGGATTGATTTCAGTGTGTCGTCCAGTAATGCCGAGCCCATAGTCTTTTCTTCTTTCTTTTCTTTTTTCTTGACCATATGATTTTGTTAAATAACGTCGGACCAATTCCATTGGGGGCCGACGCACTAATGAATTAATTGATAATTTTTCTCATCGTGATATTCAAACTTATCCAAAGCTCGAATATTGACTATATTATACCCCGAAAGGAGAGCTATTGTCTCATCGAAATTTCCTTTCTGGTCGATGGTGATTTCACGTCCGTTTAGGCTTAGTTTTACAGCGTTTTTGGCGTTTCCTGTGATGTGCAAGGTGTCGTCGGTGATCTTGGCTCCATCGACGATATTTACATCCTTGATTTTGACTCCAAAGATCAAGTCGTGTGAACGAAAGAAAGCATAAATCACAATGAAAAGGAAAAAAGCTGAGAGGAGAGTGACTTTGATAGTTTTTTTACCGGTTATATTCATTAGATTACGTTGTCGCCAGCCTCATCATGGGTAATTTTTTCGAGGACTTCGCGAGGTTTGGCTCCGTCTCCAGGGCCGATGACTCCGCGTTCTTCGAGGGCATCCATCAATCTCGCTGCTCGAGCATAGCCGAGTTTTAATTTACGTTGCAAGTAAGAAGTGGAAGCTCGTCCAGCTTCGATGACGCATTGTCGAGCTTCTTCATACATCTCGTCTTCTTCGTTGTCTGAATCATCGAGACTACTTTCAAAGATACTCTTGTCGGCCGATATAGCGGCAGGGTTGAGAGAAATTTCTTCAAAGATTTCATCTTTGTAAGCATCTATCAAATATTTCACCACTTTCTTAACCTCATCTTCAGAGATATAAGCACTCTGGAGACGTTCCGGCTGAGCTTCGCCAGATGAATAGAGCATGTCTCCAGCACCGAGCAATTTTTCAGCACCTCCAGTATCGAGGATAGTTCGGGAGTCGATTTGTGAAGATACTTTCAAGGCGACACGAGCCGGGATGTTGGCCTTGATGAGACCAGTGATGACGTTGACCTCAGGGCGTTGAGTAGAGAGTATGAGGTGGATACCGACTGCACGAGACATTTGGGCCAAGCGGACGATGGCTCCTTCGAGTTCTCGAGGGTAGGAGCTCATAATGTCGGCCAATTCGTCGATAATGATGACTATATATGGTAGGCGATCGCGTTCGACTTCGGTCTCGGTTCCGTCTTCGCTTACTTTAGTTTTCTTGACCTTAGAAGAGAGGACGTTGTTGTGGTAAGACTCAATGTCACGGACTGATTCAGATTCCAAAATGTCGTAACGGCGATTCATCTCGGTGGCGGCCCATTTCAAAGCTACGATAGCCTTCTTGGCTTCAGTGATGACTGGGGTGAGCAGGTGAGGGATGTTGTTGTATAGAGTGAGCTCGACGCGTTTAGGGTCGATCAAGATGAATTTCAAATCATCTGGTCCGTTGCGATAGAGGAGAGAGGTGATGACAGAGTGGATGGTGACAGATTTTCCAGATCCAGTGGTTCCGGCGACCAAGGCGTGAGGCATTTTAGCCAAGTTACCAAAGATAGCCTTGCCGGAGATTCCTCGGCCGAGAGCGATGGTCAGTGGCTTGGTAGAATCTTGGAATTTTGAATCCGAGAGTAGGGTAGCCAAGCCGACGATAGATTTAGATTTGTTTGGGATTTCAATACCGACCAGAGACTTGCCAGGAATAGGGGCTTCGATTCGGATAGGGTGGGCAGCTAGGGCCAGAGCCAAGTCGTTTTGCAAGCCGACGATGCGGGATAGTTTGATACCTTCGGCAGGCTTCAAAGCATAACGAGTGATCGAAGGGCCGACAGTGATCTCATCCATTTCCACTTCTATGCCAAAGTTTTGGAAGGTGCGTTTGATGATATTTGAATTTCCTTTCATGTCGCCAGTGTTTGGCTTGCCTTGGTCTTCAGCGAGTAATGAAAATGGGGGAGGGGTATAAGTCGAGACGAGGCCAGTTCGGCGTTTCTTGATTGGCATCTCTTCTTCTGGTTCCGAAAACTTTAGAGCCTCTTCTTCTTTTTTATTCTTGCCGACGCCGAGAGCCTTTTTGATTTTTTCACTAGTGGTTTCTTTTTCCCCATCTTCGTCCAAATCTTCTTCGGCTTCGACTGCTGGAACATCTTTTCCCTTGGCGACCTCTGGGGCAGTTTTTCGGCTAAACAATTCTCGCAATTTAGCGAGCATAGAGTTGGCGTTTAGGCTGGCATCAAACATGATGAGTATGGAGATGATGAGTATTGCGGCCAAGAAAACTATACTAGCAATTTTATCAAACAGATATATAAAAGGCGTCGACAATATTTCGCCGAGGAGACCACCAGCGTGGTTGGTGGAAGCGACGTCGATGATGCCGAGTCCTGAGAGGAGAAAGAGCACGGCGCTGATAGTCCTCGTCCAGCCGATATTTGGAGTTTCAGATTTTACAAAAGAAGATCCGAGGAGCATGCACAGAGCTGGGAGGAGGACATATCCGACCCCGAGCAAGAAGTTTAATTTTTCGTATAAAAATCTACCAGCGACTCCAGCTGAGTCGAATCGAGCCATCAAAAAAAATAGTGCTAAAACAAAAAAAATTATCGCCAAGATTCCGTGTTTAGTTTGGCTTTGTAGCCCACTTTCAAATTCATAATTGTTAGTCTTTTTCTTATTAGTTTCCTTTTTTGCCATGTGTATATTTTAACATGAAATTTTACTATCTAAAAGAAGAATATTATCCCATACAAATTATTAAATTAGAAGGATTTTGTTTCAGAGGGGCTTGCGGAGGCTGTCGAGCCGAGCAGGAAGAATTTTTCAGCAGGAAAATATCTGGACCCTATGAAATAATATCCTTTGTCTTAAATTCCCCAGTTGACTTTTAATGTCCATTACGTAATAATGGACAACATGTCAGAGGAAAATAATAATCTAAAAGACACAGGTTCTGGTATGAGTTTAGACCTAAAGGACAACCAGCCACCTATTTCCTACACTAAGTATAATAAGCTTATTACAGCGCTATTTATGGTTACGGACATCCTGGATGCCTCCGAACCTCTCAGACAAAAAATCCGAAATCTGGGTGCCGAAATCATATCGGACGTCCACACCGATGTGTCTCGTCTAGGAGCCAAGATATCGGCGATGCTGTCCTTTTTAGAGATCGCTGTTTCGCTCAAACTAATATCCGAAATGAACCACAATATTTTAGTCCGAGAGTTCAGACAGTTCTTGGAATCGGTAAAAGAATTCGGCCGGGTAAGGTCTACTTGGCTCGAAGATTTTCTACCAGAGACCGAGGCTGTGGATACCGAAAAACGAGCCACCTATCAATACAAAAATAATTTTCTAGTCACTGGTCCAATATTAAAGACACGAACTCCAGGAACCAGGCTCGGTGTCCAAAAGGCGGGGACACTTCTCAAGGCCTTGGATGAGGTAAAAACTCGAGTGTCCGATAAAAAAAATACACGTCCGTTATCGTCTGGACCGAGTTTTGATATTTTAAAAAAACAAAGGAGGGAAGCTATTGTTCGGGTCCTCCGGGGAAGTACCGAAGGGATGATTATAACGGACATTAAGTCAAAATCTAAAGGACATCCAGACCAGTTCTCGGCAATCGTGTCCTGTGGAGAAAAGACACTTCAGCGAGAGTTAGTTTCCATGGTCCGAGACGGTGTCCTTAAGAAAACTGGAGAGAAGAGATGGAGCCGGTATAGCGTCCTAGTTTCTTAGGTCTCTAGCTAGTAGCTGGTTGCTTTTTGCCCCTAAATATGCTAGAATACCCCAGTGGTGTATTCTGTGAATTTTACCTGCTAGAGCCTGGTTCGCCAGTATTTAGCAAGCTAATTCAGCGAGTTATCCACATAGTATATTGCCCTATCTTCTGGGAGTATATTATAATGTGTTTATGTCTATACATTGCGCGCAATGCGCAAGTTCGTATATTCATAAATGATATTTGTTTTCACTGACTGTTTGAAATTTCGTCGAAAAAATTTCAGACGATATAGTGAGTGAAAATAAATGGTAAGGTCATTGAAAATAGAATAGCAATGTTTTGTTTTCAATGTTTAGTTTATATCTGTTCATTGTTTCATTAACCTACTTCATTATTAGTTATTATTAATTTATTAGTAGGCGAGACAGTGATAAGAAAATACGTCCTTAGTTTTGTCGAAACTAACTTAATGGCGTAAAAAAATTAGAAAAATTTATGAGTAATGTATTAAAATCAAAAAGCCTATTCGGAGTGATGTTGGCTGTAGTGATGGTTGTAGCATTTGCATTTGCAGCTACTACTTTCGCTTACACTCACACTGTAACTCTTAAAGTAGGTTCAAGTGGTTCTCAAGTAATGGCTTTGCAACAAGCTCTTGGAGTGTCAGCTGACGGTTCTTTCGGTCCTGCGACCAAGGCTGCAGTTATGGCCTTCCAAACAAAGAACGGTCTTACAGCTGACGGAGTCGTCGGTGCTGCGACTGGAGCAAAATTAGCAGGTGGTTCTACTGGATGCACAGGATTCGATCCTATGACTGGTAAGGCTTGTGGTTCAACATCAACTGTACCTGGCTGTATGGCTGGATACGCTTTCAGTTCAACAACTGGAGCAAAGTGTGATGGATCAACAACTGGTTCAACTGACGGTTCATTGTCAGGTGGAGCAGGATCAATCACTGTTGACAACCTTTCAACTTATTCTAGCGAGCAAGTTGGTGAGGGTGTTACAGGTGCAAAGGTTTTGGCTTTCACAGTCGAAGCTGATGACAATTCTGATGTAGCTGTTACTTCAGTTAAAGTTGAATTGAAGCAAACAAACACAGCAGATTCACGAAAGATCGCTGACTACATTGATTCAGTATCTGTATTAATGGGTTCTAAGAAACTTGGATCAGCTAGTGCTTCCTCTTTCTCAGAAAACTCACACATCTATACTCGATCAATTCCAGTTTCTGGAGCTGTAGTTAAGGCTGGTGAAAAAGCTACTTTTGTAATCGCAATCGATTCACAAGACAATCTTGATTCTGGTGATATAGATTCAGATGCTTTTGCAGTAGACGTTCTAAACGTTCGTTTTTCTGATGGTGAAGGTGTAGTAACTACAGAAGATACAGACGCTAGTGCTCTTGATCAATCATTTGACTTTGGAACATTCGCTTCTACTTCAAACGTAGAATTGAAGGTTGCTCTAAATGATGCAGATAAGGTAGAAGTAAACGATGCACACGTAATCAATGTTGAGACTGGAACAACTGATACTGATGATGTTAAAGTCCTTTCTTTCACAATGGAAGCTAAGGGTTCAGATATCAACATAGAAGAAATTCCTGTCCTTTTGACTACAACTGGTGAAACAGATGAAGCTGTCATCATCAAAGCTGTTCACTTGTTAATGAACGGTGATGAGGTTGCTACTGAAACTGTTCCTACAGGTGGTGCTGTTACATTCCAAGATCTTAACATTGACATCAGTAAGGGTGATAAGGAAAAGTTTGCTCTTACTGTAGACTTGCAAGATCTAACTGGTGCTCTAGATGTTGGAGACACAGTTAAGGCTGAAGTTACATCTGGAAACGTTGATGCTATCGTAGCAACTGACGAATCTGGAGATGATCTAGCAACTGGAGACCTAACAGGTTCAGCTTCTGGTCAAGCTTCTGAGGTTCGTGATTCTGGTTTCACTGTAAAATATGTTTCTTCAACTACTTCTCTATCTCATGCCGCTGATTTGACTGTAGCTACTGACGACGATCAGGGTACATTCTCAGTTACATTTGATGTTACAGCATTTGATAGTGACATATACATTGATGGTACTGCTCCTTCATTAACAGGCGCAGGTTCTATCCTTGACTTGACAGTAGGCGCTACAGCAGGTACTCCTGTTCTAAACGCTGCTACTATCACTTCACCTTCTGGAGCTACTTTGTCTGGTACAGTTAACGCTGATGCTCGATTCAAGGTCTCTGAAGGAACAACAGAAAGATTTACAGTTACTGCAGTGTTAACACCTTCAGCTGATGCTGCGGTTAACAT
>CAZHDU010000007.1:0-20000 GCA_964531535.1 uncultured Candidatus Saccharibacteria bacterium
ACCTAGCAATCTCGCGACGCAATTTTTGTATTCTCTTTTCCGCTTCTGTATTGGTCATGACTTCAGAATTATTTATGAGAATAAATTAAGGATATACATAACGGATAATCACAACTCCATTTTGCCCAGCAGAACCAGACCCGCCATTTGCTCCACCATTACCACCATTACCATTGTTGGTGCCACTTCCACTGCTTCCACCTGGAGCAGCTCCCCCGCGAGCATAAGTTGTAGCTGTGCCAGTAATACTACTTGAGAGCCCCAAACCACCACTACCCCCAACTCCGTCACACACACCATTATTACCATTTCCACCAGCACCACCACCTCCCGCACCTGTGTCAGTAGTTACACAAGTTGTTCCTGTGCCACCACGATTACCTTCGCCAACAACACCACTACCTCCACTAGAAGTTCCCGACAAATTACCTCTCAATCCACCACCTCCACCTCCAGAACCTCCTGCACTACCATTTGAAGAATCCCCACTAGCTCCTCGACCACCGCCACTTGTTGAAACCAACGTAGATAAACTAGAACCAGAACCACTAACAGCTGCACCACCACCCGAGCCCACTGTTATGTTGTAACTACCAGAAGTTAATGCGATACTTCCAGTTTTCATCCCTCCTGCACCACCACCTCCACCTTGTGAATTTGAAAAGGAAGCAGGACCTCCACCACCTCCTCCAGCAACAACCAAATACTCAACAGTCTTAGAACATCCGAGAGAAAAAATCTTTGGCGATGTAGCGGTAGTGAAAGTATGAACTCTATAGCCAGTGATGGTTGTAATAGTACCCCCAGTAATAGTACAAGCCGGTGAAGTAACAAAAGTTCCGTCTGCGGAATACCCCGTACCTGTAGTATTTGTAGCATAACCAGCAATTTTATATGTAGTGCCAGCAGTCAAACCAGACACAGCAACAGTGTATGGGGACAAAGTCTGCGCTAGTGTGCCAGCTACACATGTGGTGCCAATTCCTCCTTGTCTAGGTGTTCCTGCGATGTTATAGCAAACTCCACGTGCAGTTATAGAAGCTGGACCACCCAAAGAGGTCACTGTCGCTCCAAGCGTAGCTCCTGAACTTGTGATAGAAGCCGAAGTAGGAGATGCCACTGTTGGAGCTCCATTAGTAGTAAATGTACTATCTACAGAATATCCAGTACCGGTAGAATTTATCGCGTAGCCACGATAATAAATCAATGTACCTCCAGGCATTCCTGTAACGACTTTAGTATAAACACCTGTTGTAGTTCCTGTGGCTGCTGAACAGTTGGCAGTTGGAGCCGCAGATAATCCCCAACAAACTCCACGAGCCGTGACAGATGCTGGATTTCCTAAAGCAGTTAAATTAGCCCCCAAAGTAGCTCCCGAACTATTAATAGCCGAAACAGTTGGCGAAGTTAGTGTAGGAACTTGCCCAGCCTGAGTAATAAATGTTCCATCTGGAGAGTAGCCAGTGCCTGAAGAATTTGTAGCGTAACCGGCAAATTTATATGTGGTGTTCGAAGATAATCCTGACACAGATACAGTGTATGAAGACAAGGTCTGAGCTAGCGTGCCAGCTGCGCAAGTAGCACCATTGGTGAGAGTTGGGCTTCCAGCGGTGTTATAGCAAATCCCACGAGCAGTTAAAGGAGCGGGGGTACCGATAGAAGAAACAGTTGCTGTTAAATCTGCCGTACTAGTAGTAACTGAAGCTGATGTTGGTAAGGCAACTAGGGTTGGCTTGAATGTCACTGTGACAGTGACACTTGCTGGAGTGGCTGTCCCTTGGCATGTTAGAGTAAATGTAGTATCTGAAGTTATGCCACTGACATCTGTAGTTCCAGATCCAAATGTCTTAGGTAAAATAGACCAACCCGTAGAAGGAACAGAAGAAGCACTACAACCAGAAACTCCAGTAGTACTCCAACTCAAAGTAACTGAACCGCCAGATGTGACACTAGGCACATTAGAAGTCAGGGTGATGCTAGGATTTGTAGAAGAAGGAGGATTACTGGCGCCCGAAGCACCGGCCACGGAAGACAACGTGATCTCGCGCTCCACACTGTGCAACGAAGCCTGTGTACCAGCAGGAACACAAACACCATTATATCCCTTGGAGGTCATAGTAAACGTCTCGAGGCCAGCTACATTTGTTTTGATCAGTTTAACACTGGCGCAACCATTTTGAGATGGGCCCAAATTGGGTATTGTAAAATTATAAGTAGCTGTATTGGTGTTGGTGCTGACATCGGTAGTAAACACAACATTCCCGACTACCGAGCCAGGACCACAACTAATCAAGTTTGGAGCAGTAGGACCCGACACCCCCGTCGCTGGAAGCGCAGAAGATTGTTTATCGTGAGATAAAATACATTCAGCTCCAGAGTCAGCGGCCAAAAAAGCATCATTGGCTTCTCGCGCAGAAGTAGAGAAAGTAACCTCGCGATAAGATACGCTGGCTATGCCTAGAGCGATAGAAAGCAGGAGGCTAGCCAAAGTCACGGCAAAAAGAATAATGAAGCCTCGCTGTTTTTTGGGATGTAAGATATTTTTTATCATATTATTGCTCTATCCAATTAAATAAATTATCACTGAAATCTACTTGTTGGGTCTGTCCATTACTATTCCAAGTCACTATCCCGTGAATTTTCTGCTCATTAGCATTAACTGTCTCCGAAGTTAATTTCAAAACAAACCCAGAATCTACCCCATCCACATATCCATATACCCCAGTATTGCTATCATATTTAATGGGTAAGCATTTTCCACCTACTCCATCGTTGCAAAAAGCTATATCAAAAGATTCATCTACATAGCAACCCAATGAACAACCCCAGGTATCTAGACCTTGAACAAAAGAGGTCCAACCAGCCTGAGCACTACTGGGATCGGACAACATATAACTGTCTCGAATATTACGAACCCGTTCTACTCCGCCTTGAGCCAAGTAAGTGGCGATAATTTTATTCTTAGAAAAACTGGTGCTGGCAATTCCTTGACCCAATATAACTAGCAAAGTCAAAACTGACATCGTAAATATCGATATAGCTACCAGCGTCTCGAGTAAAGTAAACCCGAGCTTGGTATTTTTGTATTTTGAAAAAAATAATTTTATCTTTGACATATAAACTTAAATTAAAAATCCAATAACCTCTGCGACACGGAAGTCTGCAAGGCAAAAGGTGTAGACACTCCTTTGTACATGATATCTCCGACCAGCCGAATGGTCATAATCGGTTGATTTTGATCTCCATTTGTTGGCGACTCCGCCCCAAACACTGTAAAAGATGACGCATTCAAATCTAGTTTTAATTCGTCTGGGGTCATTTGGACTTGAGTAGAGCCACCATTGGTAGACTTAAACAATTTGCCTCCCTGGCCCGGTATATCCTCCTGTATAGAATAAACCCATTGATCGCTAATTAAAGTATTATTTCCATAAGCATCTTCGAAGGCCACCGCCCAGCCCTTGGCGCAACTAAGTGGTGTGCCATAAGATGAATCCCCGCCCGCCGGCAAGGTGTTGAGCGTATAATCGAAACAATGGTAATTGTATCCAGTGCGAGCATGTCTCGAGATGTCTTCCATGGCATGACTAGTACTGTCTATAATAGATCGCATATCTCTGGACTTTTGATATACCAAATTAGCATTGAGAAGTGAACCCATCCCGATGGTGGTAACGACAATAAACAATGACACCGAAATCATGGTCTCAATGATAGTGAAACCCTTATTGTTCAAATTTAATTTTTGTTTCTTTTGTGTCATAGATTTACTCATTTAGTTTACTTCAATTCGACCTGATGGGAAGATTTTGATAGTGGCTGTGATCGACTTGGGTGAAGTTACTGTAATTTGCATATAAGAAAAATTGGCCACGCTGGGAGTAGTCGTAATCGTAGCCTCTTCGCTCGGTCGAGTAAACACAATAGTCAAATTAGTGAGATTGGACGCTAGTAATTGACCAGAAGAATCATAGGCATCTATTCTAGAAATCGAATTGCCCTTGGTGATATCAATTAGTTCTAAACATTCCGAAACACCACCACAATCAATACCATCGAAGGTTCCAGTTTGATCTAAATCAGTAAAGTATTTTATGGTCTTATTTGAAGTTTTATCTATGAATATTCCGTAAGATGGTTTCCAGCCTGTGGGTAAATCACGCAACGGTGGTAAAATTCCAGAATTGGCTGAGCGTTGGGCTTGCACTAATCGCAAACCAATATCGTTGGCTAAATTTTTTATATCAATTTTACTTTGAAACTCACTATAATTAAACAAAACTACCGCAGCTAAAGTGGAAAAAATACTCATGACCACGATGAGCTCGACATATGTCATTCCCCTGTTTAACTTGGTCTTAGTAAAAATCATATATAAAAAATACGGACACAAAACACAAACACCACAAAAGCTCCGAGAACTAGGAACGGTGCAAACGGAAGCTCGGTCTTGAGTGTATATTTCTTTTTACCAAACATCATAGTGAGCCCGACAATCGCCCCTATCCAACAAGCTAAAACTACCGCATCAAACCCTCGAGTAACGCCCAGCAACCAACCGAGACCCAAAGCCAATTTTACATCACCAAAACCCATCCAAGCTCCTCGAGATACAAAGAAGAGTAAGGCAAAAGGTAGAGCCACCAAGAATCCAGAAGTTAATTCGAGAATTGAAGGCATGTGTGGATTGAAACCATATCGATTAAAAACAAACAATCCCAAAAAGGCCATCGCCCCGAAAAGCAAAGACAAGCCGTCTGGAATAATTTTATGTCTGATGTCGTAAGCCGAGATAACCAAGAGTACAAAGAAATTAAAAGCATAGTAAGCAAAAGTACCCAGAAAGACCATCGGCGCGACATAAAACATAGCTTGAAATTTCAAAAACAAAAATGCACTCACGAGTCCAGCCACTGCCTCCACGACAGGATATTGCATCGATATGTGAGTCTTACAAGTTTTACATCGGCCTCGAAGCAACAAAAAGCTAACAATCGGGACCAATTCATAAAACCGAAGCTGGGTCCGACAAGACATGCAAGCACTTCGGCCCCCGAGGGATTTCGTTGTATTCAGACGATAGATTACTACATTTAAAAAACTTCCGATAATGATTCCGAAACAAAAGAATAAAAATGTAATAATTGGAGTCATAATTTTTTAGTTAACTATTAATTACAAGTATAATCAGTAGCATTAGCCAGTGATGTACCGGTCACTGAGTGAGATACTCCTGTACTATCTGCACACCAAAAATCTCCACTGGTACTAAGAGGAACTTCAGCGGCCCAGGCGATTGCATTACTATTACAAGTAGCTTGACCAATTGCTCCAGCAGCACCTGGAGTATATAGACCAGACAAACCCGCAGCTCTAGAGGCGTCATATAACAATGGACCTATACCACCAACTCCACTGGCACCACATACGTTTGTGTAAGAATTAGAACCAACTGTGCTATAAAAAACTTCTGCTTGCGAACGTGCATTAGCTAGATCTTGTTTAACAGCAGCATCTGCCCCCTTATTCCTAGCGTTACCCAAAGAAGCCAAAACTACAGCAGCAAGCACAGCTATAATTCCCACTACCACCAAAAGCTCTATCAATGTAAACCCTTTTTTAAATTTCATATATAATATTAAACTAATAAACTTTTAATAAAACTATAGATAATTATACCACATACCCATCCACCACAAAACAAAAAGACCCCCTATGGGGGTCTTTTTGTTTAAACTAAAATATAAACTAGCTACAAACACCACCAGTAATGGTGTAAGCACTTGTTTTACTTGCTGATGTGCCTGCACTATCAACACAGTAGTAAGTTGTAGTAGAACCATTTGTAGTACCAGTTGCTGTAACAGCCCACTTGGTTGCAATACCAGCATGAACTGCTCCTGTTATAGCCGCCGCTCCGGAATTACATGCACCCATCAAGAGTCCGAACAAACCCGAAGCAGAAGATGGTTGCCCAAACAAACTACCACCTACAGCAGCACTACCGTGACCAGCTTTTGCCGTAGTACAACTTGTTGGTAAAATATCTACCGCTGTACTAAGTCCTGTCGCAGCTACATATGCTGTTCCACTTCCACCATAGTTATTATTTGACGCGTAATACAATTCAGCTTGAGCTCGCATATTTGAAAGTTGAGCTTGAATAGCTGCGTCCTTTCCCTTACTTCGAGCAGTTGTTAGAGAAGCCAAAACGACTGACGCCAAGATACCGATGATGGCAACAACCACCAAGAGTTCTATCAATGTGAAACCTTTCTTAAGATTCTTCATAATTTTTTCTCCCAAATTAATTTGGGATCCCGACTTTACGCCGAGAATAATTGATTAAACTAATAATTAATAATTCGACTTATTTATAATGCTTACAACTATTATATCACAATAAGCCGGTCAGCAAGCGAGTTATCCACAGAAATAGCTTATTAGATACTAGGTATTAGCTAAAAACTGGCTATTAGGCTATTCCCCCAGCCAGGTTGTAGATAGGCACCAAGATAGACACCAAGAGAATCCCGACCCCGAGACCAAGGGCGACAATCATGACTGGTTCAATCAATCCAACGAGAGTATCCACGGCGTCATCTACTTCACGTTTATAAAACTCGGTCATAGTGTGGAGGATTACTCCAAGTGAGCCAGATTCTTCTCCGACTTTTATCATCTGGACCATCATCGAAGGAATTTGCGTATGATATTTCTCAAAAGTAACCGAGAGGGCTAGTCCAGACTTCACTCCATCCGCGACTTCTTTCAAAATGTCTTTATAGACATCACTCCCCACCACATCAGCAGTGATATCGATAGCCCGAATGATCTGCACACCAGAAGTCAGCATGATGTCCAGGTTGTCGGCGATGCGCGACAAGTAAAGCTGTTTATATAGATTGCCGACATAAGGGATAGCCAACCTCGTGTGATCGATATATTTCTTGCCTTGCTCGGTGATAGCTAAACGCCAGAACCAGACACCAAGCATTACCAAGAAAATAAACAAAAAGAATCCGTAACTAACGAAAAGATTAGAGGCGCCAATGACCATCTTGGTATAAAAAGGTACGTCTTGCCCAGATTCGACTATAATCGCCGATAGTTTAGGGATAACTATAGCCAACATCAAACTCATCACTATCATGAAGGTGACGATCACGAATACTGGATAGATTAGCGCATTTTTGGTCTTGCTGGTGAGGGCGTATTGTCGATCGAGATATTGAGCCAGACTCAAAAATATCTGGTCGAGCTTTCCAGTTTCCTCACCCACTTTCACCATGTTTAAATAAAAATTAGAAAAAACGTCGGGGTGTTTAGCCAAGGCCCCAGAGATAGACACACCGGCTTTTAAATCATCACAGACTTGGTTTAGCTTGGTGCCGAGAACTTTATTCTCGGTGTTGTCAGAAAGCATAGTGAAAGCGCGCAAAGCGGAGACTTGAGCTTGAAAGAGAGTGGCCACCTGACGAGACAAAATAACCACCTCCTTGGTGCTGACCTTATCAAAGAAAGAGATCTCCCAAATTTTTTTCTCACCACCACTTTCGACAATAGAAATAACCACCAAACCCCGACGCTGAAGCCCACTGATGGCCGTGTCTTTGTTTGGTGCATCAATCTCACCGTCTTTATTTTGTCCTTCTCCGTCTATTGCTTTGTATGAAAATAACATTATTTCAAAGCTAGTTAGGTATTAGCTAATTAGCTAATTAACTTATAATTACATCATGCGCTCCAATCCCTTCGGATTAAAAGAGAACTGATGGGCGCTTTCAATGGAAATTTCGCCAGCTCGAACCAATTCAATCAATGAGTGATTAAAGTCCACCATCCCTGCTTCAGAGCTAGTCTCGATGACCACATCTATCTCATGAGTGCGTTTTTCTCGAATCAAATTAGCCACCGCATTGTTGTTTAAAAGCAATTCGTGAGCTGGAACTAGCCCTCCAGCAATTCTCGGAATCAATCTCTGCGAGAAAATTCCCAAAAGACTGGTCGAGAGCTGAGAACGAATCTGGTCTTGTTGTTCGCCTGGGAAAGAGTCAATAATACGATCGATAGTCTGAGCCGCGTTGTTGGTGTGGAGAGTCGACAAGACCAAGTGGCCAGTCTCGGCTGCGGTGACAGCGGTGGCGATGGTCTCTGGATTTCGCATCTCCCCGATCATGATTACATTCACATCTTCTCGAAAAACTGATTTCAAAGCTATATGAAAATCTTTGGTGTCGATGCCGACTTCCCGCTGACTGATTATGGATTTGTTTGGTATGTAGACATGCTCGATTGGGTCTTCAATGGTCAAAATATTTTTAGTCTGTTCGTTGTTTATCAGGTTGATCATGGCCGACAAAGTAGTCGATTTACCTTGACCGACTGGTCCCACCACCAAAAAGAAGCCTTGCTTCTTGCGGGTAATCTCGGCCAAGATTGGCGGCAAATGCAAATCGGCCAGACTCTGAACTTTTGGCACTAAACGCAGAGCAATATTTATCAAGCCAGTCTGAAAAAAAGCGTTGCCTCGGAGACGAGCTTCGCCACGAAAATCATAAGAAAAATCCGCTTCTTTTTCTTCCAAAAATACGGCGACTTTTTCTTTTGGCAATAATTCTCCCAAAATTCCCTTCATATCTTCTTGAGTGAGTGGAGGCTCTTTAACCAAAAAAATCAATTCCCCTTCGATTCGCACCGCAGGCACACGTCCTGCCCCCAAGTGCAAATCGGACCCATCTTGGTGGATTACCGACAAAATCAAATCTTCAAGTTTCTTTTTATAATCCATAACAATTATTTTTTAATCATTTTGCTTAATAACACGTCTTGAACCTGAGTGATAACTTCCATTGGAGTCGAACTAGCTTTGACAATATATCCCGCTACACCGAGCTCTGTACCTCGATCGACGTCGGATTGTTGGTTGCGATTAGACAAGACAAGCTTGAGTGAGTTTGGTGAAATATTTTCCTTATTGATGGTCTCCAACATCTCAAACCCATCCATCTCTGGCATCATGATGTCGGTCAAGATAATTTCTGGATCAAGCCCAGTTTTCAACTTTTCAATAGCCTGCACGCCATTCATAGCGGTATGCACTGCAAAATTGTTCTGACTAAATTTCAAGGCATACATATCCAGCAAGAAATTGTCGTCATCCACGATTAAAATTTTTCTTTTTTCTCCTTCCATATACTTTTGATTATACTATTATCTTAAATTTTAAGCGACCCTTACTCATTTTCATTATTAAAATTATAAATCTCCCTAAATGGTATCAGTCCTTGCATAGCTTTCAATATGGCATCTTCTCGCATAGAAAGCATACCTTTTTTACGGGCTGATTTATATATCTCGGAATTGGTCGGGCTCTTTAAGATGGTATCAATCATGTCTTTATCCACTCGAAACATCTCAAAAATAGCAATACGCCCCTTGAGCCCAGAGGGACATTCAGGTGAAGGCATCGCATCATATATCTCATTCTTGAGCGGTAAAGTTTTCTTAAATTCTTCTGGCAAATCAGCAAATTGTTTCTCAATTTGAATCTTGAGACTCTCATCTATAGGCACCACCTTGCGCGAAGTCAGATAAATCATCGATGCTAGACGTTGCGCAATCGACAAAATAAGAGTCGGCGCAATCAAATAAGGATCGACTCCCATATCCACCAATCGAGGCACCGCCCCGATAGCATTGTTGGTGTGTAAAGTAGAAAGCACCAAGTGACCAGTCAAGGCAGCTTGGACAGCCAGCTGAGCAGTCTCTTTATCTCGGATTTCTCCAACCATGATTATGTCTGGGTCTTGTCGCAAAATAGAACGTAGCCCCGCAGCAAAAGTATACCCGATCTCTGGCACCACTTGAGACTGGTTTACATCTGGCATATTGTATTCGACTGGATCTTCGAGCGACACGATATTGTTTTTCTCCTTATCGAGCTCATTCATCATCGAATATAGTGTAGTCGATTTTCCGGAACCAGTCGGACCAGTCACCAATATAATTCCATAGGGACGAGATAATGCTTCACGGGCCATCTTAAGATTTACATCAGATAGTCCAAGTTCACCAAGCGGGCTAACTCCTTTTTCTGAATCCAAAATACGAAGCACTATCTTTTCACCATAGTATGAAGGCATGGTTGAGACACGAAAGGCCACTTTGCGTCCATCAATACTAGCGCTAAAAGATCCGTCTTGCGGTTTACGTTTCTCATCTAGGCGAAGCTTGGCTAAAATCTTGACTCGAGCCACTACTCCACTGTACACATTGAGTGGTAAGACGATACTAGTATACAGAGCTCCATCGACACGGTAACGAACCTTGACCTTGTCTTCCCCTCGTTCAATGTGAATATCTGAACAATTCCCTTCGATGGCATTTCGGAGCATCACTGCCACAATCTTAATCACAGGCGCATCTTCGACGATTTTGTCTTCATCTCCAGGTTTAATATTTTTTATTTCTTTATCTAAATTTTCCGCACTAAAACCCTGCATGTCATCTTTTTCATCTTCATTCAATTCATCCAAGGCTTCTTTGATTTGATTTCCGAGACCCTTATAAGTCTCGAGCACACTCTCATAGGCACTGCGAGAAATTAGAAAAACTTTAAATGGCATACCCAAGTTAGAAGATATAAATTGCAGAGCATCCATGGCTTGAGTGTTGCCTGGGTCTACCACCCCAACCGACAAGACACCATCCGCGATCTCCAAAGGCACAAAACCGTAGTGAGTAGCGGAATCTTCAGAAATATATTTAAGCACGTCAAAAGACATATCTTTAATATCGACTTTTTTTACTGGGACTTTCAGATACTCTCCTCTCTCTTCCAGCAATTGATCTTCTGATAAACCGAGTTCTAGTAGGGCTGCATCTATATCACCCGCGAATTTTTCCCTAGCACGAATTTTTATTTCGCCTATCTGACTCTCTTTAATTATTCCCTTTTTGCTTAATTCTTCTAAAAAACTCATTGGAAATTTAATGCTTTATATCCCGGTCGCTGGTGTGTTTGCTGGAGTAGAAGCAGGAACTGGAGTGGTAGTGTTGGCTGGAGCCGAGGAAGTAGCCGGGTTTTCAATAGCATCCGCACCAAATTGTGCAAATGGATTTGGCCGACCAGGGCTGCCGTCTTGAGTGATTACAATACTAGAATCTATGAGACTATTGAAGGATCGATCTGCAAATATATCAGTGTTGAGATTTATATCTTTTACGTTTAAGAGTAAAGATAAAAAGTTTTGAGCCAACTCGTTTTGAGTAGCCGTATTCACATTGGCAGTGTCTCCCGGAACGCCACTAGCAACTGAATTGGTCACCAGATTACTAGCCGGCTCAGATGAACGAATAAAGAAATAATACACCGAAGACAAGGCTACTCCAATTGCTAGAAAGATTATTAAGTTTCGGATATTAAATGGCATTTTAATTTTTTAACCAATAAGTTTTAATCTTGTAATTATAGCGGTAAATCTCAGGAATAGCTTTGTTGGCATTGAGCGAACCGGCTGAATCAAATTGAAGCGAGGTGATGTCGACAATGCGCAAATTTTTCTCCAAGTCTCTGGTGAAATTCAAAAAGTTTGTGTAATTTGTGGAAACAGAAAATTCTAGATCCCACGATCCATATTTTTGATTACCGACTTCCCCGACACGACTAAAAGATTTAGGTTGTTCGGTAGCTGTATCACTAGCCATAGAATTATATCGTACGTCTTTCAAAGCCATGCCATAAGGCAAGGCAATTTTTTCTATTTCGAGTATTAGACGAATGTTATCCACATTGTCTGGTAACAGCTTGCGCACCTTGTCTAAATTATCTAGTGTAATCGAACTGTATTTTTTAGTTAACTCATCTCGAGCAATCTCTAGTGATTTCGAATTGCTTAAAGCATCATCATATGTCTTTTGTTCTGCCTTTAGATCGCCTATATCTTTGTAAATAGGTCCAGAAAACATCGTGAGCACCACGACGCTGATTCCGATGAGTATGATTGATGTTAAGTATTTAAACATAATAATTTTTAATTATTTCCATTTTCTGTCAAAACCTTTTTTTGATAATTTACAAAACTGGAATCAACTGAAAAATTTAAATCAAAGTTTACATTCCCCTTTTCATCTAACTGCAGGTTTGAAAAAACTGGATCAATCAAATTTTTATTTTTAGTAAACAAATCTGCTTGAAGCGCCACCGATCGATAGCCGATAGCTATGCCCGACATACTGACAGCGACTTTGTTACTACCATCGGTCGGCAAAGTGTAACCAAACTTGGTAAACCGGACTGTCTTTAGGGTTATGTCTTGTAGAGCTTGGAATATAGGAGACACCACGATGTGCTTGGATAAAATTTCGTTGGAGGCCACTAATCTATTTTCCAGATCTTGCAGAGCAGCAATCTTGGATGGTTCAAAACGAGCGCTGGCTTGTTTTAAGCTTGCCTCCAGTCCGCTAATATTTTTTACTAAAACACTTTTATAGAAAAATAAACCACCTGTACTCAAGACAGTGGCGAATAAAATAAAAATAGAAACGATAGTCAAAAAACTAACAGACCGAGGCATTGATACTCGTTCTTTCACTATCATCTTTTTGGGTATGAATGATGTTTGAAAATTTTGTTCCATCCCTTATACTCTATTATCGCACTTATTGTAATTTTCGCAATGCCAAACCGAGTGCAACAGCAAATTCAGGACCTACCGACTCTAAAACTTTACTCAAAAATGCCGGCGCACCGACTTTACTAAACGGACTACCCATAGAAATCTCAGCGCGGAAATTATTTGTCGCGACTTCTCGCAAACCTTTCAACATGGAACCACCTCCAGTGAAAATAACTTTACTAATGATGCGATTATGCTTCTTCTCGTAATCTAAAACTACATTGTTGGCTTCGGCAAAAATAAAACTGGTGTGAGCCCCGATGATATCGGCCAGGCTTTTCTCACTCGGATTATCGAGCAAACCGAATTCTTTCTTCATTCTCTCAGCAGCAGCAAATGGAATATTTAATGACTGGGATATTGAAGTGGTAATATCGGAACCACCTCTCTCGACAGAATGGAAACTTTTCAACATGCCGAATTCGACTATGGATAGCTTGGTTCGAGATGCCCCAAAATCCATCAATAGAACTGGAGACAACTCATGTTCAAAATTTGACCGAATTGAAGCAAAGGTTTCAATCTCAAAAAATGAGGCGGAGAGGTCGCTCTGTGAAAGTACGGAACGGTATTTTGCCACCGCTTCGTTTTGCGTAGCCACCACCAAAACATTAGTCTTTTCAACCGGAGCCTGGGTGTTTTGATTTTCTTCTTTAGAGGTATTTAATTCTTCAAAAGACAATTCTTTCTTTGGAAAAACAAAATAGTCGATCGAGACTTCGTTGATCGGTAATGGAATATATTTGCGAGCTTCAGTCGGAACAATCTCCCCGATTTCACTTTCCTTGACTTGAGCTGGTAGTTCGATAGTGAATATCAAACTGAGTTGGACAGGAATAGATACCGCTGGAGAATTTTTCGAAGCACCAGATTGTTTTAAAACTTCTTTTAGAGCTTCGGACAATTTTTCTACTGGTAGGTTTGTAGCTTGGCCATTTTCTAGACTGGCATATGGACCGAGAGCGATGGCTCCATAAGTCTCGAGCACCGCCTTCCCACCCTTTTTCTTTATCTCGACGACTTTAATCGATGAAGAACCGATGTCGATACCGACAGCGCTATCACCCGAGGCTCCACCCGCACTCATGATCTTTGAAAAAATATCTGTAAATGGATTGCTCATGCTTTTTGTGCTAAAATAGCTTAAGTAATTATAGCATATATGGGTTTTTTACACACCATAGTAAACAACATCTTAGACATAGTCTTCCCTATATATTGCCTATCCTGCCAAAAACGCGGAGAATATCTCTGTCTAGGTTGTCTTTCGGAGTCTCCAGTAGCCATGCGCGAATCGGCTAGCTGGATTTTCCCAATATTTGATTACCGTCACCCACCCATAAAAAAAGCTATTTGGTTTTTAAAATATAACGGCAAGCGCAACCTGGCTGGTGTGTTTGCCGAAGCTATCTATGGCCACATTCTCGAAGAACTAGCCGACCGTAAAACCATGGAGAATTTCAATCAAGCCATATTGATACCGATACCAATCAGTCGGCACCGACGTCGAGAACGAGGTTTTAATCAAACCGAGTTGATGGCCAGAGCCTTAGAAAAAATTGACCAGAACCAAAACTTCACTGTGCGTGACGATATTTTAATGAAAAAAGATGACAGCACCCACCAAGCTCGCATCGAGAGCCGGCGCGCCAGAATCGATAACATCAAAGATTCTTTTCTAATTTCACCCAAAATAGATTTGACTCAAAGTCTAAAAGGAAAAAATATTATTCTCCTTGATGACGTGACCACCACCGGAGCGACACTGTCTGAAGCTAGAAGAATTCTAAAAGAATTTGGGGCGCGAAAAGTCATCGCGTTTACGGTTGCCCACTAAAATTCTACGAAAAACTATATTTTCCACATATCCCAAATAGCTCCAGCAATATTTTTGGGTTTTCCTTCGAGTGCGTAGTAATGCAAATCTATGAATGGCAAAGTGTTGCATTCTATGATTCCCCATCGTTGTGAACCGGCGTCCTTGGTAGGATCTGGCACGATGCAATCAAAACCAATCACCGGCCAACCAACCAATTTTGCAGCTTCGGTTAAAATCGGCACAAAACTCGGATGCAATTCATCGAGCATCTCTCGAGTCGCCCCACCAAACAATCTCCCAGTCCGATAAGAGAGCGACAAGCGTGTGCCCTCCGGCAAGACATCGCCCATCTTAAAACCAACTCGGGCCACATAATCTTCCATCTCCTGGTTGACCAAAACTTTTTCCACTCGGTCTGGCCTGGTCGCATCTTTTTGATCGATTAATTCTCGAATAGTTTTTTTACCATCCCCCACCACCACAGGCGACATGCCTCGATAAAATCCCATCAATTTTCCACTGACAAAAGTCGCCCGACAAACGTCGCCCATCAAATGTTCTTCCACCGAAATCACCGGGCAAATTTGCTTGACCACTTCTACCGCCGACTTGAATTGCTCCAAGGTGTGAATATGAGTGACAGTGTGGCGACCACGCGAACCGACACGAGGCTTAGCGATAATTGGTTTAGGAAATTTTTCAAAAATTGAATTTAAATCTGTGACCGACAAGGAATTAAAAGAGACATAAGCCGGCACTGGAATATTTTTCTTGGAAAGCTCTTGCTTGAGTAAAACCTTATCATCCCAATTGTTTTGCATCACCAAAAGCTCCGGCGGAATCGGCAAACTATCAAAATATACTAGCCGACCATTGATTCGAGTCCGGTATAAATCCATCGGGTTGCCAAACATTATCACTTGGCGCATCGCGATGTCTCGGCGCTTGGCTTCTTCCCAGACCACTCGTGATCGAAAAGTTCTGGCTAGTTCGATATCGTCCGACAAGCGAGCAATCCCGATAAAAACAGCCAATTCAAAAAAAGAATTAAAAAGAAAATCCACCAACTGCCGAACAAATTTCGGAGCGTGCTTGGTGGTCTTGATTAGGTGCGCATCTACCGTAAGCGCAATCAAGCTCACAAAATAATTTAAATGATGATTGATATATGAATCTCCGCAATATATACACCTACTCTGTTTGCGGTGAGGCTCGGGTTGATTTTCCATAATAGAAATATTACCTTATACAAAAACAAAAAGACAGTCACCCTAAAAAAGATGATCTGCCTTTTTTAAAACAAAAATAACATTTTAGTGTCCTCCTAGCATAATTTTAAACTTTTGAAAGTTTCTAATAAACGACCTACCGGATAATTATAACATGAAACAAACTATTTTAGTCAAATAGGCAAAAGTGGATAAACTAAAACTGTGAATTTCTGGCCTTTGACATATAAATATAAAGAGTATTATATGTAACTAGAACTAGTCCGGGGTCTAGTGGCCCTTTTAATAACAACCGATAGGAGGTTTAGGTTGGAAGAACTCAAAGAAATCATAACCCGAACAAAAGACCACACTCGGGCGACAAAGAGAGGGAAGATTCCTGACGATGCTCGACAGCCTCTCATGACCTTGGTCTACGAGTGGAAAGAAAGGGACCCGAGCCATCGGGCATGGATCAGATACGTTCGCGACTGGTCTACTACTGGTGAGCCTAGTGATCACTGGACGTGGAAAGAAGAAGCGGCTCACCTTAAAGAGGACCTGCTGTGGCTCCTTGAGGTGATACGAGACGACTTCAGCATGCACCACGAACGCGAAATCTGGCCGATCGCTGGTTGGGTTCTCTCTCGAGCCCTAGAACACGTCCCCCCACGGACGAACACGGCGTGGGAAGAATAATCAAGGCGCCCGTCCCCCAAAGGAACCCGGCGCCTTTTCGTTTGCTAAAAATTCTTAATAATTTTTTAAAGCAACACCACGATAAAAAAACATCAAGGGTCGTCTTTTCTCTGGGAACATTTCAATTGTTTCAATAACCAAACCGGATTCCTTGATAAAGAAGTCTATCTTTCTATCTAAATGACAATTACCAGTAAAATGGCGGCTCACCGGGGTAACCAGTTTTTGCACCACAGAATTTACCAACTTTGGTGATTGTCCGTGCTCCACAAAAAGAAATTTTCCTCCAGGTTTCAAAACTCTTTTTATTTCTCTAAGTGCTTTTACTAAATCAGGAATACTACACAAAGTCCAAGTCGACACAACTGTATCGACACTATTTTCCTTTAACGAAATATGCTCGGCGGAATCTTGTAGATACTCTACCGGAAAAGACACCTCGGCAATACGACCCATGGCTAGATCATATAACTCACGCGATGGATCCAACGCATACAGTTTGCTTACATTATTATAAAAAGGCAGGTTATAGCCTGAACCAAATCCAATTTCTAATACTATTCCCTTGGCAGATTCAACAATTTTTGAACGAGTTCCATTAAATAATCTTGAACCCATACCTCGGTCCAATAATTTAGGTAGTATGTATTTGTTATAAAATTTAAACATGACTTTGATTCTCAAGAGAAAAATTACTTCATTCTGCGGACCACTCGGGTTAAGTACCAAGACTTTTAGACACCACAGGGGTGCTTTGGCGACTTTTCTCTAGCTACCTTTAGGCACTCGGGTCGCGAATGCTTTTAATTGATTTGCAAGCTCTTTTAGCTTTTCTCGATCAGCACTCGGGCCACCACCTGATGAAATCCATCCTTCATATTTTGGGAACCAAAATTCTTTTCCAGAAAGAATTTGTTTCCATTCACCACGCTTCATATGCTCTGTGCCGTGCATGGGTACAAGTTTTATATGTGCGTGGTCTATACCAGTGCCCTCCATTATTAAACCAACGCGACCAACGTCAAAATAGAAGCCTTCTAACAGCTTCGCAACCTCTTTCGCAGCCAGAATGAATTTTTGCAAGGGTTCATCGGGCATTTTGAGAACATCGCTACCGAAATGTTGTTTAGGAATTACACATGAGAACCCTTCTGTGTTTGGATCTATAGAAAGGAATGCTAAGAATTCATCATTTTCCCAAAAACTGGAAGTCGGAATATTTCCCAAGACTATCTCACAGAAAATACATTTATTGTCTTTAGTTTTTGCCTCGTATGTTCCCATGTATATATCTTAGCTTAATTACCAGTTTTTAGGTACTCGAGTCGCTTTTGGGGCGCCCTACTTGGCGGACAGAGTGAGATTCGAACTCACGGTCCTTTTAAGGGGACGGCGGTTTAGTAAACCGCTGGTTTAAGCCACTCACCCATCTGTCCATTATATTCGCTTTGCTCAAAATGTACTCACCGATGGGTTCGTGGCCGGCACCTTGTGCCGGCTCAGACAGAAGCAGTTCTGTCCTCGCCCATCTCACTCATCTATCCAAGATACAAAGAGCAGTATAACAAAATAGATAAAATATGCTAGAGTAGTTACGTAATCTATTACGTAATAGATTACGTAACTAATTACACACTCGGAGCCGTGTCAGAGCGGTCTAACGTACCTCTTTGCTAAAGAGGCAGGGGCTTTAAAACCCCTCGGCGGTTCGAATCCGCCCGGCTCCGCAGGTGATAATGTGCTTACGCACATTATCAAGGATTCGAACGACGGAATGTAAAATTTTTAGCAGAAAATTTTATGAGTCGGTGCCCAGACAAAAATATTTTGACGAAAATATTTTTAGTCGAGGGAGAAATTCCGCCCGGCTCCGCAATTTGCATTTTAATTTACATAGCGTATTATTTGATTATGAATATGGATCAATTAAATAAAGACAACGAGCCACAAATGTCTTTCAAAATTGGGCAAGAAATTGAAATAAAAGGCAGGGGTTTCAAAATACACATAGAGGACAAAAACGACCAACCAAGATACGCCATATCCATAGAAGACACTGACGGTAAAAAATTAGAACTAATCGTCACTCAAGAAGAATTAGAAAAATTAATAAAGGGTGAACTAGCCATAGACTCTTGGGAAGCAAATTACAAACAAGATGATTCTAAGGTAGAGTTAAGCACTGGTACAGTTGTAAAATTCCCTGACTCTGAAGAATTGTTTCAAGTAACACTATCAGCTCCTAATGGATTATTGGTACACGGAATAAGTACTGGGAAAATGTATTTTAGAAACAGAGAAGACGCTGAAGCTGTATTTATAGACGACAAGGAAGCTAGTGAAAGAAGACTAGCGAAAATTTCAGATTTTAAATAAAGGCTACCTATACCTCCCCACCCGAGTCCTTTTTATCGAGAAAGCCAAAGCTGGGATTTTTATTCTTTCTCCCAGGGCGTTCGCTATGGCCCGGACATAAGTCCCACTGCTGCACTTGATTTTAAAACTCAAAATAGTGGACACCGAGTGTCCACTATTTAGTTTTTTTTGCCAAATTTTTAAGATTTCTTTTTGGCGAAAATCCCCTTCGACTTTAGCAATCCGCTTCTCTATATTGGCTAAAAGTTTTTGGCTTGTGATTTTTCGAATTTTTATCAATTTCAAACTTTTCACATTCACCTCTCGCTCTGGCGCTTCTACTTCCTGACCACTACGTGCATATGTAAACAGCGGTTTACCAGCCACAGTCTTGGATGAATACATCGGATATTTTTGCACGAATTTTCCAGTGAAATATTTCAAATTATTTTTTATTTTTTTCTCCAATACTTCATCTACGCTATAGCTGAGATTGATAACTTTGCCTAAAATATCGTAGGTGTCGGTGGCAAAGCCGAACAACACTTCAAATTCATATTCTTTATCGAAGGCTAGGTATTTATCTTTTTCTTTAGTTTTCTCGCCAACCAAGAGCACCAAAACCCCACTGGCCATCGGGTCGAGCCGGCCGGCGTAAGTAATCGGCAAGTCTTTATATCCTTTATTTTTGGCCCGAAAACGCTCCAGGGCGGAGAGCGGAGTCTCCCCCTCGCGTTTATCAACAACCACTACTTTTTTAATCTTGGTATTCAATGTGGTAAAATTAATTTAAACATAGTGAATATACCACAGGTGTGGACGCTTCTCATAGAACTTCCAGGTTAAGGTTTAAAGCTTACTTATGACCACCAAGGAAAAAGAAGAAAAGCTCGAACACGAACTCGCCAACGGCGGAGAAATTTCTATTATCAATTTAGTAGATTTTCTAATTGAAAAAGCTCACGCTAGCCGAGTCTCCGACATTCACATCGAACCAGATTCCAAAAATATTCGCATTCGTTTCCGCATCGATGGATCCCTCCAAGAAATTTATAAATTTGATAAAAAAATTCACGAAGAGATAATCTCCAGAATCAAAGTATTGTCTCGCCTGCGGACCGACGAACACCAAGCCAACCAAGATGGCCGGTTCCGATACCCGCTCGGAACTAAAGATGATTTCATAGATTTGCGGGTATCTATCGTCCCCACTTATCACGGCGAAAATATTGTCCTCCG
>CAZHDU010000008.1:0-3785 GCA_964531535.1 uncultured Candidatus Saccharibacteria bacterium
GGGGAGTACTACATCTTCATTTGCTTCTTCCTGCTCTTTGTTTTTAGGAGTAGATTCAGCCATCAAAATTTCTCGAATCTTTTTAAATACTTTATTGGCTACTTCTTCTGCCAAGCTGTCAGCACTCTCTACATCCAAGCCCACTTTGGCTTCCAAGGCATCTCTAAATTCATTTGGTTCTATGGCGCCGATTATTAGATTGGTGGTGGCGTTATCTAGCGCCCCCATTTGCTCCACACTGAGTTTGTATTTTTGGGATAGACTATATAAAGCTGATTGAAAATTAGATTTTTCTAAGACAGATTTTAGTTCTGCTGGTAGCTTATCAAATCGCGCGTCTAGTTTTGAGTCGATTTGAGTTGAATATACTTCTTCGGTTGGAGCTTCGTCTCTTTTTGCTTGTTCAGCTTCAGCTTTCTTGTGGGCATTGAATGTCTCTATGAGTTGTTGCTTGATATATTTTAGAATAGAGTTTTCTATCTCTGTGTTTATTTTTTCACACACACTTTGAGACACACCCAGACTTCTTTCTAGGTTTTCTGAATATTCCACTGGATGGATAATAGCCAAAAGAGCCAAGATTGTCTCAGTGGTTAGATATTCTTGTTGTTTGTCATCTAAACCAAATTTAGTACCAATTCCTTGCACTGTCTTTAGCCACTCCATTCTAGAGAAAAAGTCTTGGGCCATCGGTGGTAGCTTGGCAAAGTATATGGCTATATTTTTTTGTAATTCATCTTTATCCATCCTATTTTTTTTAATTTATTAACTTTCTACTTTATAGCTTTTAACTTCTAATGATGTCCTCCCCCACCTCCGTGATCGCCACCTCCTTTGCCGTGGTCTCCTCCTCCGCCTCCACCTCCGGCGTCAATGTTTATTTTGACATTCTTGAGTGCAGAACTTATAACATCGCCAATGCCTTTATAGAAATCTTTTTGTGGTGTGCCATATTCAACTCCTCCACCTTTTTTGATTCCCATTCTCACCCCTGCCGCCACTAAAGCTACTGTTCCCAAGGCTGCCTTATTGAAGCTACTTTTACCGGTTAATTCATGTAAAGCTCTAGGATCCCAACTTCCCTTTCTCAGCAATTGAGCAATTTCTCCGAGGGTGGCGTTAGTTTTATTCATGTCTGCCATATAATCAGTTTTGTATTTCAAAGGTGCGCCATGGGAATCCACATCTGGTACATCGTTTTCTATTCTATCCATTGTGCGTGCATTATCTCCAAAAGCGACAGTTTTACCATGACCATCAACCTTTGGTTTCCATCCTCTTCTTAGATATTCTTCAACAGCCAGTACTTGATCTTTCTTTAGTCCATCAAACTTGCGATTATATAAGAATTTCGACAGAGCGTCTTTTTCCAAAGCCGCTTCCACTTCTTCTTTTCCTTCCTTGCTTAACTTTTCATACCCACCTTCATGATGCGGATTTAATTCCTTTGTTTTTTCATCTGCCTCATGATTAAAGTGTGCCTTCTTCTCAGCGTCATTGTCTGCCTTTCCAAGTGTCTTGCCTAATTTTCCATCTGCCATTTTAGCAATTGTTCCATTGAAGGCTTTGCCAGGAGTGCTAAATGCGACTTTAGTTTTTTCCCATACACCATCAGCCTTTGTCCAAGAGTCACGGATAGATGTTCTGATATTCTTATCTTCACCCCTAGCTCTATCATTAGCTGCATATTTGCTAAATTTACCAGCAGTGGCCTTGCCAGCTACAGCTGTTCCCAACCCTATAGCCCCGAGAGTGAGACCAGCAGCAAGTTTAAATCCACTAAGCGCCATATCTCCAAACTGACCACTACCCTTTTTAGCAAGTTCTGCTGCTTTTAAGAGTAACATGGTTAACATGAGAACTGGTAATATGGTAATGATCATTATAATAACAGCATTTATACCATTTGACTGAGCGGCTAATCTTGGCCATAAATTAGTATCAGCAATTGAAAATATAAAATACAAAAAGAACATATAAATAGGAGCCATAAACGAAGCGCTAATTAGACGTTTTAGCCAATTATCCCATCCTATATAATCCATGTGAGCAAGTGATGGTATCGAAAAAGACATAAAAGCAAATGGTGAAAATATTATTAAAAACCATAATTCAACCATTCTTCCCATAAAACTTATTGCTCCTATAAAAATAGAGTAAGTTATAGCTATCATTAATGCCCCGACAGTACATATTATCGAAAAAAGCACATAGCTTGGGATAGCTCCTATATCAAAAAGATTTGCTAAGACATACGCCGATCCTCCCGCTACTGCACCAGCAAGTAGAACCGGGGCACTAAATACTGCTATGGATGCAGCTGCGACACCAGCTACTACACCACCAGCCCCCATTGAAAGAAAAAATTTTTGATAAGATGAGTCTTCCCACACCCCAGTTAAACCTTTTTTTTCAATGTTATTTAGAAATTCTCCAGTAATTAGTGCTGTGGGGTTGACTTTCGCCATTAATCCGCCAGCAATATCTTTTTCATCTCCACTAACTATTGGCTGGTACGGTGTTTCATGGTTAATAGTTATTTTGTCGTAAAAAATCAGAGCGATTACGTTTGAACTGTCTATTACTACCTTTGTAAAAAACATAGAGAAGTTGATGAGTATAGCCATGATCACCACATTAGCGACTATGCTTTTTGTCTCACTACTTCCCATTCCCAATATTGTTTTTATTCCAGTATATAAAAGTATTAAGATAAAAAATATATTTGAGATATCTCGAACGATTGTCCAAGTGGTTGATAAAAAATCCACCTTGTACATGTTCGGAGATAGAGCAGATATAAGTAGTACATTGAATGCACCAGCTATCTCAGTTAATATTAATGAAGGCAGTGAAATGAAGACCATGTAGGCAAACCTAAGTACGCAGTTCTCTACATCAAATGGGCATCCCTTTCCAAGTGCTTTCTGTAAGGCCTCCTTGTCTGGTTCTGGGGCTTTGTTATCTGTTGTGTTGTATGCTTGCCAAACACCCGTACATTCATCTTTAGTTTTATTAGGTTGTGTCTCTGTGCCGAACTCTGCATTTACTATTACATCACAAGAACCAAGAGGTGCATCTCGTAAATTACCGCTATTGTCTGTCTGAGCATTGGAAAAATTTTGGGGTAAGAATACTCCAATTAAAGCGATTACTATTAAGATGTAGGCTAAATATTTTTTCATTGTACAAAACAAACTCTTTTATTAAACCATATTTGTATCTTGTTAATTGGGTGGGTTGTTTAAATTATTGTTTCCCTGTACGGTGCATCTATCTGCACACTCTGTGCTCTTGGCTTGGTCGAATCCGTACGGGTTGTTAACAAAACCGCATACCCCACCACAAAGAGAAACTGAGAAATTTGGCTTTACTAATGCATATTCTGTGTGTGGTAAAGATATATCTATTAAACCTTGATACACATGAGCTTGGTCTTTACATTCGGTTGTTTTGTTTTGTATCGATACCGTTGAACATATGTCAGCAACTTGATTTTCCGTAACATAAGGGATTTTAGGCGCTGGAGGTGGTGGAATTTCTGTACCTTGCACTCCTTCCTCACAAGCAGCCACAGCATGAGCAAATAAACCACTAGGATTACTAGGATCACCGATAAGAAAATCAATAGAAAGAGTTACGTATGGTGCTGGAAGACCCACTATAATAAGTTCGTCTTCTTGGTATCCTGGTGTGCATGCTAGAGGTCCAGTGTATGCCGCACACACAGCAGTTTGAGCTTGTCTGGCTGTGGTTCCTGCTGGTAGGCCGTTTGGATAAGCTAT
>CAZHDU010000008.1:3795-8169 GCA_964531535.1 uncultured Candidatus Saccharibacteria bacterium
GTTTCAAAAGGAGCATATGGGTTTATACCATTTTCTATTGCACAGGTGCATTTTGGATTATTTCCAGTACATGTATTGTTGCCACCTTCACCATCGCTTGGGTTGCTTGTTCCTGGTGGCACAAGTGCACCAGCAACTTGCTCTGGAGCTCTTTTATATAGTCCTTTTAGACCTTTACCCATTCTGTCCATTAGGTCGGTTAATAGTGCATCAAAAACTGCTGCAAATCCATTACCTAGTGCAGCTCCTAATTCTGCTTGGTGGAATTTAGATTCCATGGCGGTCTTTATTTGATTTCCCACAACTCCACCTGGAGTGGTGACGGCTAGATTTTTACAACCACTTGTGGTAGTCCAGTCGTCCTTAGCTTTTTGGAATCTTCTATTCCACCCTTCTACACAAGCAGCAATATCTGCGTTGGTTTGTTCAGTGTTTGATGAACTCCATGTTCCACAAGCTGATACAGGGTTGTCTGTTTGCCATTTAGCTTGATCAAATCGAGGTTGCAAGAATTCATTTTTAGCGTTATTGTATTTAGTTCCCGGATCCATGCAAAGTTTTGGAGACAGAAATCCTTGGCTTTTTTGCAGAGTGTCTTGGATTTCCTGAGCTTTATTTTGCACAGTACCCTCTAGTTTTCTGGCTAGTTCATCACTAGCTTTAAAATTATAGCTTATATAGTTATTTTGTGGGTATTGAGTATTTATTAAAAAAGCATTCCATCCCCCCACACTAAAATTATTTTGATATGAATCCAACAACGCTGGATCTTTGATGACCTTACTTAGAGAGTATTCCATATTAGCATCGAGCTGTTGCTGATATGATTTTATAGTATTTAAGGCAAAACTTTTACCAAAAGGAAATCTTATTTTGTCATACCCATATCTGTCTACATATGTCCGAACTTCTGATTTGACGATGTCTTTAAAGAAAGATCCTGCATTTTCTATAAAAAATGGGTTACCATGGTAGCCACCATTTATCCAATCTATGGTTGCTTGAGACATTTTGTTTATCAGTATTCGAGCAAGTCTCATTAAACTTTCCTTAAGTATTTTTAAAGCTATATCTTTCGCAGTGTTAACTTTAGTGGCTGCAGATTCCACCACATTTGCACCGATTGCTTTTGTAACTAATACAAGTTCTTTAGCCACAATTGGATCTTCTACGAGCATGGCGACAGCGTAAGAATTTCTAGGTATTGATGACACCACCAAGGCAGGCATTATTGTGGTTATTATCAATATAAAAACAACAAATCTTTTTATTACCACTTGTTTTAAGAAATTTTTTGTCATTTTATAACTATATTATATAACTAATATTTTAATTGCTCAATATTTGGTTTATTGTTTCCGTGAGTTGGCTGGCTGATTCTACTAATTTAGAAAGGTTATTTTCATACTGAGTAATAGCACTAAATGCTAAAAGTGGGTCTGTGTCCATACTCTTCATGTCTGTTACATTTTCTAGTATACCTTGGGAAATATTAATAAGAGAAAGATGTATAAAAGCCAAAGATTGTGGGACGGGCATTTTTATTAAATCATTAATAATTTTAGTTTTTTCTTTGATTACAATGTCAAATTTTGACAATGCACTGAAATTCTCCTCGCTACTATTAAATTCTTGCAATATTCCAAGTGTATTTATATTATTAGGATATTTGTTATAGATTTCGTATCGAGTTTTCTGGTACTTTTTTATAGCATCTATTGATGAATCACTTATTATATTTAAATTAGAAGATGTATATATTTTTTTTTGAGTTGAATTTTGTATATTTTCCGCTAAAGATGCTCCGAGTTGTTGCATAGATAAATCATCCAATCCCCCACTTTGGTTTAGTGTTGCGATTGTTGTCAGTAATTCACTAGCAAATTGGCTAGTTTTAGTTGTGTTTTCTGTTTTTGTATTTGAGCCTATTCCTTCAGTAGAATTAGATATCGCCTTTAACTTATATATTTCTGTGCCATCTGGTGTGCCATCTGCGTCGCTATCTTTTTTGGTTGGGTCTGTTCCCCATAGACCTTCTTCCCAGTCTAAAACGTCATCCCCGTCGGTGTCCTTGCCTGCTAGGTCACCGAATGTTTCATTTGTGTAGGTCAAACCATCAGTCTGATTTGTTTTATTATATAATTTTCCGGTTTGTGGTGAGTAGTAGTTTTTGTTTTTTATTAAAAAAAGTGCAACGAGAAAAACAATCGCGCCGACGATCGATATAGCTCTCTTGTGTTTTAACCAAAATAATTTAATAGCATTTTAATTGTATCATAAATTAAAATGCAAAGTAGTGTCTACGAGGTGGAAATGTGTATCCAATCTTCGAGTGACAAGTCTTCTGCTCGTTTTTTCTCAAAATTTTTCAGAATCTCATCTTTTACCACTCCTTTTAGGTTACCAGCGAGCTGTTTTCTCTTGTGGGCAAAGCCAGTTTTGACAATTTCCCAAAAACGCTCTTCCAGATTCCCCTCTTGAGGGGTGGCTTTAGCCGGGGTGGAAATTCGTCCACCTCCCCCTAAAGGGTACTCCTCAAGAGGAGAATTAAAATTCTTCCTTGAAATGTTGTTTATAGCTATAACCGCTGAGTCTACTTTTGGTGCTGGAGAGAAATATCGGGCTGGAACCTTCATAACCATCTTTGGTTCCCCATAAGCCTTTACGGATATGGATAAAATGCTCTCTTTACTTGCCCCGCCATGGCGGGGTGAACTGGCGACGATTCTCTTGGCCACTTCGTGTTGAACCATGAGCACCATCCGCTCTGGCTGGCCTCCCTCCTCTTCGTTCATCGTTAAAAACTTCTTTAAAATAGCCCCGGTTATGTTATAAGGGATGTTGGCGATTAGCTTATAGGTCTTAGGTTTTAGCTGGTAGCTTTTGGGTTCAAAATTTAAGCAGTCGTCTTCAACTAGAATCAGTTTCTTGTCCACAATCTCTTTCTGGAATTTATTTTGGAGAAATTCAAATAGTCCCCGGTCTTTTTCGATGGCGATGACTCGGCAATTGCAAGCTAAAAGTTGTTCGGTCAGCGCTCCCTTCCCGGGCCCGATTTCGAGCACGGTGTCAGTTTTACTGAGATTCCCAGCTTCAATTATTTTGTGTAAGGCCAGAGTAGATTTTAAAAAGTTCTGCCCGAGTGATTTTTTTGCTTTATGCATTTGTTTTTTCTTTATAAACTTTATAACCTTATAACTTTTCACTAATTCTTATATATAAATTGTCTTGATGCCGCCTTTTTCCCCTTCTCGCTCTAGTAAATCTGGCGGGATGTCGCTTATAAATTCTGATGGGGTGTTTATTTGTCTCGAGCCGAAGATTGTCCGGAAGTTGGCAAAAGATAGGAAGACTTTTTGTTCAGCTCGAGTGATAGCCACGTAAAACAACCGGCGTTCTTCTTCGCGGTCTTCGCCATTTCGTGATTCACCATGGCGTTCGTGTGGAAAGAGCCCGTCTTCCAGGCCGGCGATGAATACATATTTGAATTCCAAACCCTTTGAGGCGTGGACAGTCATGAGTTTTACCGCTCCGACCCCTGTCGGAGTCCCGACTTTGGTCGGGACATCTATCAATGAATCTTGGTCGGAAGCCAGCGAAGCATCTTCGAGAAGTTTTTCGACTCCAGCTCCACCAGTGAGTGCGTCATATTTTAGAGCCAGGGTGGCTAGTTCTTTTATGTTTTCTAATCTTTCCAAATCTTCATCAGTGCCCGAAGTGAGTTCTTGTTCAATTCCAGATTTTTTGACGACGTATTTGATGACCTGGCTCGCCGTATCGGTCTCTATTTTGGCTCTTATCTCGTCTAGAACAGTATAGAAGTTATTCAATTTTAGCCTTATTTTTACAGGCAATTCTTCGATATCGTTGGCGAAGATTTTAGCCAGAGTCACTTTGCCGATTCCTCTCGCTGGAAAATTTATGATTCTTTTTATATCGGCCAAGCTGTCTCGATTGAGTGCCGCCCGGAGGTAGGCCAAGGTGTCTTTGATTTCTTTTCGTTCAAAAAACTTTACTCCGAGAACTTGATATGGGACGTTGTATCGAAGCATCGCTTCTTCTATCACTCGCGATTGAAAGTTTGCTCGGTATAATATTGCTACGTCGCCAGCTTGGGGTGAGGCAGGTAATGGAATTTTTGTATCCGAGGGTCCTCTCTTACCAAGGCAGTTATTCAAAGCTAATTGTTGACTGATCCACTATACTACTCACCCAGTAGACGGAGAAAATCATGAGCGCCTTAGCCGAAACAGTCCAAACAGAAATGCCCGAACCCATTGTCTTTACCGACAGTGCCGCCGCAAAAGTTGCAGACCTCATTGCCGAAGAAGGCAATCCAGATTTGAAACTTCGCGTGTTTGTGCAAGGCGGTGG
>CAZHDU010000008.1:8179-19742 GCA_964531535.1 uncultured Candidatus Saccharibacteria bacterium
TACGTCGCCAGCTTGGGGTGAGGCAGGTAATGGAATTTTTGTATCCGAGGGTCCCGCCCCAAAGGGGAAGGGCGCAGGATCGAAAATTTCATTATCTGCTGATCCCCTATCAAGTAATTCCAATATTTTTGTGGCGATAAAATCTGCTTCGTCTGTCTCATCCATGGCTTCATATAGGCCGATCTTCTCCCCTTCTTGGTTGTTGGTGAAAAGATTTTTATCAGGGCGATATTTATTTTTCTTGATAACTTCATTGGCTGCCTCCAAAATATTTTTAGTCGAGCGATAATTTTGTTCCAACAAAATAATTTTAGCGTTCGGGTAATCTTTTTCAAAATTTAAAATATTTTTCAAATTTGCTCCTCGCCAAGAATATATATTTTGATCGGCATCACCGACCACACATATGTTTCGATTTTTTTCCGAGAGCAATCGCGACATTAGATATTGGACTTCGTTGGTGTCTTGATACTCATCGATATGTATGAATTCCCATTTATCTTTGTAAAGCTTGCGTATTTCTTCGTTTTCCTTGAGTAGTTTGGTGGCTTTTAATAATAGATCGTCGAAATCTAGAGAATTCTCCTTGTTTTTTCTTTGCTCATATAAGTTCCAGACCTGAGCCACGATTTTACCCATAATACTGGCGCTTTCTCGCTCGGCGTATTCAGCGATGTGAATAAATTTACCCTTCTCTCGTGAGATTATTCCTTTTATTTTCTTTGGGTCATATTGTTTTGGGTCGATGCCGAGTTCTTTTAATATATCTTTGATCATGCTGTTGGCATCGCCTTCATCGAGAATGTTGAAATACCTAGTCAGCCCGAGCAATCTAGCATTTTCTTTGATTATATATACTCCGAGTGAGTGAAAAGTAGAGACGAAGGGAATGGATTTTGCGACCCCAGGGTTTTCAGCGAAAGCTTCACTTGAAAAATTCTTACTGATTTCACCGAGAATTCGTTCCCGCATTTCTTTCGCTGCTTTGTTGTTAAAAGTCACCGCCAAAATCTTGTCTGGTGCGATTCCCTGTTTAATCAAATTCACGATTCGGTGAGTAATGGTCTTAGTTTTACCTGCCCCAGCTCCCGCCACAATCAAAAGCGGACCATGTGTGTGCATGGCCGCTTCTTTTTGTTCGTTATTTAATCCAGCTAGGTGTTTATGCTCAGTAGTCACCAGACTAATATAGCATATTTTAAAAGGAATTTATTTATCTATGCTCCTCTTCTTGTGCCCGTACTATTCGGAGCCTTAGCTGTTCTGGTCAGGTTTTTTGTTTCTAGTTTTCCTGTTTCAGGATTAACTACATAATTTTCATTATCTGGAGTTATATATATAACTGAATCTTGGTCACCTATGCCAGCTAGGTATTTATCGTAATCTTTTTTATCGATATTTATACAACCCCAAGACATTCTGTTGTCGTCGACCGTAGTAGTATCTATTGCTGCTTTTCTTTGGGCGTATTCTCCTGGGTATATTTCGTGGACCATTATCCCATTTGTTCCATAAAGACTTAAAATCCTTCCTTCGTATGCTAGATAATTATTCTGACCAATTTCTTTTTTACCCATAGAGTACTTGCCAGCTGGTGTGGTTGCATACAGCCCGGGTTGTTTTGTGTTAGGATCTGCAAGATTTGGATTTTCGCCCTTAGCTTTGCCTAATATGACTGGAGAAGTTCCAATTAGCTTGTTTTCCTTACTAAATACAAACATTGTTGCTGACGGTTTATCAACTACTACATAACCAGCTGGTAGTTTTTTTGAAGATGCATATAAGTATATGTTTTTTGTGTTGTCTGGCAACTTATCATAAGTTTCTATATTGAATGCAATATTTTTTGGCTCGCTCGCAACCTGACTCACGACTTTATTGTCTATTGTAGTAATTTTATCCTTGAGATTGCTGGGGCTAATATAAGATGCTTCTCCATTAGATCCTGCGGAGCTTGCCCATAAAGCTAAAACTCCTACGCCCGCTAATACCCCCTTGCGAAGTTTTTTAATAATTTTCTTTGTTTTTTCCGATATAGTGAGGCCAAAAGCATCTTTTACAACTGCATTACGTAAGAAGAGTCCAATATCTTGTCGGGCTTGTGCTGGTTCAAAATTTTCCGGAGACGTTGTACGCATTTCTTCCGTAACGACCGCCTTCTCTTTTTCTGTAAGACTTGCTACTATTTCTTGTTCTTGTTTTAGTTCTGGCTCAGAGCGTGGGGCTTCCTCGGCGGGCTTCTCAGCTTTTTCTGTTGGAGGGTTTTCTGGTTTTGTTTTTGGTTTTTCTGTTTTTTCTTTTTTGCTTTTTGTTTTTTTTACTGGGGTCTCTGGTTTAGGGCTTTCGTTTTTAGAAGTTTCAATGCCACGCACACCCCTTTTATAAATTGATTCGGATAACTTATTTGTTTTGTAGTTTTCAAGTTGTTTTTTTATCCAAGTCTTACCCTCCTCGGTAAAAGCAAATTCCTTCCTCCCTTCTTGATTTGTTGCAATCTCCCATAAGGCAACTTTGTTTCCATTCAGTTCAACCTTCGGAGGGAAGGCAAAATTTAAAGCACGAGAGTACTCTTCCTTTTTTTCAAATCCAATCCAGTCCTCTATGAGGTTTGTAATTTGGAAAGATGAACGTTTTATAATTGCGTCAAAATCTTTTTCAATATCTTCACCATCATTTTCCCCCAACACTAGATCGCCACGAGGTTGGTAGCCACCTTGGTCAAAATCTGCCCATTGGCTCACAATACTACGTCCTTCCCTGTAATATCTGAAACTTCGGCTTGGGTCTGTGTCAATCCAAGATCCGTTTTCGTATTTCAGTGGGAACTTTTCTTCGGGTAAAGTTTCTCTTCCACCAAATCTAGCATTTTTTATAGATCTTCCTAGGTCAGTGTCTGCTCCAGCTCCCATGTCGGCATTATATCCGCCGATTGCAGCAAAAGTCGCTGCTTTTACAAGAAAGTTTGGTCCAGATGAGCCAATACTCTTATTTTTTGTAGATGCTACGCGCAAAGATGATTCCATGTATTGATACATACGCATAGATAAATGAAAACCTGGGTATTTTTCAAAAAGTTCAGGAGACCATTCAATTTTACCTAAGAATCCGTCCCTTGTCTTATTTCTCTCTGTCGTGTCTATAAGACCAGATAGGTAATTTTTAGACATGCCTTTAGCATCTGCGTCGTTTGTTAGCAGGTATACATCACTCTCCATACCACTTTTTTGTATTGCTCGAAGGGCGACGTCATTTAGGTGTTTTACAACTTCTCCATAAATTGCACCGCCTCTTTCATTTATCCAAGTGCGTGGCCAGACCTTGGTAAATGTTGCAATTTGTAGGTTCGGGAAATCTTTTTTTGCTCTCTCTATTTCACTTATAGTTTTTTGAACTTTTGACATGTCTGCATCGTCGGGCCAGTTTACATTCATAACAATCACAGTTCTATCTGTTGCTGATTGTTTTTGTTGAGAATATAAAGAAATAGTATTGTAAATATTTGCATATTCTTGGGCTGCCGCAACAGGCATACATACTGCGATTTTCGTTTCCTTTTTTAGATTTTTTAGGGCATTATTTTGTGCAACAAAAGAATCAATTTCTGTGATGTAATCTTTGCCTCTTTCGGCTAATTGTTTTTCAAAATACCATTTTAATTCCTCTTTTTGAGATAAGATAGCATCAGGATTTGCTTCTAGGCGAGGAGAACGATTCTTTTTCCAACGGTTCCTATCTTCCACTGAACCAGTATGGTATAAATAGCCCGAACCACCCGGACCTTCTCTTTTTACCTTTCCAGTTTCCAATTTCTCTAGTGGTGTCCTTGGGACAATAGGTATAAATGGAGGCATGTCAAAATCATTAGACCCGGCCTGATCTGCTATATTTAGTATTTGCTCCTGTATGTGAGTTGGTATTTGTGCAGGGATGGTATCTAATCCAGAACCTTCTATAGTAGATAGCATCCTGAATTTATTTTCTCCTAAATCTTGCCCAATTTCTCCGAATCTTCCAAGGAATTGTGCATGTCCGTCTGTGGTAGCGAATGCAATTTTACCAATCTCACTGCTTGGATCTATTATGATGTGACCATCTGCCCCTATCGGCACTTCAAACACCTGATTTTGGGTTTCTGTCGATAGAGATATCAACATCTTCAACTTACCCTCTTTCATGAGCTCTTGTGCGTTTGCGCTTAGTCCATCATGAAAAGACCCGTCAGGAGTCATGTGGCTCACATCTAAAACATATTTTCCATCACTAGTGAGCCCTGTGCCGTGTTCTCCACCCCACTGAGTCCTTATTTCATTCTTGTCAAAAAATTCTGTGTCATTATCGTACCATGCTCGGTGTATTTCATGTGTAGACCCCGGGTGATTATTTACATACTCTTGCACACTAATTTTTCCTGGTGTTTCTGAACTAATCATGTGGTGGTCTATAGTTACACCCTTGCTCTGTAAAAGATCTTCAGCCTGTCTGGTTAGTGTCTGGTCAGGGTTAAGTGTTAAATGGTCAGCAATTTTTTTACCATTTGAAAAAAGACTATACGTGCCATCTGGGTCATGAACCATATTTGCACTCTGGGGAGCTTTTATATGTGAGCCACTAAAAGCTTCATGTAATACTCCATTGCTTGGCAATGGGGCATTGTCTTCTAACGCATGTTTTAGTTGAGCTAAACCTGTTAAGTGGTGGGCCCCGCCTTCAGTAATAGCCGAACCACCAGATAAGAGGTTTACATTATATCCAGTTAAACTTTCTCCAATTCCAATTTGATCATTTCCTAGAGCGTATGCCTCTTGAAGCACAATGCCCATCAGTACACCTGATTTAAATGCTGTCCTAGCCGCTTGCCAGGATTTTTTACTTTTCATTTTATTAAAAATCCTGTCCTTGTCATTAATGCCGTTTTCTCCATTGTTTAGTAAGATTTGTTCTTGTGTGTTTGTTAAGAATTCTAAATAACTTTCAAAATCTGATATTTTAAAATTATCTACGTCATCTATCTCGGGTATTGGGAACTTACCTTCCTCGTGTAGTTTACGAAGCGCGACTCTCATCTTTGCTCGCTCAATATCTAAAGTTTTTCTTTCTGAAATTACATTTTCGCTACTAGAATAAGCAATTAAGTCAATATTTCTACGATCAGACAATTGAATCTGTGATTCAATTGTCGCAAGTGCGCTTATTGCTTGTTGTAGGGTTTCTGGAGCGATACTGTCCCCACTTTCTAAGATATTTTTACTACTTTCATTTAAGCTTTTTATCAAGTCTAGGGCTTGCATGGTGTTATATCGAGATTCTTCCATCTCAGCCCTTCTTTCCATTTTTATGGGATCAAATTTTTCACCACGGGCCATTTCTCGGGCGTGTTGTCTGCGTTCCTCTTCAAGTTTTTTGGCTTCTCTGACCTTTGCAAAACTGGCACTCACGAGAGCTGTCCCGATAACTGGCAGCATCCTTGCTTTAATACTTAATCCAAAACGAGAAGTACCACTAACCACAGAAGATACTATTGACCCCACTGCCGCAATGGTCGTTTCATTTACAAATTGACCAATCTTAGTATGGGAAAGTTTTTCGGCTAATTTCTCTGTATTTGTAAATTTTGCCTCTGTTCGCACATCACCTTTTGACTTTCCATAGATTAGGTCAATATCAAAATCTTCTCCTTCTAAAAATGTTCCGGCCTGCATTGCTTCTTTGACTTGCTCAGCAACTGCTCCAAGGTTGGAAGCATGCATGACGTCTTCATTTTTATGAACTTTTTTTCCTTCAGTGTCAGCTTTTAGACCTTTAAAGATTCGGTGTTCTTCTTCTGTAAAGGCTTCTCTGGATATTTTTCCAGAAGCATATTCTATGATTAGTTTTTTGACTTCCTTTTTTATTTCTTCTTCATTTTCTATTTCTTCATTCATCCGACGTGTCTCACCAGCGTCGCGGTGAATAACTTCTTCGTATTCAGAAGTAAATTGTTCCATTACATCTTCAACAAATTTATCATGAACGGCTTGATCCTTACCTTCTCCGGCAAAAATATTTCCAGTCTGTAAGATTTTTTCCCTAGCTTTTATGATCTCCTTGTTTCTGTAATAGTCTCTCCATAACCCATGTTTCCATATCTTTTGACCGGCACGTCTCCAGTATTCTCCTTTGAAAAATCTTTTGAAACCCTTTAATTCCTCAGGGTTTTCTGGTGTTTCCATGGTCATGGCCGCATCCCCAGCGTCACGAGCCTTAGACTTCATTACGTCTGTGGTGTCCACAAAACCAACCTTGAATTTTTTAGTCAGTGCTTCACTTGTCGTTGTGGTATCTTTGGGAGAAGCCGAAGACTCACCTAGTTCTTTTTCGAGTCTAGCAAGCTCCTTCTTTGCCTCTTCTAGTTGGAGTAAAAGTGTATTTTTTAAAGCTGGAGTTTTGCCATTACTAAGTTCTCTACTTAAAAAATCAATTCTTTTTTTTAAAGGTGATGTCTTTTCGAGTCTAGCAAGCTCCTTCTTTGCCTCTTCTAGTTGGAGTAAAAGTGTATTTTTTAAAGCTGGAGTTTTGCCATTACTAATTTCTCTACTTAAAAAATCAATTCTTTTTTTTAAATCCCGCTCTTCTTTGTCGAGGTCTTGTTTTTTTGGTCCTTCCATAATTAATTATTGGATTAGCGATTAAGAAATGTATCGACTTCTAAAGCTTAAAAACTCAGCAGCTATTATAGAAGCAAGGTCGGGTATGTTTTGTGAACAAAAATCTTGTGTAGCATTTGAATCTCCTTTATCTAAAAGCTTTTCAAATTCTTCGAGTTTGTATTCTGGTATGTGAGCTAAAATTGTTGCGTTCATTCGATTTTCTAGGCGTTTTTTTAGGTCCTTCTTGAGTTCACTGAAAACCTCCATTTCTAAACCTTCTCCCATATTTGCATCTGCAACCAGTTGGTCGATGAACTTGTTAACTACTTCTTCGGAGACATTATTTGGGTTGTTTGTCATAATTTAGTTTTTATATTAATAATATTTAATTTAATTATACCCCTTATGGTTTTTTATGCCACCATTTGCGAATTTTTATGTCCTGTTTAGATTTTTCTTGCTATAATACCCACATGCAATGGTTTTTTATAGCCCTCGCGGCGCCATTTTTATGGGCTTTGGTAAATATTTTCGATCAATATTTGGTCGAGCGTTATTCGACCGGCACTCGGGGTTCGGGTGGTTTGGTTTTGTTTTCTAGTTTGATTGGCGTCTTTGTAGCAATCGCTATTGGCCTTTTTGTAGATGGAGTCTTTAATATTCCCCTTTTGGACAAGGCTCTGCTCATTTTGACCGGCGGGCTTACTATAGCTTGGATTATCTTGTATCTATACACTCTCGAGATCGAAGATGTGTCGGCGGCGGTCCCTTGGTTCCTGACTATACCCATATTTGGCTATGTTTTTGGGTATTTTTTACTTGGCGAGACCTTGACCACCCAGCAAATCATCGGTTCCCTGGTAGTTTTGCTGGGGGTTTTGTTGATTTCTATTGATTTTTCAGGTGAAAAGAGGAAATTTAAGTGGCTCCCCGCTCTATATATGATAGTGGCCTGTATTTTGGTGGCTATTTCTGGCTTAATCTTTAAATATGTGACCATCGGCGAGGATTTCTGGGTGTCTTCCTTTTGGGAATATGCCGGTTTGGGCTCTTTTGGGATATTGTTGTATGCTTTTGTGCCCAAATATCGGCAAGAATTCATGCTTATGAACCGCGAAGGTGGCAAAAATATCTTTATTTTAAACGCTTCTAGTGAGATTTTGACCATTATCGGTAACCTGCTCACCAATTACGCCATCCTCTTGGCTCCGATCACAATGGTCTACCTGGTCGGCAGTTTCCAACCAGCCATAGTCTTGTTTATGACCCTCTTTGCTACCAAATTTTTCCCAGATATAGTCAAAGAAGACATGAACAGCCGAGTATTGTGGCCAAAAATAGTCGCTGTCTGTATCATGGTAGCCGGCAGTATCGTGTTGTTTATGTAGTAAAAATCTGAGATAATATGTACTAATCTCAATTCAATGATTCCCGATTTCCCTCAATTTAAGAAACTAGAATTGTCTGACAAGATTGATGTGGAGACATTTACATCTAAATTTCCTCATTATTCAGACTTTAACTTTTTAAGTATGTGGTGTTGGGACATACATTCTAAGGTTGGAATCTCCATCTTAAACAATAATTTAGTTGTTTCTTTTAGTGATTATGTTACCGGAGAAAGTCATCTGTCTTTTATGGGAGATAATGATGTGCTTAAAACGGCTGATGAGCTCATTAAGTTTTCTGTCGGTAACTACAAAAATAGTTTTTTAAAATTTATACCCGAAGAGTTGACGTTGAATTTTAAAGGTTCTAAGTTTATAACAAAAGAGGATAGGGATGCTTTTGACTATATATATTTAGTCGAAGATTTAGCTAATATGCACAATTGGTCTCAAAATACGTCAGGTAAGCGTATTAGGCAATTTATACAAAAAAAATACTCTTATGTAGTAAAACACTCAAGTCTTAGCGAAGTTGATATTAAGGAATATTATGATATTTTTCACAAATGGGCAGAAAGTAAAAAAATCGATAATCATTTCGAATTAAATGAATTTAAAGCTTTTAAAAAACTTTCCAGTGTAAAAGATGAAAATTTAAGAATATTGTCAATATATGAAAATGACACTATGGTTGGTTTTACGCTTTATGAATTAATATCTAATTATTATGCAATTTCACATTTTGCTAAGGCGGATAAAAGACACCACTCTGCCATATTTGATTTACTTAATTGGGAAGAAGCTAAATATTTGCATAAATTAGGTGTAAAATATTACAACTGGGAGCAAGATTTAGGGATTCCTAGTCTGCGTTATGCAAAAATTAAATACAGACCAGCTTTTTTATTAAGGAAATTATATTTAAACTTGGATTAATTTTATACTATATAAGTGGTATAATCATATTATATATGAACCCAAAAATTGGAAAGATATTTTTAGCGGCACTGGTGTTAATAGTTTTGTGTTCTGTTTTTTATACAGCATTTAAGACTTTAATAAAAAAAGACTTCGCAGTTACTAACCATACTGTTGTAGAATAAAAATTATGTTAACTAATTTAAATTTATGTTTAGATGCAGCTCCAACCTTTTTTGGTTATTTTGATTTGTCTATAGCACCACCACTTCTATTGTATGCTTATATACCTATTTTTCTGCTTTCTATGTTTTTTGGTTTTTTTATTATTACTAATGATAAGAAGTCGAAGATTAATAGATATTTCCTTGGTATTACAACTTCCTTCTCAGTTTGGATATTGCTAGTTTTAATACAATGGGTTGGAGTATATTTAGAGGTTGTGCAGCTAGCTTGGCAGTTACTAATTTTACCTGAAATTCTAATATTCTTATTTTCTGTTCTTTTTATATACTCTTTTGTATTAAAGAAGAATCCACCAATTTTAGTAAAAGTTGTTACTTCCTTAATTATTATAACCGTTGCTCTTGTTTTGCCGACAACCCTCAATATAAATTCCTTTGATTTATCTAATTGCGAGGGTGTAATTGGGTCTGGTTGGAGTATCGTTTATCTTTTTGAGTTGATTGCCATTATTTTTGTCGTGCTCATTGCTCTTGAAAGAATATTGGCAAAAATTGATAAATCAGAAAAAATTAAGTCATTTTTGGTTTCTTTTGGCACAGTAATTTTTCTTAGTATTTTTTGGGGATCTAATTATTTTGCGGAAATTACAAAAACATATGAAATAAATTTAATTGGTCCAATTGGAATGATTTTATTCCTTGGATTGGTTACTTATTCGATTGTTCGTTTTAATGTTTTTAATATAAAACTTTTAGGAATTCAGGCTTTAATGTTTAGTCTATGTTTTTCAGTTTTAGGTATTTTGTTTATAGGAAGAATACAAGATGTACACATAGTAGCCTTGGTCACACTAACTCTGGTTGTTATTTTGGGATATTTATTGATTCAAGGGGTAAAAAAAGAAATACAACAAAAGGAAGAGTTGGTAAAACTTAACAAAGATTTGGAAAACTTGCTCAAACAACGCGAGTCTCTGGTCCACTTAGTTACTCACAAGGTCAAGGGTTCATTCACTCGCTCGAAATATATCTTTGCTACTATTTTGGACGGAACCTTTGGTGAAATTTCAAATGAAATTCGCAAGATATCTCAACAAGGTATGGAATCCGACAACATCGGCATCGAGACAGTCGACCTAGTGTTAAACGTGTCGAACATGCAGAAAGGAACAGTGAAATATGATATGAAACAGCTTAACTTGAAAGAAGTTGTCGACAAGGTCATCGCTGAAAAGAAAATTTACATAGAAGAACGAGGTTTGAAGCTAGATAACCAAATTAAAGATGGAATATACAACATAAACGGAGATGTTTTCTGGTTGAAAGAAGCGATTAACAATCTGGTAGACAACGCTATCAAATACACTCGAGCTGGTGTGGTTACTGTGAATTTGGAAAACAAAGAAGGTAAAATAGTTCTCTCTGTTCGAGATACTGGAGTGGGTATCACCGACGAAGACAAGCCTCTGCTCTTTACTGAAGGAGGACGAGGAAAAAATTCTCTCAAGGTCAATATCGATTCTACTGGTTATGGTTTGTATTCCGTAAAACTAATCGCCGATGCGCACAAGGGCCGAGTCTGGGCTGAGTCCGAAGGTGCCGACAAGGGTTCGACATTCTATCTCGAACTCGCTGCTATCTAAATATTATTTCTTAATCTTGCTCGAAGTTAGTCTAGAGATGAGCTCTCGGGCGGCGGCTATGTCTTTGGTGATCACCACTGAGTTGTCGTTTACATAGACATACATCAAGGCTATCCCCCCATCGTGCTTATACAAGATGCGAGCATTTTTGTTGCCCACCAAGCCGTCGGTAAAATCTTTCGTCAGTAGTTCGGGTTCACTCGATACATTTTCTCCAAAAATTTGATACAAGTTGCTAAACATTTTATTTCCCCAAGTTTTAAGACTCGTGAAAATATCGGTCATGGATTTGGTTTTTAAGAGGATGAAAAATTCACGTTGTTTGCCATTGTCGACGACACCCACGAGAAAGTTGTCGCTGACCAGAGTCTCTTGCCCAGTGAGGCCTGTCGGTAAAACATAGTCACCTTTTATAATTTCCAAAAATCTTTTTAGCCCGACGACTTTGTTCCCCTCGGTGAGGTAGACTCCTTCGAGTTCACCGGTTTTGATGTCGGCTCGTTTTGTCTCAGTCGCCAATGTCTCGGCGATTTTTTCTTTACTAAATTCAGCCACTTCTAAAAAAATACTTTTGTCAGTGAAGATGAGTGGAGAGGCTTGCGGGTCGATGGCCACTGTCCTCGGTCTTTGTTTAGAGATAGCAATCGAGAAGATGGCCAAAGTCGAAGCTATGAGAACCATTCCCAAGACTACAAAAATTTTATTCTTCTTGGCCTCGGGAGATTTGTCGCGTTTTTCTTCTTCGCGTTCTTCGTCTTGATGGATTATTTTTTTTATCAAACCATCTTTGTCATCTTCAATCA
>CAZHDU010000009.1:0-19673 GCA_964531535.1 uncultured Candidatus Saccharibacteria bacterium
TACCGCAGGTATCCGAGCTTTGAAGAAGCCAGAACCTTACAAGGGTAAGGGTATGCGCTACGATGATGAAGTCATCCGACGCAAGCAGGGTAAGAAGACAGTATAAAAATAGCTTATAGGTTTTAGCTTCTAGGGGCTAGCTTAAAAAAACAAAATGCAAACAAAACAAGACAAAAGAATAAGACTAAAGAAAAAGATTCGAACCAAGATTCTCGGTACTGCTTTGCGCCCACGTTTGTCTGTCTTCCGTTCAAATAAATTTATCTACGCTCAAGTCATCGACGATACAGTCGGCAAGACTTTGGTCTCGGCTAGTGATCAACAAATCAAGAAGGGGACAAAGTCAGAACGTGCCAAAGAAGTCGGCCGTCTGACAGCTGAAGCATGTCTCAAGGCCAAGATCGAACAAGTCGTCTTTGATCGCAATGGATTTAAATACACAGGTAGAATAAAATTGGTCGCCGACGAAGCTCGAGCTGGTGGGCTCAAGTTTTAAAGTTGAAAGTGTAAAGTTATAAAGTAAAAATAAAATGGATAAGACAAACAATACAAAAGAAAATAGTGGAGCAAGAGGAGATCGAAAGCCAGGTGGACGCCGACCTTCTTCTTTCAACCGACCAAAACCTGAGTTTGATCAAAAGATTCTAAACATTCGCCGAGTGACTCGTGTGGTCGCGGGTGGACGACGTTTCTCTTTCAGTGTGGCTCTAGTCGCTGGTGACCGCAAGGGTTCTATTGGGCTCGGTCTCGGTAAAGCTGGCGATACTGCACTAGCTATCAACAAAGCTGTCCGCAATGCCAAGAAGAACATGCTCAAGCTAAAGTTGACCAAGACTATGTCTATTCCTCACGAACTATCTGCCAAGTTTTCTAGTTCATATGTCCGACTATTGCCAAACAAAGGCCGTGGTCTAGTAGCTGGATCAGTCATCCGCGACATCATCAAACTAGCTGGAATCAAAGATATCACTGGAAAGATTTTGTCTAACAGCAAGAACAAATTGAACAACGCCAAAGCAGTCATGGATTCATTTGCTCCGATTGCTCAAAAACACTCAAAATTTGTTGCAGATATGCCAATTACAGTAGTAGTGGAAGGTAAAGAAGTTGTAATTCCAGCAGATAGCGAAGAAGCTAAAAGCTAGAACCTAGAAACTATAACCTAATTTATATGCAAATACACACTTTAAAAAGAATACACAAGAATAAAAAAGATCGTATCGTCGGTCGTGGTGGTAAACACGCCAAGACTTCTGGTCGTGGAGGCAAGGGCCAGACTGCTCGTGCTGGTAACAAGCGTCGTCCAGAACTTCGTGATATCATTAAGAAGTTGCCAAAGAATCGAGGTTATCGATTCCACTCAGTTCGCAAGGCTGTCGTCTTGAAGAAAGATAAAGTCCTAGACAACGGTGGCAAGCGAGAGAGTTTCAAGGACATCCGCAAGCGCTTGAGTGTAAAGGGTGGCAAGATCGTTATCAAATAATTCTTTAGGTTTTAAAGATAAATACAGATGCAAAATTTTTTGAATAAAATTAAATTAATTTGGACTGACGGAGTTTTGAGAAAAAAAGTTTTATTCGTACTTCTTGCACTTGTCGTATTCAGATTGCTCTCTATTGCTCCTATCCCAGGCATCGACACAGTCGCCTTGGAGAGATTCCTGTCCAACAACCAATTTTTTGGTATCTTAAACATCTTCTCTGGAGGTGGTCTTTCTAATTTGTCGATCATCATGCTCGGCGTCGGCCCATACATCACTGGTTCCATCATCATGCAACTTTTGACTATCATGGTTCCAGCTTTGAAAAAGCTCTACCACGAAGAAGGGGAAGCTGGCCGAAGAAAATTTACTCAATATTCTCGATTGTTGACTGTGCCTCTAGCCGCTATCCAGGGTTTTGCTTTGCTATCAATTTTGGAACAACAAAGCATCTTGCTCGATGTGACTTCTTTTGATCGCTTGGTCAATTTGGCCATCGTCATCGCTGGTGCTGTCCTCATCATGTGGATTGGAGAATTGATTTCAGAATTCGGAATCGGGAACGGTGTCTCCCTGGTCATCTTTGCTGGTATCGTCTCTAGATTGCCTTCTCAGGTAGCCGAACTTCTGTTCACTTTTGATCCATCTCAGATTCCTATGTTCTTGATGTTTGCTGTCGCTGGTGTACTCATCGTCGCTGGTATCGTCTTGGTCACTGAAGCTGAAAGACCAATCCCAGTCACTTATGCTAAAAAAGTTCGAGGCATGAAGGTCTATGGTGGGGGATCGACTTATCTACCACTACGCGTCAACCAAGCTGGAGTTATTCCGATAATCTTCGCCCTTTCAATTTTGCTTTTCCCTCAGATGATCGGTACGTTGCTTGCGAAATTTAGCTACCCATTGTTGGTAAAGATTTCTCAAGTTTTGCTATCTTTCTCTCAGACCAGTGTGCTTTACGGAGTGCTTTACTTCATCTTGGTCTTCTTGTTTACATATTTCTATACAGCAGTTACTTTCGATCCAGAAGCTTTGTCTACCAACTTGCAAAAGAATGGGGCTTTCATTCCAGGTATTCGCCCAGGCGCTTCCACTTCAGATTATATCGCCAATGTCGTAGGCCGAATCACTTTGCTCGGCGCGGTGTTCTTGGGAGTTATAGCCGTGCTTCCACTCATCATGCAACACATCACTGGTCTATCTTCACTAGCTTTGGGTGGAACTTCAATCCTCATCGTCGTCTCTGTTGTCCTAGATCTCATCAAGAAAATCGACGCGCAGGTCTCAATGCGAGAGTACTAATAGCGAGGTTTTAGCTTGTAGGGGATAGCTTATAGCTTAAACATAAAAACCACCCTCTGGGTGGTTTTTATGTTTGGCCCACTTTCATTGACAAATATTGTTAAAAGTAGTAAAAATAAATTGGGAATTAGCCCTTAATATAGGAGTATAAACAACTGTGTCAATCCTTACCCCCACAGAGCCGAAAGACCACAGGAGGCCATTTGACGATGATGTCATTCCTCCTGCTGAACTTCTCCAAAACTGCTCTGCTTGTCTCCGGATGATCAGAGAGATTCTGGAAGAATCTTCTCCGGACCTCGCTCGTGCGAAGTTCTATCTCTCACGTGCAGAGGGGAGCTTGCTCAGGTTTCGCGATCACGAACAGTCCGATCGAGCACTCGAGGACCTTGGTGCTCATTACGCCGGGCAGCCTCTCGAAGACGGAGAAGCTCCCACAGTGCCTGCTGAAGTGCCCCCGGGATCGGTTGCTCACAAGAACAGCGAACGGGAAAGCGGAGGCGAGTAGTCTCACTGGCTACCCCTTGGCGTTATGAACACGCCTCGGGGTGGCCAACCCATCCAACCGCAATTTTAAGGAGGTGTCGATGACATTCCCTTAGTTGCGGTTTTGTTATTTCCAATACATTTTTTATGAAATCTTGTCGTGAATTTTCGCATATGCTACAATTCACGTATATGGCCAGTAGGGAACATTTAGAAAAAATTAAGAAATTCATCAGTGCTAGTGGGGAAGGTATCAATCTTACCCAAAGTCTGCTCTGTGCTGTTGCTTTAGGGGAAAGATTGGCTATTAGTATGCAAAACAATATTGCAGCTCAGAGGGCCTTGGGTGGTCTTAGACGTTATAAATTTGTCAGGCACATAAAAGGATCACGTGGAGATAAATATGTAATTACCAAAAAGGGAGAAAGAAAATTACAGCAAATATTTATTGACGAAGTTGTGATAAAGAATCCAAAAAAGTGGGATGGTAGGTGGACATTAGTTATGTATGATCTGCCAATAAGGTTCAAGAAAGCTCGAGATGCCTTTAGGTGGAAATTGAAGGACCTAGGGTTTTTTCAATTCCAAAAAAGTGCGTGGATCTATCCTTATCCGTGCGAAGGGGAGTTGTTATTCGTGGCTGATTTTTTCGGAGTGCGAAAATACATAGAAATTCTAGAAGTTAGCAGTATCTTTGATGATGAAAAATTAAAGTCTCATTTTGGTCTATAGCTTTTGCGTGAATTTTCGCATATGCGAATTTTCACGACGTAGCTAATTTATTACTTGTAGACAAATGATTAGGAAAGTGGTAAAAAGAAAGAGAATTTAATCAGCACATCTTGGTGTACAATCCAATATATCCAGCAACAATGTCTCGAAAGCTGGATGAAAAAATAGAGACACGGGAGATCTATATGTGTCGTGACCCATACTCAACGTTCATGAGCACACTCGACAGATCAGATAGGCTTCGCTTTGATGATAAGGTCGCAGCCATTCTGTGTGTTGATGCCGAGGTCAAATCAGCAACCTCTGTGGCGGTGATCGAGGGTGAACCTGTGGTCGATCCTGCAGATGAGGTCGCCCAGATCTGATCGTAAACCGTTCTCCGTGGCGGAATAATGACACGGAACAATACGACCGCTGTGTGAGGGGACCCTCGCAGGCGGTCTTCTCATTTTTGGTTAAATTTATTTATTTAGCGAGCCAATTTCGATATTCAGAGACTATCGTAGCTATTACTTTTTCTAGATTGTTTTCGTTGGTGTCGATGACTAGATCAAAATTAGTTTTGTCTGTGTGGTCGATATTGTAAAGCTCCTTGTATCTTTTTTTCTCACTCTCTAGTCTTTCGGTGATTTTTTTATACACGCCTTCGGCGTCGGCCATGCCTTCGCTTTCTTGGCGTAGTTTGTTGTGTTTTAGATTATTCAAAATTCTCTCTTTAGAAATTTCGAGAGGTAGGTCGAGAAATACTTTAAATGATTCAGGTATCCAGTGAAAGCCCAGGCGGGAGTCGATAACCAATTTTTCACCTGTGCCAGCTTTTCGAACTTCACTATCCACACTAATATCAATTGAATCGTCGGTTTCTGCCTTAGTCATTAGTTCATTCAGGGAAATACCTCGATCGAGAGCAATTTTTCGCATAAAATCACCAGAAGAAAAACGTTTATATTCGAGAGCTCGGGCTACTCCGTCGGCTGTGCTCGATTTCCCCGATCCCGGCACCCCAGCGATGGTGATTATCTCTTTTTTATTCATGTAATCATAGTATGCCATTTAGATTGATTTTTCAAGCTAAATTTTGTATTGTGTATATATGCAACCGCAAACTTTTGTCTTTTTTGGCATAGTGGGTTCTGGTAAAGGAACCCAGGTAAAGCTATTAATGGACTTTTTACAAACCCAAGACGGCAAGGAATGCGTCTATGCTTATCCTGGCAATGAGTACCGTCGCCTGGTAGAAGAAGACAATTTCACTGGTCGTCTGATAAAGGACTCGATGCACAAGGGCCACCTCCAGCCAGATTTCCTGACCAACTCAATCGTCACCAATCTTTTAGCAGTTTCGGTCCAACCAGACAAACATTTAATCTTTGATGGTTATCCGAGAACTTTGGTTCAAGCCGAAACCCTCGAAGCGATGGTAAATTTCTTTCAACGTACAGACGTTAAAATAATTTACATCGAACTTTCAAAAGAAGAAGCCATGAAGCGAAATCTTTTGCGAGGCCGAGCCGATGATACCAAAGAGGGTATTGAAAAGAGATTTGATGAATACATAAACAAGGTGGTGCCAGCTATGGAATATTTTAAAGGCAAGGCTGGTTATGCGATTTATACCGTAAACGGTGAGCAAGCCATTGGGGAGGTTCAAAAAGATATTATTAAGGCTCTAGGATTATAGTATGGAAACAATCGTCATTTCATTAGGGGGTTCGATGATAATTCCAGACGAAATTGATGTGGCCTTTTTGAAGGATTTTAAAAAATTGATTCTAGAACATGTAGCCTTAGGTAAAAGATTTTTGATAATTACTGGTGGTGGAAAGGTTTGCCGAAAATACAATGCTGCCGCAGAAGAACTCGCTACTCCGGCCAATGTAGATTTAGATTGGATTGGAATCGCTGCGCTTAGATTAAATGCCGAGTTTATGCGAGTTATTTTTGAAGACCAGGCTCACCATGAAGTGATAAACAATTTGTCAGAGAAATTTTCTTCAGACAAGCCGATAATTATTGGTGCTGCCTACGGTCCCGGCCGAAGTTCAGATTGGAACGCAGTAGAGGGGGCCAAGACAGTGGGAGCCAAGAAGATTATAAATTTGTCCAACATCGACCATGTTTATGATTCAGATCCAAAATTAAATCCCGGTGCTAAAAAGTTGGAGAAAATTTCCTGGGAAGAATATCGCTCTATTATTCCCAGAGAATGGGTGGCGGGATTAAATTCTCCATTTGATCCGGTGGCCTCACGAGATGCCGAAGAAAATGGTATCAGCGTCATGATCATGAACGGCAAGCCGATAGACAATCTCGTAAATTATTTAAAAGGTGAAAAGTTTCAAGGGACAATTATTTCATAAAAATTTAGTATGGCCATCATTATCAAAACTAAAGAAGAGATCGAGATCATCCGCGAAGGGGGAAGGCATTTGGCTATTGTCTTAAACAAAGTGCGCGACATGGTCGCTCCTGGCGTCTCGACTAAAGATTTAGATTTGTATGCCGAGAAATTAATTCGCGAGATGGGCGACGAGCCCGCCTTTTTGAATTATCGTCCAGCCGGAGCGAGTAGTCCTTTTCCAGCTTCTCTCTGTGTCTCGGTCAACGATGAAGTCGTCCATGGTATTCCCAAGAAAGATAGAATCTTAAAAGAAGGCGATATCGTCTCCATAGATTTAGGAGTCAAACACCGCGGTTTGTTTACAGATATGGCCATGACAGTTCCAGTCGGAAATATTTCCGATGATATAAAAAAGTTACTCGAAGTCACTGAGCAATCTTTGATGGCTGGCATAGCTGCGGCGAATGGAGGCAATACCACTGGCGACATCGGCCACGCGATTGAGAGTTTTGTGAAAGCTAAGGGAAAATATGGCATAGTTGAGATTCTTTCTGGCCATGGTGTCGGTAAAAAAATTCACGAAGATCCATATATTCCAAATTTTGGTAAAGCTGGCCGGGGAGAGAAGTTGGTGCCGGGGATGATAGTGGCTCTAGAGCCGATGCTAAATATGGGCACAAAGAATGTGACCATAGATGATGACGATTGGACCTTCCGCACCGCGGACAGAAAACTAAGCGCCCACTTCGAACACACCATCCTGATAACCGAAGGCGACGCCGAGATCTTAACTAAAGTTTCCAACTAAATGGATCAATACGAATTATCTAAGAAAGTAAACGACGCTGTAATTCTTTGGGCTCAAGGCACAGATAAATTAGTCGTCGCCATTGATGGTTATACTGGGATAGGCAAAACAACTTTGTTATATAATTTAGCTAAGCTGAATTCAGATATTGTGGCAGTAAATTTAGATGATTTTCTCTTCCCACGAGAAATTTTTCGTCCAAAACTAATTAATGCTGAAGATAAGTCAAAGATGTTTGAGTTTGAGGTTTGTGATGATAAAAAATTAGGAGATTTTATTACTACTTTTAAAAACACAAAGGCATTATATGAGATGGATGCTTATAATGGTTTTACTGGTAAACTAGATACCCCTCGAGTTTTTTATTTTTCAAAAAAGATTATGGTAGTCGAAGGAGTATTTATGTTTCATCAAGAATTAGCACGTAGTAAATTTTGGGATAAAAGAATTTACCTACAAGGAGATTTGAATCAAATTGCAGAGCGAAGGATTAAACGAGAAAAAGAGCGTTGGGGGAAAGATTATATTCCTGAAACTCATCCTAATTCATATTTTAAACAGGTCTGTATTGCATTAGATAGGTACATTGCCTCACATCACCCAGAAAAAATTGCTGATTTGGTTTTGAAAGTAGATTAATCTACCCCATAGGCATTGCCTCTGGGGTGTCTCACTGCCGGGTTGACAAAAATTTAGAGTTTGATACTATGGGATTTATGTTAAATACGTTACATTATTATTTAGAAAACGCTAAAGTGCGACCAGATTGTAGCCAGTAAACCGCCCAAAGCGGTTTTTTTAATTATAATTATGGAAAAATATAAAGAAAAATTGTTAAAGAAGTTGGAGGAACACATAGACTTTGTTCGTTCTGAGATTGGTAAGAAACTGGAAGGCGCCAAGGTTTTGGCCAATCAAAGTCTGAAAGGTTTCGGCAAGCTTTTGCCCGAAGATCAGGCTGTGTTTATGAGTCTGCGTGGCCACGCCCATAAGCGAGTAGCCGAGCTGTCGGTGCTCGAGGGTTCGCCATATTTCATGAAGGTCGAGATTGAAGACGAGAAGGGGGTAAACAAAAATTACTTTTTTGCTAAACATGAATTTTCAGAACAGAATATATATTCTTGGGTGGCCCCAGTCTCGGCGATCAGATTCGAAGACCCTGGCCAGGCTTCATATCGGCTACCAAATGGCGAGATGGTCTCGGTGACTATCAAACAAAAAGAACAATACACCATAGTAAATGGTAAGGTGGTTTTCTTTGCGCTCGAGGCTTTGGGTCGGGCCCGCGAATTAATTTTCCAAGAACATTTTACAAGACAAAAAACTGGTTTCATCTTGCCAGAGATTGTGGCCCAGATGGAGAAGGCTCAAGATAAAGTCATCCGCGCGGCCCATCGTGGCCCGCTGGTGATTTCTGGTCCTGCTGGTTCGGGCAAGACCACTCTCGCTCTCCACCGGGTGGCCTATCTCACTCAAGTCCCAGACTTGGCCAAACTATATCCTTCGGAATCTATCGTCGTCTTGGTGCAAGACAATGGCACCAAAGAATATTTCTCGGGGTTGTTGCCGAGCTTGGGTATAAACGATGTGAAGATTATCACATTTTCCGAATGGGCTTTGAATATCTTAAACATACAAGATGGTGTCTATATCGACAAATATGAATCGCGAGAAGATTTGGAATACAAAAAATTGAGAGCTTTGCGTCGCCACGGAGTGCCAGCTTGGAACAAAAATATATTTAAAATTTTGGATTCGGTGTATGCTTTGGAATTTCAAGCCGAAGACCTAAAGATTTTTAACCGACAAAAGAAAGAGAAGAAGCTCGACCGTTTTGACTTGGTGATTTGCTTGCAAGCATTTTTCGCTAAGCATAAAAAATTTGAAGCCAAGCGAGAGTATCAAACTTTTGTCAAAGGCGAGTTGGTGACCAAGACCGAGAAAACCCAGTTCATGTATTCACTTATGATTGTCGATGAGTTCCAAAACTATCTACCCGAACAGATAAAATTATTGCGAGAGTGTGTCGACAAAAAGACAGAATCGATTATTTATGTCGGCGACATGGCCCAGCAAGTAAAGCTCGGGACCATCAAGGGCTGGGCCGAGGCTGGGGAAGTGATTCCAGCAGACAGAGATATCCGGCTCCACAAAGTGTATCGAAATACTAAAAATATCCTGTCTTTTATTCGAGGTCTCGGTTACCAAATCGAACTTCCTGAAGGTTTAAAAGATGGTCCGGCGGTGACTGAAAAAACAACCGACAGTAGTGAAGAGGAGATTAAACATATCAAAAATATTTTACCAGAATACAAAAATGGCAGTGTCGGCATCTTGGCCAAAGACGAGAAGTATCTAGATATATTTAAAAAAGAATTTGCGGGAATGAAAAATGTCCACGTGCTCTCCATGCTCGAATCTCAGGGTGTGGAGTTCGATTTGGTTTGCTTGGTCGGGGTTAATAAAAAGGATTTTGATCTGTCTCAAGACCCCGATATGGATTTGGCCCACCGAGCCGAAAGAGCCAAGATTCAAAAAGATTTACTCTATGTGGCCATGACCCGAGCCATCACCGAACTTCACATTTTAGGCGCAGATAAAATCAGTTCGGTATTGTAAATTTAATATTTTTCTTGTTTTGTTATATAATTGAATGAATGGAACCGTCATTTTTTAAGGAGATGCCGAAGTTTAAGACTCCAGAGGAGGAGCTTTCTTATTTGCGCGAGCATGTAAAACAACGGGAAGAAGAATTAATTCAAAAAGGGCATTTTGAACATGCCGAAGAAATGGCTGCTAAAGACGTGGCTATGGAATATCGCAAAGTTCCGGCCGAGGAAGCTGTGCATGGTTCAAATATAATCAACGAACAAGACGCGGAAGGGATAGTATTGCAACTCAAGCCCGAGCCACACGATACAGTGATGGAAGAATTGCTGGGGCTCATGCTCACCAAGGGCATCAAGAACGCTTTGTCGGTGGTGGAGGGGATGAACAACCCACACGTCGACGACGATTTTCACCGAATTTTAATTCAATATTTAAAGACTGGCCAAGTGGTCTCAGATTTTAAAGAGGGAACTCCTTTGTATAAATCTCTCCACATGACTCTATATGAAGTCACTTTGCCTCCACCCGAAGATGAAGCCGACAAGTCAAAAGGTTTCAAAGAATTCATCGGGGCCATGGAGCAATTTTATGCTGGGATGAATTCCATCGCTGAAGGAAAAAATAATTTTGGTGAAAATTACTTCACTCTTGAAGTCGGTGTTAGCGCCGATAGCGACGAGGTGGTGGTGTATGCGGCGATTCCAAACAAACACCTTTCTTTGTTTGAAAAACAGATTCTAGCTTTCTACCACAACGCCAAAGTCCGCGAGGTTAAAGACGATTACAACGTATTCAACGAACACGGTAGCTCGGTCGGAGCCTATGCCAGTTTTACTGAGCGCGGAGTGATGCCGATCAAGACTTATGATAATATCGACCACGACCCGATGAACACAATCTTAAACGTCTTTTCACATTTGAAGACTGGCGGTGAAGGCGCGGTGATTCAGCTAGTGGTGGCCCCAGCGGGAGATACTTACGTCAATGAATTCCATGTGATTTTAGATGACGTCAAAGATGGCATGTCGGTCAAACATGCAGCCGACAATTTATATAAATTCAAGAGCGCCTTCAAAAAGGTCAGCAAGGAATTAATTTTTGGTTACAAAAAACAAGAACAAGAAGGCAAGAACCCAGATAAATATATCAAGGGTCGTAAAGCTGTGGATGAAGGCGCGGCCGAAAAAATCGGCAACAAAATGAAGAGCACAATCATGAAAGCCAATATTCGCGTGGTGGCTTCCGGAGAGACTCCAGATAAGGCTCGCCAGATTTTGAAAGACATCGAGTCTTCTTTCAATCAGTTCACTGAGACGGCTAGCAACTCGATTGTATTCAAAGAAGTGACCGGTGGTAGCTTGAAACAATTTTTCCACGATTTTTCTTATCGTTCATTTTCTCGCGAAGAAATTTTGCCGATGAACTTGAAAGAGTTGGCTTCGGTTTTCCATTTCCCAGTCGGCATCGGTTCACAGCCACAACTCAAGGAAGCTAAATCTGGTATTGCTCCGGCTCCACTCGAGATTGGTAAAGAGGGAATCATCCTCGGGGTGAATAGTTATCGAGGTAAAGACACCGAGATCCACATGAATCGCGAAGACCGCATGCGACACTTTTATGTCATCGGTCAGACTGGAACTGGTAAGACCAACATAATGCTCAACATGATCACTCAAGACATTAAAAATGGTGATGGTTGTTGTTATATCGACCCTCACGGCACAGATATCCAGACGATCTTGTCGCGTATTCCAAAAGAGCGCATCGATGATGTTATTTATTTCGATCCAGCCTATACACCCCGTCCGATGGGGCTAAATATGCTCGAATATGATCCGAGGTATCCAGAACAGAAAACTTTTGTGGTCAACGAGATGATGGGAATTTTCAACAAACTTTTCGATATGAAAGTCGGCGGTGGAGCTATGTTTGAACAGTATTTCCGCAATAGTGCTTTCTTGGTGATGGAGGATCCAGAGAGTGGAAGCACCTTGCTCGAGATCACTAGAGTCTTGGCCGATAAAGAATTCCGAGATATGAAGCTCGCCAAGTGTAAAAACCCAATCATCAAACAGTTTTGGGTCTCAGCCGAACAGACTACTGGCGACCAGAGTTTGGCCAACTTTGTGCCATATATTTCTTCTAAATTCGATAACTTCATCAGTAACGACATCATGCGTCCCGTCGTTCTTCAGCAAAATTCGGTTTTCAATTTCCGTAAAATTATGGATGAGAAGAAAATTTTGTTGGTGAATCTTTCCAAGGGTAGATTGGGCGACATCAATGCCAATTTGATTGGTTTGGTTCTAGTCGGCAAAATTCAGATGGCGGCGCTGTCTCGAGTAGACATGTTTGGCAAACCGATGAATGATTTCTATCTCTACATCGATGAGTTCCAAAACGTCACCACTGATTCCATCTCCTCGATTCTGTCTGAGGCCCGTAAATATAGATTGTCTCTAAACATTGCCCACCAATATATCAACCAGCTCGAAGAGAATATTAAAAACGCAGTTTTCGGTAACGTCGGTTCGATGGCGGTCTTCCGAGTGGGCACTGAAGACGCGACCTTCCTCGAGCCAAAATTCAAGCCACAATTTTCCGCTCACGACATCACCAAGCTCGATAACTACAATGCCTATATGAGCATGCTCGTCCGTGGCCAGCCTACCAAGCCGTTTAATATTCACACCTTGGCTCCAGAGAAGGGGAACCCAGAAATTGTCGATAGTCTAAAAGAGCTCTCGTATGTAAAATACGGTCGCGATCGTGAAGAAGTCGAAGCTGAAATCATGGCGCGTTACGATACGATGCAGTAAATTATTTATGAAAAAAGTTATTATTGCATCAGAAAATCCAGTAAAAATTAAAGTAGCAGAAAAAAGCTTTTTGGCTGTTTTCCCGAATGAAGAATTTGAGTTTATTGGAATAAAATCTGAATCTGGTGTGCCTGATCAACCAATGGGGGACGAAACAAGGCTTGGTGCAGAAAATCGATTGAGGTTTATTAAAAATAAATACCCTGATGCTGATTTTTGGATAAGCCAAGAGGGTGGAACTTTTCAAGAAGGAGATAAGTATTTTAATCGAGCTTGGATTATCGTTTCAGACAAGGATGGGTTTATTGGTGAAAGTTCAACTGCTAATTTTTATCTACCAAAAGAGATAATTAAACACATACAAAATGGTTTAGAGCTAGGTGACGCTGGAGATAAATTTTTTGGAACTTTGAACATCAAGCAAGGGAAAGGAGTAATAGGTAAAATTACAGATGGAGCTATTGATCGAACAGATTTTTATACACAAGCTGGAATTATAGCCCTTTCTACTTTAAAACATAAAGACTGGTTTTGATTTTGCAAAATAGTCGTTTTCTGCTAGTATAAGCAGTATTATAATCTTAATTTAGAATAACTTATGACAAGACCAAACGAGGAGAAATCTTTAATAATCATTAAGCCAGACGCAATTCAGCGCAATTTGGTTGGCGAAATTGTTAGTCGGTTAGAGCATAAGGGTTTAAAAATAGTTGGTATGAAGATGATGAATGTCGAAGATGCCACCCTAGAAGAGCACTATGCGCACATCAAGGATAAGCCATTTTTCCCAGGAATTCGTGATTTCATGAAAGCTTGCCCTGTAGTTGTTCTAGCTGTTACAGGTATTAATGCTGTATCAGCTATAAGACTTTTGGTTGGCCCAACAAAGGCTTGGGAAGCAAACGCTGGAACACTTCGTGGGGATTTTTCACTTTCTACGCAATCTAACATTGTCCACGCTTCTGATTCTATTGAAAGCGGGGAAGTAGAAGTAAAAAGATTCTTTAAATCAGATGAAATTTTTACTTACAATAAAATTGACACTGACTTCGTCTACGCTGAACATAAGTAATTTTGTAGATAAAAATTATGTATCCCATCTCTAGTGAAGGATTGAACAAAGAAACTGATAGCGACGTTTTGTTCTTTACTGTTCCATTTGAACCATTAAATAATTGGTCTCCCCATAGGATTAATATTTGGGGTAAAACTTTTCCAACTTCCGAACATGCTTATATATGGAGAAAATATTCTGATGCTGATCCAGAAATTGCTGAGCAAATTTTTAATGCCGAAAGTCCTTTTGCAGTTTCAAAAATTAATGAAGCTAATAAAAGTAAAAAATCTGTAGGTTGGGCAGATATAAAGCTATCGGTTATGGAAGAAGTATTACGCGCGAAGCTCGCTCAACACGAAGACGTGAGGGATGCGCTTCAGAGGACCGGTCACAGAAGAATTGCTGAGAACTCCCCAGTAGATAGTTTTTGGGGTGTAGGTCCAAATAAAGACGGAAAAAGTATGCTTGGTAATATATGGATGAAAATTCGAGACAATTTATGAATAAAGAAAATTGCATATATTGCACAGATTCTGAGATTAAAGCTAGAGAAATTATCCGCAATGAACATGCCTGGGCTTTTCCTACAAATATTCCAATAGTTCCTGGTCATGTATTGATTTGCCCCATAAGATGTGTGGCTAGTTTTGATGCTTTAACCAAAGAAGAAGTTTCGGCCATCTTTGAGTTAAGGGAAAAATTAAAGACTGCACTTACAAAATTATTTCAAGCTGAAGGTTTTAATTATGCCTGGAATGAAGGCAAGCTCGCTGGCCAGTCCATACCACATTTTCACCTACACATGCTTCCCAGGAAAACAGGAGATACTGGTGTTTTAGAATATGAACCGAGGAAGTTTCTTTATCGACCAGGTAGTAGGGAAGAATCTCCTGAGAGTGAATTGATGTCTGTTGTTGCACAGATAAAAGAATGTCTCTAGTTAGATAAATTTCAGAATATATGGAAAAAGATGATTTCGATACTCAGTATATTTCTATCATAAAAAAAGTTTTAGCCAATGGATCAAAAAGGGTTACTCGATCTGGGGCGGGGACAATAAGTATTCATGGTGAAATGATCAAACACGACATGTCTTTGGGTTTTCCTTTGACGACCTTAAGGTCTATTCCATTCAGGTTGGTTACTTCGGAATTGGAATGGACTATAAAAGGCAAAACAGACAAAAAATCTCTCAATGAACTTGATAATCATATTTGGGATAAATTTTGCAACCCAAAATATATAAAAGACTTTAAAAACAATCAAGAGACATACGATATGATGTTTAAGGAGAATGATCTCGGCCCAATATATGGATTTCAGTGGAGACATTTTGGAGCAGAATACGTTGGATGTGATGCTGATTATTTTGGAAAAGGGTTTGATCAGATCAAAAATTTAGTAGACATGTTGAGTAAAAATACTTTTTCTAAAAGACTTTTGGTCACTAATTGGAACCCTAGAGATGTTCCGGAAATGGCAGTGCCGTCTTGCCCATGCGTTTTTCAAGTTATTCGTCATGATGATAAATTAAACCTTTCTTTTTTCCAAAGATCAGCAGATTGTATGATTGGGTTACCGTTCGATTTTGCTTTTTATGCGCTTTTGTTACATCTTCTTTGTTTACAGACGGGGTTGCAAGAGGGAAGTGTGGTGGGATTTTTTAACAATATAGAAATATTTGATCAACACATTGAAGGCGCAAGAAAAATAATTGAAAGATCTGGGAAACAATACGGTAAAGTTGAAACAAAATCATTTAAAGACATTTTTCTTTGGAATTCGTCCGACAGTTCAATTTTGGGATATGATCCAAACGAGAATTTAAAATTTGAAGTTAATATTTCAAGTTGATTGCACGAATTTTTTATTTGGCAAGTGCAAAAAGTTTACACATTAGACTTGTTTTTGTTTCAAGTGTGTGTTTTTTTTGAAAAATTGTTGCAAGAAATTTTTAAGAGAGTATAGTTTAAGTAGGGTTATTTCCGATTATTACCTAGAACACTAATTTTTGGGAGCGTCGATCGAATTAGACCTTGGTCTAGTGCGTCTCGCACCCACCTAAGCGTAAAAGCTATGGTAATACTTCTGAAATAGTCCTAAGAAGAGCCCCTGTCCACATATTTATGTGCAGGGTTTTTTCTTTTATATATGATAAAATAGATATATGGATAGTAAAAAGATTTTTCAGCAACTCGCGTCTTTGGTTATTGCAATTTTCATCTTAAATTTTTTAGCTAACAAGTTTCACTGGTATTATTCTATCTGGTGGTTCGATATGCCAATGCATTTTATGGGTGGTTTTTGGCTGGGGATGGTTTTCTTTTGGTTTTTCAAGGTTCGCAAGCTTTCTTTATTGGTTAATCTCTCTTTGGTTACGAAACTAATAGCTTGGGTTTTATTAATTGGTGTTGGTTGGGAGTTGTTTGAATACTTTTTTATAAATTATATGGCCCAAAACAATTTCGATTTGATAGATACGTTGTCGGATTTATTTTTTGATTTATTCGGGGGGATCACGGCGGTTGCTTTTTTATTAAAGCGAGACGTGCTTATTAATTCAAATAAGGTAGAATTATAATATGGCGAAAAAAATAAAAATAGAATTTTGTGGGGGGGCGGGGACAGTGACAGGAGCGAATTTTCTTTTAGAAGTCGAAGGCAAGAATATCTTGGTAGATTGCGGGCTGACTCAAGGGATGAAATTGGCCGATGATATAAATTGGGATCCATTTCCATATGATGCCAAGAAGATAGATATTTTATTTGTGACCCACGCTCACGTCGACCATGTCGGCCGTATTCCAAAATTGATTCACGAAGGATTCCGCGGAAAAATATATTCGACCAAGCCGACCAAGGCCTTGTCTTCGCCGATGCTCGAAGACACCATGGGGATTTTGTCTAAAAACACAGAGATGAATTTAGATAAAATCTATTCTGCTGAAAATCTAAAGACCGCCTTGTCGCTCTGGGAAGGTTTTGATTATCACGAAAAAGTCTCACTCACTCCCGAACTCGAAGTTTCTTTTTTCAACGCTGGCCACATCTTGGGCTCAGCCATGATTCAATTTTTATACCAAGGCAAAAAGATTCTGTTTACTGGAGACCTGGGTAATAGTCCTTCACCAATTTTACCCGATACTGAAAAGATGACTGATATCGATTATCTGATTATGGAATCTGTCTATGGCGACCGCAACCACGAATCTCGCGACGACCGCCGAAAGTTCTTGGAGCAGACCATCGAAGACAACTATAAACGCAAAGGAACCCTAATCATCCCGACTTTTTCACTCGAACGTTCTCAAGAGCTTTTGTTTGAGCTGAATGAATTAGTAGAAAACAAACGCATTCCAGTCATGCCAATATTTTTGGATTCACCATTGGCGATTCGGCTGACAGATGTGTTTAAACAATTCAAAAATTACTTAAATGAAAATGCTCAAAAGTCCGTCTCGACCAAAGACTACTTGTTTAATTTTCCAGGTCTTCACACTACGCTTCGCTCCGAAGAGTCCAAGGCTATAGCTCTGGTGCCAAACCCAAAGATAGTCATCGCTGGGTCGGGAATGTCGACTGGAGGCCGTGTGGTCCACCACGAGAGGCATTATCTCCCAGATGCCAACAACACTCTGCTTTTGTCGGGTTATCAGGCCGTCGGTTCTCCGGGACGATTGATTCAAGAAGGTTTAAAGACTATTCGCATCACTGGGGAAGACGTAGTGGTCCGGTCCCATATTGTCACCATTAGTGGATATTCTGGCCATAAAGATTCCGATGGATTGCTTCGCTTTGTCGAAGACGCTCAAGAGACTTTGAAAAAAGTTTTCGTGGTGATGGGCGAACCAAAGAGTTCGATGTTTCTAGTACAAAAAATTCGCGACAACCTGGGCCTAGATGCAGTATCGCCCGAAGCAGGGGATGAAGTAAATCTGACTTTTTAAATTAGTAGTTTTGAGAATTGAGTTTTCTCGAGTATAATAAAAGGTATGAATACAATAACACCTGAAAATGTTTTTCTTAAGCATGGTCACAACCAAATAAAAATCTGCGTCTCTGGTGCAGCTGAGACTGGTCACTGTGGGGTAGACGCTCTAGATAAAGCAAAAGAGCTAGGCCGAGAAATTGCCAGACAAGGAGCCATCTTGGTCACCGGAGCGACGACTGGGTTCCCATTTTGGGCTGCTATGGGCGCCAAAGAAGCCGGCGGAATTTCAATTGGTTTCTCTCCAGCTGGTTCTGAAAAAGAACATGTCGAATCTTACAAGCTTCCACTAGATTACATGGATTTGATTATCTACACTGGATTCGGTTATCCTGGACGCGACTTACTTTTGACTCGATCTGTCGATGCAGTTATTTGCGGATGTGGACGGGTGGGAACAATTCATGAATTTACTGTAGCTTTTGAAGACAGTAAACCTATCGGTATTTTCGAAGGTCCATGGGAGATGGGAGGTGAGCTAGAAGAAATATTGGCAAAAAGCCATCGTCCGTATTCAAAAGTTGCCACTGGCACAGACGCTAAAAAGATTGTCAGCGACATCATCGCTATGGTGGAAGCCGACAAAAAAGCTCTCGGAGAGTTTAAAATTACTTCTAAATAATATTTGAGCTAAATTAAAAATCCCCCGGAAGGGGGATTTTTAATTTAAAGTTTTATTTTACAGCAGCTAGAACTTTGCCAAAAGTATCTGGATTGTGTTCAGCTAGGTCAGCTAGGATTTTTCGATCCAAAAGGATGCCTTTCTTCTTGAGTCCATCCATAAGTTTGGAGTAAGACATGCCTAGTTCACGAGAACCAGCGTTGATCTTGATGTTCCAAAGCTTTCGGTTGTGAGACTTCTTGTCTCGTCGGTGAGCGAAAGCGTAAGCGCCAGCGTGAAGTAGAGCGTCTTTAGCTTGTCGTTCTTTGGTACTTCGGCCATGGCGAAAACCCTTAGTTTGCTTCAATACGCTTCGTCGTCTCTTTAATGCATGTACTCCTTTTTTTACTCTTGTCATGTTAGTTGATTATAAAGTTTATAAAATTATAAGGTTTAGCTGAAAGGAAGCAGGTGGCTTTTCGGCTTATTCTTAATTACAAAATTTTGACCCTTGCGTCCCGCTAGTTGGGAAGTGCGAGATTGTTTTGAGTTGAAGTGGTTAAAACCAGCTTTGCGAGAAAGAACCTTGCCGTTCTTGGTAAGCTTTAGTCTCTTGCTGTATGATTTATTTGTTTTCATTCCTTTTCCCATAAATTTATTTTTTTTCTATTGTTGTTGTTAAACCTTTTGGACCTTTTTTGTAAGCATCTGATATTTTATAATCTTCTGTTATCAGGTGTAATACTCTATCTAACCTTTCTTTCAAGAATCTTTCATCCATATACTTGGCGCGTCCGGATAAGAAAAGTTCAACTTTGATTCGGTGTCCTTCCTTGAGCCATTTCGAAGCCGTCTTGGCTTTTAGTTCGAGGTCGTGATCACCGGTACCGATTTTGATTTGAATAGATTTAGTCTCGGTTTGTTTGGCTCCCGCCTTAGTTTTCTTGAGTTTTTTGTTAGCCTCGTATTGGTATTTACCAAAGTCCATTATTTTGGTTAATGGGGGATTGGCATTTGGGCCAATTTCAATCAAGTCTAAACCAAGATTTTGGGCCATTTCCAAGGCATCCCTAATGCTCAAGACACCGATATTCTTGTTTTCACTATCAAGAACCCGTACATCCTTTGCTCGTATTTGATTGTTTATTCTTTCACGCAATTTAAATTAACGAAGCCTACCTGGTCAGACCAGTTAGGAAATAGGCTTTGACTTCAAGATAATAGCGTACTTTGGGCACAAAGTCAACCAGGTAGTAGAGTGGGGAAATATTGTGGTAATATAGCAATATGGCCAATTATGCCGAAAACCGAAAAGCCCGTTTTGACTACGAAATCCTTGATAAATATGAGGCGGGGATAGAGCTTTTGGGCGTGGAAGTAAAGTCTGTCCGGAGCGGGCGAATGTCGCTCGAAGGAGCCTTTGTCATCATCCGAGGAGGGGAGGCTTTT
>CAZHDU010000010.1:0-18606 GCA_964531535.1 uncultured Candidatus Saccharibacteria bacterium
CATTGAAATCTACCCGGAGTAAAACCTTGGTTCCTTTTAAATTTTTTATTTGCTTAATGTTTCGCATATTTTCACAATCTCAAAAAACTTCTTTGGGTCGAGCGAGGCTTTTCCGACTAGCAGGCCATCTACTTCTCCTTTCATAATAAATTCGCCGGCATCTTTTGGAGTCACCGAACCTCCGTAAATAATTTTTACTTTGTGGGCCACTTCAGGGCTACTGACGTCCGACAAAACTTTCCGAATAAACACAGACATCTCGCGCGCATCATCAGCGGTCGCGTCACGTCTATCGACGGTGCTCGAGATAGACCAGACTGGCTCATAAGCGACGACGACTTTTAAAAGTTGATCTTTAGAAATTCCACGTAGACACTCCAAGACTTGAGTTTTTACTATTTCAAAATAATTGTGCTCTTGATCACGCTCTAATTCACCGACACAAAGAATCGGAGTCAGCCCAAAAGATAGCGCAGATTTTACTTTTTTATTTATAAATTCGTTAGTCTCGCCCAGACCATTGGCTAGTGACCGCCTCTCGGAATGACCAAGGATTGTATACTTCAAACCCAGCTCCGCAATCATCCCCGCCGACACTTCCCCAGTCAGTGGACCCGTATCTCCAGGAGAAAGATCTTGAGACCCAATTTTTATTTTACTACTACGAATTTTGCTCAACTTTTCCAAATACACGAAAGGTGGACAGACCACAATGTCTGTCTTTTTTATCGGAGAGATTAATTTTACAAAACCTGAAAACCACTTCTCTGCTTCTTTTCCAGTTTCCGGATTCATCTTCCAGTTGGCGATTATCATCTTTTTAGACATGATTTCATTTTAACACCTATACACCAAAACCTACAAGTAAACTACCTACAAACTTTCGGCCCAGCTACCTATGGTCCATCCACCCGAAGGACCGTTTGAGAAACTAGGGCTAGCTAAACCAGAGTCATAGTTTACAGTACTACCGCCGCTTATTGTCATAGAATTACCCACCGCCGCTTTTAAAGTAGCGCCTCCATCAATCAGCACATTGCCATTTTCAGCATCGACAGCTATGGCCCCTGCCCCACCAGATACGTGAATGGCATTATGACCAGAACAATAAGTATCATATGGACAACGACTAGTCGACACAATGAAAAGATAGCTACTAGCATTTCCAGAGCCCAAAGAGCCACCACCGGCAATATCAATGTAACTATCAGATATTATAGTCTCACTGTTTAGGGCATAACCAGCAGGCAATCTTATCTTACCACCACCAGTCAAAGTAACTGTACCCACCACCCAGACTGTACCAGAAATAGTCAAAGTCCCGCCACCATTGACGGTCAAATTTCCAGTAATTTTACCAGGACCAAAAGTAGCCCCAGCATAGTTTACGATACAATTTCCACCAGTACTACCTCCTGGACATTTAGTAGCCCCAGTTATTATTCCACCCGCTGAGGCTGTATTTTTCCAATCAGTAATATTTTGTTCCGTAAACGGCATATCAACGAGTGGTGGAATACCATGAGTTGTGTTACAAGCCTTGTTATTATTAGACCCAGTTGCACAATACAAACGACCAGAAACACTAGCGCCACGAACAGTATTCGCCCAAGCATCACCGGTTCCACCGGTACCTATCTGTACTCCACCAACATAACCAGCACCACCAATCAAAGCCTGCACACCACCAGTATAAATCTTAAAATAACTATCTAAGCTTGTCGCTGTCCAAGACCCCGAGTATGAACCAACCTTGGCAGTTCCAGCTGAATAGGAACTATCGGTATTGGCAGCCATCACATAATAGTTACTAGCATTTTGAGTATTATTATCTAAGACCAACCAATAAGTAGTATTAGTCATCAACGATGGATTGGAAGTAAATGTTAAGTCTACCCATCCATAACTTGTGGACACAGAAGCAGCAGCCAGAGAAATTGAACCTATTGGTATGCTTACAGTACTCGGAGAACCGGCATTATCTGCTACCAGTACAACTGTAGCATCTCCAGGCGACCCAACTTTTTTAACATAAAATTGAATTTTGTTTATCTGCGAAGTCGATCCGACCTGGAAACTCTGAGCAAAATCTTGAGCACCTGACACCCGAAAATCTATTGATGATGTAGGTGTACTTGGCGTATCATTTCTCTGATCGATACCCAAACTAGGACTGTCTGCAGCTACCGCAGTCCCATTTATTGTCGCACTTATTGAATTAATACTCGCATTAGAATACACATTTCCATTCACAGTAGAACCACCACCCAAATTCATCCCACCGTTACCAACCTGAAGACCATAATTAAAAGCGACACCAGCGCCTGAAGTCATCGAGACTAGAGTTTTTCTCTGAAAACCCAACACATCAGCCAAGGAAGTAATCTGTTTACTGTTTCCAAATAAGGTTGAGATGCTAGTTGTGGTAGAATTTCCATCCAAGCTCAAGACTTCACTGGTACCGATAGTCTTATTGGTTAAAATTCGATACAGCGCATCTTCACTACCAGATTCAGATAAAAAATAAGATTTTTTTGAATTCAAATTCACAATCGAGCTCTTGAACATGCGCACCGTCGGTGAAGTCAGCCCGGCGATTATGGCCAGAGAAATAAACAGGAAGAAAACTACCGAAATCAACATCGCTGCTCCCTTATTTTTTCTTAATTTTAAAGATTTGTTTATCATGTGTTTTAGCTACTGATAAGCCCCTCGTAAAACGACAGTATTATAAAAATATTCTGTCCGATTTTGTCGATCATTATCGGATTGCACACCAAACGAAATTTTCACTCCACTACCCTCGGTGGTAGTGATTTGGGCAAAAGACAGAGCAGTAATATTAATGTTTGGATTATTTAAGTTCCCCGTAAAAACCCCATTTTCTAGAAAACGAAGATCAGAACCCGACAAAACAAACTGAATTGTCTTGCTACTGCCCCCACTGTCAGTAGTATTTAAAACTAAATCTGAAGCGCTGATAGAACTAATACTGATAGAACCTCGAACTTCTCGAGACATGCGTTCCATCACTTCTCCGCCGTTTAAAAATTCAGCTTGGATGGTAGTCTCGCGAAAAGATTTCGACATGACAATCATGGCATTGATTACCACCACCGATAAAATCGCAAACAAAGAAATATAAAACAAAATCTCTAAAAGAGCATACCCGAAGCTATTTTTAAGCACTGCGTCTTTTTTGTTGAAAATAAAATTTTTCATTATGAATGGATATCACTTATATAAAATTGTAACGTTTTACTTAAATTATTTGAACCTTCAAGCCAAGAGGCTGTGACAGTTATCAACTTTGTTCCAGGATCATCTGTACCAGTGCTAGAAATATCTTGCGTGGTATTATCTCTTTTTACACTAGCCAAGGTCACCGTCCTCGTAAAAATCCCAACAGGATTTGATGTAGTAGACATAACCCAAGTTCCACCCGAAAAAGTCGGATAATAATTTGTGGCATTACTTAAAGCAGAAATATTTGCCCAGCCGTTGTCGCGCAAAACTCGAACAGACTCAGCACCTTCTTCTAATAAAAAACTAGCTTGGCTGGTATGCAAAGATTGCCGACCCACGTAGATTGCTTTTTGTGACACCTCCATGGCGGCAATCAAAGCCACTGAAATAATAGAAAAAGCGACAATTACTTCTATTAATAAAAATCCTTGATTTTGAATCTTTTTCTTCATATTAATTGGAACTGGCTATACCAGTCGATCCCAGGGTGACTGTTTTCGAATAATTAGCTGATGCAATATTTATAGTCCCAGTTGTGCTGGGTGACCCAGTCAAACGATTAAAATAAACATCACCCGAACCAGCACTCACTCCCCCAAAAACCACACTAGAGATACTAGCGGGACTAGAGATGACTATTACCTTATTGGTCGACGCGGAAGAAGAATAACTCGACCCAGTAAAAATCACCACTTGGTTAGATTGGAAATGAACTCCATAAGAAGACGAATTAAGAGAAGCGAGAGTGTCAGATCTGGCCTTGTTTAAACTAGACATGATTTCACTGGTAGTGTTCTTCACGACCTGTAATTCTTTTATCTTAGAAAACTGAGGCTCAACCAGCAAAAATATAACCGCCAAAAGGGCGACAACCAAAAGTATCTCTATTGCAGTAAATCCATTTTTTAACTGATTAAAATTCATATTTATCTAATTTGATTAATCTTGATGACCAAATCATCGAGTTCGCGCTTTTTTTTATCAAAATCTCTTTTCAGCTCAGCTACCTCACTCTCGAGCTTGGCCTCGTCACCTTCTTCTTGTTTTTCATGAGCTATTAAATATGGATCCGGACCAGAAGCAGTCTTGGATAATCTCTCGATATCTTGCTTGAGAGTTTCAATCTCGCTCTCTAATTTTCGCTCCTTATTTTTATCATCAGTGATTTTTCTTTTTATCTCTTCTTCTTCTCGTGAATCACCTTGTAATTCCCTATCTTTAGTAGAGGCCTCAGATTGTATCTCTCGAAGCTCGCGCTCTAGTTTTTCTAGTCTAGACTTTAATTCATTGATTTCGGCTTTTTTCCGATCTTCTTCTGTGTGCTCTTCAGAAAGCTTTCTTTGGTCGTCACCTTTTTCCCTGGTTTCCTCTCGCAACTTTGTTTCATCGGCCACTAAATCAGCTTGGGTGCGCTTTAAATCATCATTTAATCTGGTCAATTTTGACTTTAATTCCGAAACCTCCCCTTGAGCGCCATGTCCAGAAAATTTTTCTTGTGCAATTCGTCTTTTCCCCGCTTCGACATCACTCTTTAATCCACGAAGCTTGGTTTCTTTTAAATCTATATCTCGGTTTAATTTTTCGATATCGACTTTTAAATTATTTACTTTAAATTGCAGTTGCGTCCTTTCTCCGGCACGAATTCTAGCCTGAGCCATCTCAGCATCTTTCCTGGCATCTTCAGCAATTTTTTTTCTTTTTTGATCGTCGTTTAAACTCGTTGACATAAACACATTATACTACTTTATGTTATTCAAAACTGAATAAAGTGGTGAAATCATAGAAATTGCAAAAAATCCGACGGCAGACCCGATAAATATCATCAGAACTGGCTCAATAACTGTCGATAAATTTTTCGTCTTGTTTTCAATTTCTGCTTCATAAAAAGTCGCAATCTGTAACAACATATCTGAAAGTTTACCAGTCTCCCCACCGACTTCGGCCATCTCCGACATCATTATCGGATACAGATTACTGTGTTCTTTGAAAACTTCTGAGAACGGCAAACCTTTTTCTACCGCCTTGCTGGCTTCGTCTAAAACTTCTTTGAAGTAGACATTTTGCACCACATCTTTAGTGATCTCTACGGCCCGAATGATAGAAACCCCGGATACCAACAAGGAAGACATAGTTCGCGCAGTACGCGCAGTATTCAACTCTTTAGTGATAGTACCCAATACTGGAACTCTAAGTACTACAAAATCTATATATCTACTCATAAATTTTGCCCGAAACAACATCGAAAATCCCATAAAAATGGCCACAATCCCAACAAATGAAGTTATCAGGTGAGTTGAAAAGAAGTTCCCTAAAGTCACGATCAACTGAGTTGTCGCTGGCAAATCTACACCAAGTTCTTGAAAAGTTTTAGCCAAGGTCGGAACCACGAAGGCAAACATCAATATACCAATAGTGATCATGGCGAACATAATCACTCCTGGATATATCAGGGCTCCACTTACTTTTTTGGAAAGTGCGTGAGATTTTTCTAGGTTTACTCCGATGTCAGACAAGGCTCCAGATAAATTTCCAGATTCCTCCCCGGCTTTCGCCATAGAGACGAAAAGTTTAGAAAAAACTTTAGGAAACTCCGCCAAACCAGATGAAAATGTTCCACCTCCGTTTATTTCTGTAGACAGTGAAACTAAGATTTTATTTAAGGTGGCATTTTTTGTTTGCTTTTGTAAAACAGACAAGGCTCGATGGATAGACAAACCGGCCTTGAGCATTCCACTTAAATTTTTAGTTAAAATAATTTGGTCACTGACCCTTACCCGCCCCAACAAATCATCCAAATTTATTTTCTTAAAAGAAAATCCCTCATCAGCCTCTGAGACTGCGATGGGTAAATGTCCACGTGATCTCAATTCTCGAGCCACTGAAAAACGAGACTCGGATTCGATAGTCCCTTCGATGATTTCACCTTCTTGGTTTTTAGCTTTGTACGCAAAAAGCATAATATTTTTTACTCAGACACCACTCTAAACACTTCTTCGAGAGATGTCATACCGAGCACAGCTTGAAACACTCCATCTTCGAGCATGGTCATCATCCCTTCTTTCTTGGCTTGGACTTCGATGTCATCTTGAGAAGAACCTTTGATGATCATGTCGCGAATGGTCGGAGTAACTTTTAAAACTTCATGGATACCAACCCGACTGACATAGCCATCGTCGGAATCGCCAGACTTTACGGGTCGATAAAATGGCACCTTGTCCCAAGAATCTTTCTCGCCAACCAATTTTTCGTCTTGTAAAAGTTTCAACATGCGATCGAGATCGACAATCTTGGCCAGGTTTTTCAATTCAGCTTCTGATAAAGAATATTTTTCCTTACTTGGAGTCAATCGGCGGACCAAACGCTGGGCGATGATGGTCTTTACAGTAGCCGTGATTAAAAAAGGTTCGACCCCCATGTCTATCATTCTCGGCACAGCTCCGGCTGCCGAGTTGGTGTGAATAGTCGAGAGCACCAAGTGCCCAGTGAGCGAAGCGTTGACCGCGAGCCCAGCTGTCTCACCATCTCGAATTTCTCCGACCATTATTATATCTGGATCCTGACGCAGAAGTGATCGCAAGCCATTGGAAAAAGTCAGTCCAATTTCTGGTTTGACCTGAGTCTGATTGACTCTCGGCATCTGGTATTCCACTGGATCTTCAACAGTTGATATATTTACTTCCGGTTTGTTCAACATCTCGAGCATGGTGTACAAAGTGGTGGTCTTTCCGGAGCCAGTCGGACCAGTGGCCAAAATCATCCCGGTCTTTTGTTTGAGTGAACTATAAATTCTCTCCAGAGCTTCACCATGAAAACCTAACTTCTCGAGAGTAAACCCATGCGCATTTTCTTTCAACAGACGGATCACGGTCTTCTCACCAAAAAATGTCGGTAATATTGAAACACGGAAAGAAATCTTTTCACCGTTTTCTTCTTTTTTAAATCTTCCATCTTGTGGCAAACGTTTTTCGTCGAGTTTCAAATTAGCCATGACCTTTATACGCGCCGTAATACCAGCAGCCGCACTCTTGTCTAGGACCATAGCATCATGGAGCAAGCCGTCGATGCGATAACGAATAGTTAGGTCCTTCTCCCCTGGTTCGATATGAATATCTGAAGCATTTTGCAAAATTGCGTGCACCACCAAAGAATCCACAATCTTGATCACAGGCAAATCTTCAGCCATCTTTTTCAAATCGGCTTCTGATTCGGATTCAGTTTTTTCTTTATTCGATTCTGGGGCAGTAGAAATATTGCTAGTTTCTTTCTGAATAATATTTCCAAATTCAGCTTGCAAGGTCTTCCTATATTGAATGAGCACTGCTTTCATAGAGCTAGAGTCAGTCAACCTAGGCAGAATTTTTAAGCTCAATCGCTTTTTCACGAAATCTATCACCGGCAAATCATCCGCATCAAGCATGGCCACTTCGAGACCATTGTCGCTTTGTTTATAGGCCACGATATTGTAATTGCGAGCGATTGGCTCCGGGATGAGTGACAAGACTGGCAATTCAACTTTTTGATTAACTAAATTTACAAAAGGTATACCAAGTACAAAAGCTTCCATCCTTTTCAAATCTGATTCTGAAATTTTTCCATCGGACATCAAAACATTGCCGAGTTTTTGCTTGGTCTCTTCCGCTTTTTTTTCTGACACATCTAGATCGTCCCGTTTGACTAGCCCAGAATCCAAAATAAATTTCTTTAACTGTTTTTCGTCAATTTGCATTGTCTTTATTGTAACAAAAAATCCCCCAAAGGTATACAACCTTTGGAGGATTTTCTATCTTAAATTAATTTTCTTTAAATACTGGTTTCTTGGGAACAGGCATAGGAGCTGAACCTTCAGAACCGTCGTTGCATAATACCTGATAATTAGTAGAGACCGTTGGATGCATGATAATATCGCCAGATAAATCTCCTATTCTATTGTTATCTATATCAGTGCGGAAAGTACCAGAACCTATGGCGCTGGTGAACTTACCAAGACTATCAGTCGCAGTTGGTCCACATTTCCAGATAACATGAGTACCTTCGACTTTAACGATAACGACATCTATCCAAGATTGATCGGTGGCTGTACTACTACCTTGGGTACAATCTAATGTGTATTTTAATGTTCCCAGAATACTTGGTGCGGTTACATTTTGTGTGCCGACGTTGCTAACAGCGAGACCTGTATTCCAACCATCTCCAGCAGAACCATCTTTCGGCATACAATTTAGCAATGGACTACCGTTGGCATTCCAAGACAAACGCAACGCTTCACCTAGTAATACTGGTAGTGATTTATCTGAAGTAGCGTAATCTCCACTCGTAGCAAAACCTGCCCCACTATTTAATTTCAAATCTACAGATAGAGCTGGATAACTAGAAGAGCATTTTGTTCCATTCCAATTAGTACCAGATACACAGGTAGCATTAGCAAACACACCGGAACCATTTGGCGAAGTAGGAACTAAAGATTTGGCATTATTGTAAAGATAAAATGTCTGACCACCCTGAGACAAAGATACTGCGGCTGTACCACTAACACCAGATCCCACAACAGTCCCCGGAGCGGGGATTGCTGAAGTTACCTGTGTAAGGTTAGCTTCTGGATTAGTGACACTCCAAGTCACAGTCGTGTTGCAATTACTGCCATTTAATGGAATTATACAACTCGGAGCAGTCAAGGTTCCCGACATGGCCGGAGGAGCACAAGTAATCGCACGAGGAGTAAAGTTTAGGGCTGTGCGTGAACCATCTTGAAGATCTAGCGCATATGCATATAGAGTATGGGCTACATTGTCTTTCAATGATGTTGGAATAGTCCAGACGAATCCATGGTCCTTGCTAATCCCCACCCCAGGATTTAAATCAGATCTAGTTAAGCTTGCAGAAAAATCTCCTACCGCAACCTTGTTGGCAGCGTATGGCCCATCGAAAATTTGAATTCTCACAGGAGAATTTGGTGCATCCCAATCGATAGACCAGCCAGCACTGTCTGTACAAGTAGCAGTATCATGAGAACCGACTGGTGGATTGTTTGTTCCACAAGTAGCCCCATTCCAAGGAGTCGCGGTGTTGCAGACAGTCACCGTAGCCGCAGCTAATTGTTGTTGATTATTATAAAGAAAAAAAGAAGTGACACCATTTAATCCAGGAGTAGGATTGTAAGGTACTGCAAAAACAACATTGTTTCCAGTATTTCCAGGAGAAGAAGCTGGAGTAGCTCCGCCGTTATTTGTCACCGCTGAAGTTCCCACTGGGTTATTTGTAGTCCAAGACAAAGTCGCGTTACAAGTGGTTGCTCCTGATGCCAAAGTACATCCCTGAGAAGCTGGAGTCAAAGTTCCAGACATTGCACTTGCGCTAACGGTCACTGTAGTTTGAGCCCAAGTACTTCCCGAAGCCACACTAGAACAATCGATACGATATGTCGTGGTTTGAGTTGGGTAGACTGGAGTAGTTCCACTAGTTGGCTGTCCACCTGTCCAACCATTTGAAGCGTAACAGTCAGTTACATTTGTCGAACTCCAGTTAAGATCTACGCGATTACCAGAAACGATGGATGAAGGACTAGCGCTGATAGTGACAGTCGGAGTGGCTTTGGCTTCAGAACAAGATGCGTCACTACCCCCACCAGAACCATAGCAAGTCCAAGTCCAATTTGTTCCACTATTTTGTGATCCGCTAGTACCCAAATTACAATTATAATGAGAAGGTGCACATTGCCCATTGACACCAGGGTTTGAAACAGTAAAATTTGTCGAACTAGAGCAAACACTGGTAGACCCACTTGGATTAGTCTCTCCTGTACCTTGGACATAAGCTGTGTAGAAACCAGGCGGTAAATTGACTGTGTAACTTATAAAAGAACCCTCTTGTCCAGTGCCCGCATTGGAACCAGCTCCAGCACTATCTGAAATATACACAGTAGTATAACTAGCATCCAATTCAGGACTATTTTCAGTTACGTTACCACTGATTACTACTTCAGAACCATTGACAGAAGCATCGACACTACAAGTCACGCTACTTTTAGCCTCAACCTTCAAAGACCCAGAAAAAAAACTAAACAACAAAAATATTATAAGGAGAGAGAAATTAAAAAATTTATTTTTCATAAAAACAATTTTCATTATTAATAAAAACTTTCATGAATTAATTATACTCTAAAAAAGAAAAAGAGCCAGACTCCATTTCCATGGAGCCTGGCTCCATGATGGAACCAAACATAAAAAAACTGCACAGGTGGAGGAGGGTTGTAAATCCCCCTCCACCTTTCGACCTCAACCCTCGATCAATACGAACGACTGAGAGTCAAGAGACGACTTGCTAGAGGCCTGCCCGCTTGCGCAGACGAGCCCCTTCTGGATCGTTCCCGGGAAGCACGTACCCGAAGCAATCCTGCTCGCCATGTTGACATTGTCGAGCTCAGCCTTGGAAAAGTGACCATCCCCATAAGGCAGGGTGGACATAATCCCAGGAAGGTTGTGGTGACAAAGACCCATCACCAAGTGCCCGAGCTCGTGTCTGATAAGCGGAGCCGCGAACGACCACGGTCCAATGAACACGCCCCCAGCAACAGCAAGGTTGTTCTTGGTGACTGGATAGGCAGCACCCAAACTCTTGAGATTGGGGTCTCGAGAGATATAGATGAAGCCATCCGGTGGAGGCATGACGTCGACTGGTCCCTCTTGCACAGCCAGAGGTACGGGCCACTCCTTCTCCGTCGATACTTCAACGATGATGGCCTTCTCCTCCGGCGAGAAGCCCGGGCCAATCACCAGAGTCATCGGCCCAGCAATCTTGTGGATCGGCATGAGACCGAAGTTCTCGGTCGCATAGAGCACCCCGGTGTCGCAGAAGGACATCATGCGAACAGCCTCGACACTGTTCTCGCCACGGAGAGCCCACAACGGGAGCTCAGACGAAGAGGTCTCACTGTCTTCCACCTGGACGAATGCGAAGGTGGACGGCAGGAGCACGACAGGCGTCGCACTGAAGGCCACGGAGGCCATCAGCACGAAGACGATATTCGACAAACGCATACGCATGTTGGCCTCCTAAAAGTCTTGGACCCCGCGAAATGCGGGACGACCCGACAGAAAATGACGAATAACAACGATTTCTAGCAGAATTATACCACAAAACGATGACAAATAGCAAATAAATGTGTATAAACTGTGGACAAGTGGATTTTGACCACTAGCCTAAAAATTTGTATAAAAAAGAGAGTTGTGCTACTATATATATGTATGAGTCCTGTCGCAACAGGGCTTTTATATTGATTAAAAAGGCTAAATTGGGGTGAAAATCCTTAAAAAACCTAATAAAATCAACATTTTTAGTAAAATTAAATAATCATATGTTAGATCTAAAAACATTCAAATCAGCGCTAGAACAACTCGAGGAAGAACGAAAAATTCCAAAAGAAAAAATATTGGACGCAATCGAACAAGCCATGGCTGCCGCCTACAAAAAGGATTACGGCAAGCGAGGGCAAATTATCCGCGCCCGCTTTGACCTAGAGACTGGTCACACAGACTTTTACCAAATCAAAATCGTCGTCGACGACTCTATTGCGGTCATCGATGAAAACGAAGAAATAGCTGAAGGCGATGAACGTGTTCACTTCAACAGCGAACACCACATCTTGCTCGAAGACGCTCGCAAAATTAAAAAAGATGCCGAGCTCAACGACGAGATTGTCTTCCCTCTCGAAGCTAAAGATGATTATGGACGCATCGCGGCTCAGACTGCCAAGCAAGTCATCATCCAAAAGATTCGTGAAGCTGAACGAACTTCAATCATCGACGAATACGGCACAAAAGAAGGCGAAGTCGTCTCTGGTGTCGTCCAAAAAATCGAAAGAGGAAACGTCTATGTCGACTTCAACCGAGCGACGGGTATTTTGCCAGTGGAAGAACAAATCCCTGGAGAATATTTCCAACAAGGTGGACGCATCCGCGCATATTTGTATTCAGTCGAAGACAGTCCTCGCGGAATCAACTTGCGCCTATCTCGAACTCATCCAAAATTTATTGAAAAACTTTTCTCTGTCGAAGCTCCAGAAATTCAAAGTGGAATCGTCGAGATAAAATCAGTCGCCCGTGAAGCGGGAGCTCGATCCAAAATCGCTGTACATAGTAACGATGAACACATCGACGCAGTCGGTTCTTGTGTCGGTCAAAAAGGTACTCGCGTAAACACTATTACTTCTGAACTCGGAGGTGAAAAAATCGATATTATTCCTTGGTCAGAAGACCCAAAAGTCTTTGTTACCAACGCTCTTTCACCAGCAAAGGTCCTCTCGATCGACATCGACGACAAGGAACACAAGGCTACTGTCGAAGTCACCGAAGACCAACTCTCACTCGCTATCGGTAAAGGTGGACAAAACGTTCGCCTCGCGGCTAAGCTCACTGGTTGGAGAATCGATATCAAGGGTGACGGTTCACCCGCCTCTGGCGGCGCCAAGGGCGACCAGGGTGCTCCAAAAGAATCTGCCGAAGAAAAAGTTCTTGAAAAAACTGAAGAGTAAGAATATAATAATAAAACTATGGCAAACATAAATCATAAACCATCAAAATACATGCTAAACCTATTGCATGTTCTCCCTGCATTCGCAGATGAAAAAAAAGAAGTGGTCAACACTATCGTCGAAATCAATTCTGGAAGTATCAATAAATACGAAATCATCACTGAATCTGGACAATTAAAGCTCGACCGAGTCGGATATTCTTCACTAGCCTACCCTTTTGTATATGGAGCTATTCCACAGACTTGGGATTACGACAGCGATCCTCTCGATATCTGCATCGCCAACGTCATGGAGCCATTGGTTCCTGGTTGCCTAGTAGAAGCCAGAATAATCGGCGTAATGAAATTCGAAGATGGTGGTGAAATCGATGACAAGATCATAGCTGTTCTCGCCGATGACCGACGCAGTGACCACATCCAATCTATCGAAGACTTAGGCGAACAATTTAAAAAAGAGACTACCTATTTCTGGGAACACATCAAATACTTAAAAAAGCCTGGAACTGGTATAACTAAAGGATTTTTTGATAAAACTGAAGCTATCAAGGTGATGGAAGATTGCATCAAAAGATACAACGAAATCTACGCCAAAAATCTAGAATAAACTCACTTTATTCTGACCTCGTTTTAGTGTACAATCAAATAGTGCTCGATTATTAATTAATTTAACAATAATTATGAAAAAATATATTGGAATTTTAGTGTTTTTTGGTTTGATATTGTCATTAAATCTGTCCAACCTGGCATTAGCCAAGGGTGGCTCAGATGATAGTTCAGGGTCTGGATCATCCGGCTCTTCAAGTGTGAGTGGAGATGAAAAGGATTCTGTTGACGCAGCTGAAGTAGAAAACGAAGCAGAGATGGAGGATGAGGTTGAAGTGGAAGTAGGACGACCAAAACCACCAATAAACACCCTCCTCAGAGGGCAATTAGAAACCGAACGAAAAGCTTTTAAAGAAGATGCGAAGGCTAATCGTGACGCTTTCAAGGAAACAAAGAAAGGAGAACGAGATGCATTCAAGGATGAGATGAAGACTAATCGTGATGCTCTAAAAGAGACAAGCAAAGCAGAACGTGATGCCTTAAAAGCTAAGTTTGATGCCCAAAGAGAAACTTTCAAGACTCAAATCAAGACTGAAAAAGAAGCTTTTGTGGCAAAGTTAAAAACAGATAAAGAAGCTTTTCTAGCTGAATTGAAAACTAAAAAAGAAGCTTGGAAAGCTGTAAAAGAAGAAAAGAAAGCAGAATTTTGTGAAAAAGCTAAGGAAACTTTCTCAACTAAATTTACTGAAGCAACTTCAAAATTAGAAGGATTTCAGACTCGTGTCGCTGAAGCTATCGTCAGCCTAAAGGCAGATGGCAAGGACACAACCTCTGCCGAAACAGCTTTGACTCTTTCTAAGACCAAGCTCGCTGACGCAAAAGCTAAACTAGCTGGAATTAAAGATGTAGTGCCAGAAACAACTTGCGCCGACATGACAGCTGAAGTTTTTGCCCAAATCAAACTACAAGCTCGTGAAGCTAAAGATTTGTTAAAAGAATCAAAGGATTCTCTACAAGTCGCAATCAAGGAATTAAAAGCTCTTCGTGGATTAGAGACTGAAGATAAGAGTGGAGATGATAATGGCACCGATGCAGCTGGCACAGATGATACTAGCGTTCCTGCAACAAGTTCAACAACTACAAACTAAATTATTAATTAATCTATAAAATATTATGGACGGAGATAAAAAATCAAATGGTGCATTGTTGGGTTCAATCGTTATCATTGTCATCTTGGTAATCGCTGGTATATATCTATTTAAAAAAGCTTCAGTCAGTCGAGTCGCTCCTGCGACCACTGCTGATGTCAGCGACATCTTGGCACCGACCGATATGACCTCCCCAACTAAAATCGAAACTGATCTAAACAATATCGACCTAAACAGTCTTGATGCAGATCTGTAATTGTAATTTATAACGTAATTCTCGAAACTGATGCAAACAAAAATAACCAAACTACCAAAAAGTGAAATCGAAATAGAGGGAGAGCTCGATGCTGAAGCCTTTGAAGCTTATTACGCGATCGCCTTAAAAAAAATCGGTGAGCATGTCGAAATCGACGGCTTCCGAAAAGGTAAAGCGCCTGAAAATATACTGACTTCCAGAGTTCCTGAAGTTAGCATCTTGGAAGAAATGGCTCAACTGGCTTTGAACGAACACTACCCTCGTATTTTAGAAGAGGAAAAGATTGATGCTATCAGTCGCCCCGAGATTACTATCACCAAGCTCGCTCGCAAAAACCCTTTAGGTTTCAAGATAAAAACAGCGGTCCTGCCAGAAATCAAACTAGCGGATTATAAAAAATTGGCTAAAGAGATTACTGGTAGTATCACTGATGAAGATAAGAACGCGACCGTCACCGACGAAGATTTAGAAAACACGATTATGGATATCCGTAAATCTCGTGCGCCAAAGATCGACATGAAAGATGTCCCCGAGGTGGCCGAAGGTGGCGCAGAAGGCAAGCTTCCAGAGCCGGAACTCCCAGAATTAAACGACGCTTTCGTCCAAGCTCTCGGACCGTTCGAAAATGTCGAAGACTTCAAGACCAAGCTTCGCGAAAATCTAAAAATCGAAAAAGAAAACTCTCTACGTGAGAAAACTCGATTAAAGATGATTGAAAAAATCATAGAAGCCACAGAGATGGACGTCCCAAACATTTTGATTGAAATCGAGTTGGATAAGATTCTATATAAAATGGAATCCGATATCACTCAGATGGGTCTCCAGTTTGAAGAATATCTAAAGCACATCAACAAAACCCGGGAAGACTTACGAACAGAATTCCGTGGTGATGCTGAGAAAAAAGCCAAGCTCGCTTTAGTCCTAAACGAAATTGCTAAAGTAGAGAAAATCGTCGCCGACAAAGAAGCTGTGGCTAAAGAAGTCGCTCATATTCTCGAACACTACAAAGAAGCCGACCCATTACGAGCCGAGATGCACGCTGAGAATGTCCTCACCAACGAAATGATCTTTGCTTTCTTGGAGAGACAATAAAATTGTAAGTTAAAATAAAAAACCACAAGCTTGAAAAAGTTTGTGGTTTTTTGTATACTCAGAACATGTTAATACCTACAGTAATAGAAAAAAGTCAGTTTGGTGAGCGAGCTTACGATATTTATTCGAGGCTTTTGCGCGAACGCATTATATTTTTAGGTGGCCCGATCGACGACCACACCGCCAACATCGTCATCGCCCAATTGTTGTTCCTAGAATCTGAAGATTCGAAGAAAGACATCTACCTATATATCAACTCCCCTGGTGGCTCGGTCACTTCGACCATGGCCATCGTCGACACCATGAACCATGTCCGCCCAGACGTAGCCACCTTCTGTGTGGGCCTCGCAGCTTCAGGCGGAGCTATCATCTTGTCAGCTGGCAAGCAGGGCAAGCGCTTCATCCTGCCAAACGCTGAAGTCATGATCCACCAACCCCTAGGCGGAGTCGAAGGTCAAGCTACCGATATCGCCATCACTGCCAAGCATATTTTAAAGACTCGCGACAATCTAAACAAGCTTTTGGCTAAAAACACCGGTAAATCCATCGACCAAATCGAAAAGGATGTAGAAAGAGACTTCTTCATGGACTCAGCTGAAGCCAAGAAATACGGCATTATCGACGAAATAGTCACTAAATCCAAGCCAGTGGTAGAAAAGAAGGGATAGGAATATAGACCAGGACTGCCCGGTCGGCGCTCGCCGACCGGGCAGTTTTCTGTGTATAGACAAAGTCTCAATGTTTTGTTATACTAAAAATGTTGATTTAGAAAAATTATTTCGTTTAATTAAGTCAGTCTTAGTGGAATATACCATATAATATGAAGTCTAAAAGAGAAAATATCAGAGGAAAATTACGAATTATAGCTTCGGTCTTCACTTCTAGGGAAATAAAACCATATATATAGTGGCATGTTCTTATAAGCTGGCAAAAAGCTTATGAACACATTAACAACAATACTATTAGGCTCCGGAGTACTCCTCTTGGGAATTTTAGTTGGGTACTACCTTCGCTTCATCGTAGCCCTCGGCAAACGCCGATCAATCGAAATCGACATCAAACAAATGATGGTCGGTGCAAAAGAAGAAGCACAGCGGATTGTCGATGAAGCCAAGAAAAAGTCGGAAGAGCAATTGCACTTCCTGAAAGAAGAAGAGAAGAAAAAAGAACAAGAGTTTAAGGAAACAGAGAAAAGACTCATCAAGAAAGACGAGTTTCTAGATGCTCGCCAAGTCGAAGTAAACAAAGAGGCTGAGAGTATCAAACAAAAAGTCGAAGAGATTAAGAAAATTCAAGAGAAAGTCACCAAAATCGAAGCCGACAAGGTCATCGAGCTAGAACGCGTAGCCAAGCTCACCGAGAGTGAAGCCAAAGAAGAACTCTTGAAAGATATCGAGAGAAAATATGAAGAAGATATTCTGATTAAAATTCAGAAGCTTGAAAATAGTAACGAAGAAAAATTAGAAACTCGCGCTCGAGACATCTTGGCGACTTCGATTCAACGTCTCGCGGCGAGTACTGCTTCCGAGATGATGACGACCATCGTCTCTATCCCAAACAACGACATCAAGGGTAAGATTATCGGTAAAGAAGGCCGAAATATCAGGGCTTTTGAGCGATCAGCTGGAGTAGAACTCATCGTCGACGACACTCCTGGTTCTATCGTCATCTCTTCTTTCGACCCTATCCGCCGACAAGTGGCTCGCGTCGCCCTAGAGAATTTGATTCTCGATGGACGTATCCAACCAGCCAAGATTGAGGAATTGGTAGAAAAAGCTAAAGAAGAAATCAATAAAATCATCAAGACTAAGGGAGAACAAGCTGTCTATGAATGTGGAATCTTCAACTTTGATCCACGCATCGTGGCCATCATCGGACGATTATATTTCCGAACTAGTTACGGACAAAATGTCTTGCAACACTCTATCGAGATGGCTCATATCGCCGGCATGATCGCCGAAGAACTCGGTGCCGACGTAGCTATCGCCAAGGCTGGAGCTCTGGTTCATGACATTGGTAAAGCTCTCGACCATGAAGTCCAAGGTACTCACGTGGAAATCGGTATGCGCATTCTGCAAAAGTTTGGCGCCGATGAGAGAATCGTCACTGCGATGAAATCTCACCATGAAGACTACCCATATGAGACTATCGAATCCATCATAGTCCAGACTGCCGACGCCATCTCTGGTGGACGCCCAGGAGCTCGACGTGACTCTGTCGAAAACTACTTGAAGAGATTGCAAGAACTCGAAGCCTTGGTCAACGCCTTCCCTGCTGTCGAAAAATCTTACGCCCTACAAGCAGGACGTGAAATCCGCATCTTTGTCACTCCAGAAAAGATTTCCGATGCTGAAGCTAAACTCATGGCTCGCGATGTGGCGATAAAAATCGAACAAGAACTCAAATACCCAGGTGAAATCAAAGTAACCATGATTCGTGAAACTAGAATCATCGAATACGCTCGCTAGACCACCTGTTTAACACCGGGCTTGCATGAAAAAACCCTTGATATATAATGAATAGGAGGTAATTGTAGGGTTTAATTGGCCACCGCCAAGGCGGGGCGGGTCGAAGAATTATCAAATAATCAAAATAAAAATATGAATAAACAAGCATTAGCTGAATTGGTCCATGCAAAACTTGGTGGAACTAAAGTACAAGCTGAAGAAGTCGTAGACGGTCTATTCGACGCTATCATCTCTACTCTTAAAAAGGGTAATGAAGTATCAATAGCTGGATTCGGTATCTTCTCTGTAAAGCAAAGAGCTGCTCGTATGGCTCGCAATCCAAAGACTG
>CAZHDU010000011.1:0-17313 GCA_964531535.1 uncultured Candidatus Saccharibacteria bacterium
TCATCGGATAATGATAAAAAAACTTACCACGATAACCATAGATCTTCATGTAAGCCTGAAAATAACCGATCAAATCTTTGAGTCGGTCTTCGATTAAAAACGGAAAAACGATTTGTAGTGGAGTGCCATATTTGTGAGCTAGGTCACTCAAATTATAAAAGTGATTTCCTTCAGTAGCAGTGAGTTCGCCATCGCCACTCACACCCAAAAATTGAGTGTTGAATTCTTCGGCGCCAAGCTTCCAAAACTTCTTCCAATTCTTGCCAGGTTTTTTCATTTTTTTATTTTTAGCCATTGCACAATATTATAACAATATTTAAAGAGATATGTCAAGTATATATACCCTTTTACCCTTTAGTTTCCTGTTTTAAATATTTCCCTAGAAAGTCGTCCCGAAACTCGGTAAACTTGCCGTCGAGAATGGATTGCCTAATTTGTTTAACTAAATTAATAATAAAATACAAATTGTGTATCGATGCCAATGTCCCCGCCAACATCTCTTTCCCGTGAAAAAGGTGGTGTAGGTAGGCACTGGTGTAATTTTTACATGTATAGCATCCACAATCAACCATAACCGGGGAAAAGTCTTCGCGGAATTTAGCGTTGTTGATGTTCACCTTCCCCCGCGAAGTATACAGTGAGCCGTTTCTGGCATTCCGAGTCGGCATGACACAGTCGAACATATCGACGCCATTTTCAATGCCCATAAAAATATCTTCCGGCTCGCCGATGCCCAATAGGTGGCGAGGTTTTTCTTCTGGCAAAATTTCATTTACCCATTTCACTGCGCTCTCCATGTCTTCCTTGGCAAACGAACCACCGATGCCGTAGCCATCAAAATCGAGCCCGGCTAAAAATGCCGCCGACTTCTTGCGCAATCCTTCATCTCGCCCACCTTGAACGATACCAAAAAGCGCTGGAGCAAAAGGGTGCTCAGGCGAATGGTCTGGCCGAGCGTAATCGCGAGGAGAACCGAGGACCTGAGAATGAGCACTATTTTGCTCCAGCAACTTCCCATGCTCAACCAAGCTTCGCTTGGCCCAAGCGTGAGTCCGCTCTAGGGCTTCTTCTTGATAACGCAAATCTTCGGCTGGCGAAGTGCATTCATCAAACGCAAAAATAATATCAGCGCCTAGATTATGTTGAATCTGAATAGACTTTTCTGGAGTGATATAGTGAATAGAACCATCGAGATGAGATTTAAAAGACACTCCATCTTGGCCAATCTTGGCCAAGCGAGGCGCGTCACTATCATCAAAACGTTCTGGAATCATCAAAGATGGATCAGTAATTTTTACCACCTTACTCAATTCTTTGCCATAAGCGGCACCGAGAGAAAAAACTTGAAAACCGCCAGAGTCTGTAATTGTTGGCCCTGGCCAATTCATAAATTTTCCAATACCACCGGCCCTGGCTACAATCTCATCTCCGGGTTGGAGATACAGGTGATAAGTATTTCCCAAAACAATCTCCGCGCCGAGGCTAGCAACTTGTTCGGGAGTGAGGGCTTTGATGGTGGCTTTGGTGCCAACTGGGACAAAGACCGGAGTGTGAACCAACCCATGCGCCGTCTCGATGATCCCAGCCCGACCCAAAGCTCCAGGTATTTTTTTCTCAATAGTAAATTTCATCCTTTTTATTTTGCCACTTCGACAAATTTTATTTCATCGATATTGACCGGACTAGTAAACAAAACTTTTTGGAAAGAATCTCGCGGATCTGAAATCACTGTCTCCACTTCAGCCACTACATATGGAGTGATGCCCGGCAAGACGGCTTGCTCGCCTTTTTCCATAGCCACGTCGCGAGGCAAAATCATTTCAAAATTTCCACCACCACGACCGACTAGTTCGAGAGAAGTTCCTTTGACAAAGACTTGAGTTCGCTCGGAAGAATTTGAAAACAAAACCACTTTCGCCGAATTATCATAGACCATGGCCACCCGACCGAGAGGAATATTGCCAAGAGCGTAAACCATGTCGCCCACTTTCACACCCTGGTTTCCACCTAGGTCGATAATCAAAGTATCATACAGACTCTGATCTGGCTTGCCTAATATCACCGCCAAGGTCAAATTTAATTTTTCATTCTTGCGCCCGAGAATTTCTTTGAGTTTTTCATTTTCATCTAAAATTGTCACCACACCTTCCATCCGAGCTTGGTCGAGAACCCGCTCTGCTTCCAAGTCTTGAATCTTTTGGTTTAAAGAATTCTTAGAAGAAAAATAGGCCGATAGATTGCGAAACTTTGTCGACAAACTATTTTCCACCGACCAAAACGGACGGAGAACTACGTGAGACACAGTCGACAAACCGTAAAAGAATTGAACTCGAAATATAAATATCAATGCCAAAATTCCGGCGATGATTAAACCGGAGAAAGCTTTTTTCTTTTTTTGTTTTCTATCTAGGAGGTAACTCATCCTGATTACCTATTAAAATTTCTTTATATGACTCTAAGTCGTCTAAAATAATTCCGGTACCGCGAGCCACAGCTGACAATGGATCATCGACTACATAGACCGGAATCTTGAGCACAGTCTGAAACAATTGTCCCAAGCCGACGATAAGCGCACCACCACCAGAGAGAGTGATGCCTCGATGCATTATGTCCGACAAAATTTCCGGCGGTGTAGTCTCGAGCATATCTCTGACTCCGCTCACCAATTCTCGAACTGAAGAAGCCATGGCTTCACGAATATCTGAATCCGTCACCACCACTTCACGAGGTAGCCCGGTCAAAAGATCTCGACCTTGGACTTGCGTTTCCATATATTCACCCGGGATGACTGAACCGATAGCAATCTTTACAAACTCAGCTGTGCGCTCACCAATCAAAATTTTAAATTCATCACGCATATAAGTGATGATGTCAGTATTCAATTTATCACCAGCGATTTTGAGACTCTTGGATTTTACGATACCACCGAGAGAAATCACAGCGATGTCTGTGGTTCCACCACCGATATCGATAATCATCGAACCGACTGGTTCACGGATTGGCAATCTCACTCCGACAGCGGCAGCCATCGGTTCTTCGACTAGATACACCTCCCGCGCCCCAGCCGAACGAGCCGCATCATAGACCGCTCGAGTCTCCACATTGGTTGTGCCCGATGGCACACCGACCACCACTCGCGGTCGGGCAATTTTTTTCGACATCTTGTCGGCTTTGTTGATCAAATATGAGAGCATCTCTTCGGTCACTTCAAAATCTGAAATCACTCCATCGACAAGCGGACGCACCGCGCGAATGTGCCCAGGAGTTCGGCCCAACATATCTTTGGCTTGAGTGCCGACAGCCAAAATCTGGTTGGTCTTCACATTGACCGCCACCACCGAAGGCTCGTTGATGACGATGCCATGACCCTTTAAATACACCAAGGTATTCGAAGTGCCTAGGTCTATGCCTATGTCGTTGCTAATTAATTTGTAAATTTTATCAAACATGTTTAATTCCGTGACAGGAACTAGTTTTTTGTAACTAGTAAATTTATCAATTCATCGACAGTGACTATCTTACCCTTTTCTTCAGTTCGCTTTTTAATCTCTATGCCATTTTCTTTAATACTCCTAGCTGAGACCACTGCGCGATACGGCACGCCCAACAAATCTGCGTCAGCAAATTTCTCACCTGGTGAAATATCGCTTCGGTCATCAAACAAAACTTCAACTCCAGCTTCAACTAAAGTCTTGAAAGTTTTTTCAGCCTCATCTCGCACAGCCTTATCTTCACCAAGCACCAATAAATGCAAAGTAAAAGGCGCAATTGTTTCCGGCCAGATTATACCTTTGTCATCAGACAAGACTTCCACCACTGCCCCCATAAGACGACCCGGTCCTATGCCATAACAACCCATGACAATCTCTTGCTCTTCTCCTTTTTCATTTGTATAAGTAAAGTTGTGAGCCTTGGTATAACGATTACCAAGTGTAAAAATATTTCCAACTTCAGCAGCTCTTTCTTCTACCAACTTATCTTTTTGCAAACCAAGACTATTGATAACTTCATCGGTATAGACTTCTTTGTTTATAGCCACTCCTGATTCATCTCTGTAGATTGTGTCTTCACCTGCCGAAGTAAGGGTCTGGAATTCGTGAGAAAACTTTGCGAAGACACCACCCGACGCAGAAGTCAGGTATGTAAGATGCCCAATCCCCACTCGTTTAAATATATTCTTGTAGGCTTCGGTGGCTTCCTTGTAGAAAATATCATGTTCAGCTTGATCTTTAGAGAAAGAATACATGTCTTTCATCACAAATTCACGACATCGCATGATGCCACTCTTGGCTCGAGTTTCATTTCGAAACTTTGTTTGAAAATGATACACAGCTTTCGGCAAATCACGATAAGAGCTCACGTATTCTTTCAAAATTTTAGTGACCATGCCTTCATGTGACCAAGCCAATCCGAGTTCGGTATCATTTTTTAATTTTGTTTTAAACCAGATATCGACATTTTCATCACTCCATTGATCAGTAGGTTCCCATGTCGCGCGTTCTTGCAGAGAAGCCATCACCACTTCTTGCCCACCAATAGCGTTCATTTCTTCTCGAATAATTTTTATAATTTTATTTATAACCAATAGTCCGAGTGGTAAATAACTATACACTCCGGCCATTTCCTTGTGCACATAACCAGCTTTTATCAACAACTCAGCATTCTTAGAAACCTCATCAGCTGGGGCTTCTTTCCGAGTTTTGGTGAAAAGCTGTGATTGTCTCATATTGTTTGTCATACTTGTCATCTTAGCTTAAATATCGGCTTTGGTCAAAGAGCTAGAAACCAGCCCCCACCCGAGCCTGGATGGGTTGCAAAAAGCCCAGCTTTCTGCTAGAATAATCCGTATGCAAAAAGTAGAAAACGATACAGTGGTAGAAAAAATGTTTAAGGCGGGAGCGCACTATGGCTACTCAAAAACACGAAGACACCCTTCGGTTTCGTCTTATATTTACACGACAAAAAACAAGGGAGACATCATCGACCTTGAAAAGACTAGCGCCTTGCTAGACACAGCAGTAGAGTTTGTAAAATCTCTAGGCAATGGAGACAAGGTGGTCTTATTTGTCGGCACCAAGCCAGAAGCTAAGGTAGCTATCAAGAACGTGGCTGAATCTCTAAACATGCCTTATGTAGCAGAACGCTGGATCGGTGGAACAATCAGTAACTTTACCGAAATCAAGAAGCGTATCGCTGAACTAGAAAACTACCGCAAGGACAGTACTGATGGTGGTTTGGATAAATACACAAAGAAAGAACGTGTCGTCTTGGCGAAAAAGATGGAAAAGCTAGCTCGCTACTATTCTGGTCTAGTTGGTCTCAAAAAGACTCCAGATGCTATGTTTGTCATCGACGGCAAGGCTGAACACATCGCTTTGACTGAAGCTGTCAAAGGCAACGTCCCTGTCATCTCTCTCGTAAACTCTGATTCCAACATCAAGAACATCGATTACCCGATCGTAGCCAATGATGCGAGTATCCCTTCAATTAAATTTTTCACCGAAGCTATAGCGAACGCTTATAAGGCAGGTGTATCGGCACAAGTAGCTCTAAGTGCTAAGCCTGCAAAAAAATAATAACAAAATAATAAATATGTCTTCTCCAATAACAACAGAGTTGGTTAAAGAACTTAGAGATGCCACCGGCATCTCTGTCATGCAGTGTCGAAAAGCCCTAGAAGAAGCGGGTGGTGACATGAAAGTCGCTCTAGCTATCCTCAAAAAAAATAGTTCCGCAATAGCTGAGAAAAAGGTTGGGCGCGAAGCTAAAGATGGCGCCGTCACAGTGGCTACTTCAGGCAAAAAGAGTGTATTACTAGCCCTTCACTGTGAGACCGATTTCGTCTCTCGCAACGAAGACTTCACTAACCTATTAAATGCTCTAGGTGCCAAGGCTCTAGCCGAAGGTGCTGAGGCTGCTCGAAGTGGATCAAAAGAAATGATCGATGGAGTCATCCAAAAGACTGGTGAAAATAGCCAACTTGGTGATATCTACGAAATCGAAGGCGACGTCGTCGGCAGTTATGTCCACAATGGTAAATCTGCAGTCATCGTCAGTCTAAATGGCGGAACTCCAGAACTCGCTCGCGACATAGCTATGCACATCACAGCTATGAAGCCAGAATACATCACTGATGCTGAAGTGAGTGAAGATGCCAAGGCTACTATCACTGAAGTCTTCAAAAAAGAAGTAGCTAGTGTCGACAAACCAGAAGAAATCAAGAAAAAGATGCTCGATGGTAAAATCAACACTTACTTTGCCGAGAAGACTCTCCTCCACCAACCTTTCATTAAAGATGGCGAGATGAAGATCAGTCAATTGCTCGAAAAGTCAAAGGCTACCATCAAAGAGGTCAAGCGATACACGATTTAAGTTTGTAAAAAAAAATTATGATGTCTATACTCTTAACTTTATTTTTTATGTCCCTGGCTAGTATCACCTTTATGATTGGACGTAAATTGTCTCTAGTGCGAAATGGACAAATCGAAATGGCCGAGAACCCCGAAGCCATCGTCCCCGACGTCCACAAGCTTCGCCACTTCACCTTGAGAAGTTTCAAGAAAGGAGTGTATCTAGTCACCTTCTTGGTATTGCATGTCTACGTCAAATCTTCAAACTTCACTAAGAAATATTATACCGTGGCTAAAGCCAAAGTTCAGAAAGCCATCAAACAACACTTGGCCAACAACATCACTTCCCGCCAAGAAACCAACAAAGTCCTCAAAGTTATCGCTGAATACAAGAAGAAAATCAGCATAATGAAGAACCGCATTCACGAGGAGGAAAAAATTTAGAAAGTGTGGTAGAGTATCAAAGTCGCCGGAATAGCTCAGTTGGTAGAGCAACGCTTATGTAAAGCGAAGGTCGTGGGTTCGAATACCTCTTCCGACTCCAAAATAATGTTATAATAGCCACAATGGAAAAAGAACCTACACAAGATAGCTCTTTCTTGTCTAAAAAAGAAGGCATCATTAAAAACAAAAATTTAATATTGATCATATTGGTTGTCGCAATCAGTGTATTGGTGATTTATAAAAACACAAAGAAGACTCCACTTGCTCCCCTGTCTGAGGTAAAAAATGCTGAGCAATCTCCAACACCAATAGCCACAAACATTCTTCCTGTGAAAATTGGACACATCGAAAACTTTAAACCCATAATTTTAAATACCGATCCAAAAGATACATTTTTTGTGCTATCAACAAATGAAGCTCCGGTGAACGAAATAGAGTACAGAATTAATAAAATTTCTAAAAATGTAACTACCGAAATTTTTATAAAAAAACGGACTGAGATCGCTTCCATCTTGGGCGCAAACTCAAAAGGAATTTTTTTCATCGAACAACTACCCAATTACACAGAAGGAGAGCTTTCGTTTTTCAACACAGAGACAAAAACAACTGAACGTATACTCTCCATCCCCAAAAATCTCATCTTTGATGCAATATTGAATCCAGAAAAAACAAAATTGGTTTTCACTGAAGAATGCAATATATACGTACCCTGCGCAACAGAAACAGCCTTTCACAATATCAAATCTCTAGATCTAGCAACTGGAAATATTGAGCTGATACTTGAATACAGTAACCATAATATAGTACTTTCTCCATTATATTGGTTAGACTCAAAAACACTAGTAATTAATAAAAGTGATTTCGCTAGCGATGGACCATCTTATACTAACAATGTTTTATTACTAAACACTGAGACAAAAAAAATTACTGATTTTCCCATCGATGACCATGCGCAAGCTGTAACAGCAAATCCAAATGGAACTGGATTTTCATTCGTCACCTTCAATTACAACTACGGATCACCAGGTAAAACTTTTTCTAGTGGCCTATACCTCAGACTCATAGACGGAACTAAAAAAATATTACAAGAGAGTACTAAATTATCTTATGGGCAAACGCAGTGGATTGACGATGAGAATCTTTTAGTTATGGCTCTAGATGTTAAGTCGATAGACGATACTTGTGCCTATGAAGTTTGTACAGAGGGTAAGAACATTATACAAAAATTAAATATCAAGAATGGAACAGTTGAAAATCTGGCTTTGCCAATCGAACCAGATTATATGGTTTATATAGATAAACAAAATCTTTACTATTTATCACAAGGTACAAAGATAAACTCGGTAGGTTACTTCCCGAGCCAACTACACTCATACGATCTAAAAACTGGCCAAGATAAAATCATACTAAGTAGCCAGAGCTGGATATCTCAATTGTAAAGACTGAAATTAATCTAGGCCTTGCCTAGCTAAAAATAGTGGACACTCGGTGTCCACTATTTTTGCTTCTATTTGGTTGTGTCTTTGAGTTTAAATGAATCTTTGAGTTTAGTCTCAAGCTCTTCTATTGAGTGGAAACCAGTCATGGCGTCGCCGTCTACGACTAGCGCTGGAAGAACTGTGTCTTTAATTTTATATATTTGGAGCATAGCCTTCACTGCGGAGAGGTCGGTGCTGTAATCGAAAGAATAGACCCGGAGCTCTGGGAATTTGTCTCGCAAGGCGGTGAGGACTATCCCCTGTCTTTCACATTCACTACAATTTTCAGCGGTGGTGTAGAAATACAAAATTGATGCAGATTTTACATGGCATCGCTCAGAAATCTTTTTTGATAACAAGAAATCTTTGATTTGTAAAAGTGAATAATATTTGCGCAGATATGAGACTTCGTCTGTTGCTCCGAGGTTGTTTTCTCCCCATTCCAGCTTTCGGCCCAATTCACCGAGCTCACTCGAGAGCGAGGAATCCGAAATATTCTTGCAAGACAATTCTGAAAGCAAAGAGAACTGAGTTTCAGAAGACAGAATATCGATGGCAATTTTATCTTGAATCAATTTCAACTCTTGGACCTTCTTGTCTCCTAGGTAATTACTAAAAAAGAGAGAGGTCACAAAGAGACCAATGGTAATCAACAACACTATAAAATACTTTTTCCAATCAATGTTTGAGTGCATAAAATTCAATTATTTCCAGACCGGAGTCTTGCTAAAAATAGTGTTCCAGATCGCTCGCAAAAACCAAAATGGAGCAATCACACTAAATACTGGTAAAAAATACAACATATCTTTGGATATTGCCCATTTATTATCCACCATCCGGCGACCAAAAATAATCGCAAAAACCACCGAAGCATAGATGAGGATATTTAAAAACATGTAAGCCTGTGTATTCAAAAAGAACAAATCAAAATTGAATGGATGTACAGAATAGGCTATGCCCACAGTCTGATACACTATAAACTTGTGATAAACAAAATCTATAATATTTGATACAACCCGAGTAAACAAAAACACAATCGAGATTATAGACAACACCCCGACTGGCAAAGTGAACATAGCGAAATTTCCATACTTACCTTTCAAAATTAAATCTCGATAATCTATGGTGTTGTTCAAGAAACCATAGTTCCAACGCAGACGTTGTTTGTATAATTTTTTCACAGTCGATGGAGTGTTGGTATATACGAAAGCATCGTTACAATGGTCAATCTTGTAGGAATGTCTCTGCATGCGATAAGCGATCTCCATGTCTTCGGTATTGTGAGCGTGTTTATATGGACCCAGATCATCAAAAACTTTCTTGCGGAAAATTGTAAACGGACCCGGAGTCACATTGATGGCCCCCAAAAATCCAAGAATCTTTTTGGAATATATACCCATATTATATTCAGCCTTTTGGACTATCTGTATGAATGTCTTTGGGTTGTGGACAATCATGGAAGGAGTCACCGCCATCACCTCTTTATCCTTGGCAAAGTAGCTCATAATGCGCACCAGGGCCTCAGGATCGACAAAGGAGTCTGCGTCCAAGCAACCAAAATATTCTGTATCGGTATGTTCCAAGCCCAAGTTTAAAGCTGTATATTTACCACCGTTTGGTTTTCGGATAACTCGAATATTTGAATTTTTGGCAAATTTTGAAATTACATTCCAAGTCCCATCAGTCGAACCATCGTCGATTAAGATTAGTTGGAGTTTATCTTTTGGATAATTTAGAGCGAGTAAGGAACGAATGGTCTTATAGATGGTCTTCTCTTCGTTGTAACTAGGGACGACGATGGTCACCGCTGGGTAAAAAGGAAGCTTTGTTGGCCCACTACGAATGACTATTTTTTTTCGATTTTCAAACAAAGTAAACAGGAAAAAAACCTGTACGTACATCGACAGGAAGATCAAAACATAAAATATTCCACCAGAAAATACCGCCATATTATTAGATATAATATAGCATTTTTTAGCCTAAAAGTAAACCGAGGACTAAAGGTCTTTTATTGAGTTGCGCCTGATTGGCAAGTGCCACAACCAGCACAAGCAGCACAAGCAGCCTGGCATTTTGCACATCGGCAACCATATAGCTTGACTACAGCAGACACACCGACAAGTACATAAACCACAGCCTCAAGAGTTGGCATAGAACCGAAAATCATATTGACTAAATTCCAGTAACTACCCATCAACATCCCTACTCCGACTAGACCCCAGTTCAAACCTCCCACCACTAGCAATACTTTTGCAACCTTAGCAAGCATACAAACTTCACACTTACAATTTGAATTCATCATAATATTTTTTTTAAACTACCCCTACGTTTCAGTCGGGGTCCCGACTTTACGTCGGGAATAATAATAATTGACCTTTAGTTGATAATGATTCTATTATAGCACACTCGTCAAGCTGGCTTGTACAACAATCTTGTTTATTGATATAATCAATGGATTGATATTAATAATTAAACACAAATAACATGGAACAAGAAATTCAAAACAACCCTGAAACTACGAGCCCAAATACACCAGCACCAGCCAATAACGCCGGCCAAATCGCTGGAGCCATCATCGTCGCTGGACTCATGATTGCTGGGGCGATATTACTCCGAGGCAACACCACACCAACTACCGAAGGTGAAGTTAAAATAGCCAACGAAGCCAAGATGACCAAGGCTGTGCCCATCTTTAGTGCCTGTTTAGATTCTGGTAGATATGCCGGGGCAGTCGCTGATGCGACAAATGCTGGCCGACTAGCTGGAGTCACCGGTACTCCAAAGGGATTTATATTACGAGATGGTAAGGTCGTCGACACAATCGATGGAGCTCTACCTTTCTCTACAGTCAAAACCAAAATAGAATCCGCTCTAGCTGGAAAATCAAAAGAAATCACTAGTATAAAATTCGCACCAGTTTCCGCATCAGATTTTACCCTAGGCCTGAGTGCCGCCCCGGTAACTGTAGTCGTATACGCAGATTTCCAATGTCCTTTCTGTGATCGATTCTTTAAAGATTCCGAAAAGAATATTCGTGATACATATGTCAAAGACAACACTGTGCAATTGGTCTATCGTGACTTTGCCTTCTTGGGCCCAGAATCAAGTAAGGCTGCCGAAGCGGCTCGCTGTGCGGGAGAACAAGGCCAGTTTTGGGAATACCATGACTATCTCTATAATCACCAAAATGGAGAAAACCGAGGCGCTTTTGCCAATGCCAACTTGAAATCCTTTGCCAAGGAACTTAAATTAAAATAAAAAATAATTTAATCAAAGTAATTCTTCAATCGCGAAATCTTTTCGTGCTGGCGAAGTTTTTCGTGAACCTTGGCCTCAATCTGACGAATACGTTCACGAGTCACTCCGAATTCTTCCCCCACTCGCTCTAGAGTGTGTTGGATACCATCGAGCAATCCATAGCGCATCTCTAAAATCTTTCTTTCTTTTGGATTTAATTCGTCTAAAACTTCCCGAATCTGATCAGATAGAATTCGTCGAGAAGATTCTTGATCTGGTCGCAAAATTTTATCATCAGGAATAAAGTTTTCCAAAGTTGATTTATCATCATCATCCCCGACTGGCTGTTCGAGAGAGACAGTCTCTTGAGAAATATTTTCAATCGTGTGAATCTTGTCGACTGGTAGGCCCATCTCGGTAGCAATCTCTTCGGCTAGTGGTTCACGGCCTAGGTCTTGTGACAGACGGCGATGAGTTTGTTTGTATTTAGAAATAGTCTCCACCATGTGGACTGGGATTCGGATAGTTCGTGATTGATCGGCCAAGGCTCGAGTGATCGCCTGACGAATCCACCAAGTCGCATAAGTCGAAAACTTATAACCCTTGGTCCAATCGAATTTCTCGACAGCTTTAAACAAACCCAAATTTCCTTCTTGAATCAAATCAAGCAGTGTCAAATTGGCTGAACGACCGACATATTTCTTCGCAATCGAAACCACCAAACGGAGGTTGGCCCGAGCGAGTAGGTTCTTGGCTTCCAAATCTCCACGTTCAATTCTTTTGGCCAAATCTTTTTCTTCGTTACCATGGATGAGCGGATACTGACCGATTTCTTTCAAATACATTTGAATAGAATCGTGCATACTACCCTTGTTGAGATCTTTATCATTTACATCCAAATCCAAGTTCAACAAATTTCCACCTTCGAGGACATCGATTCCAGCCACGCTAAATTTTTCATACAACTCGTCTAGGAACAAGACATTGTTTTCTATGTCTGGGAAGGTCTTTAATATCTCATCATAAGTGATAAAACCTCGTTTCCGGCCCTTTTCGATGAGTTCGGTAGCTGCACGCTCCAAAGCTTCTATCTTGCGCTCAGCGGCCGATAGCTTCTTTTCAGTGACCTTGGGAACCTTCTTTGGGGCAACTTTTTTAACCACCTTCTTTTTGACAACTTTCTTGGCTGGCTTGGCCTTCTTGGCCACTTTTTTCACCTTCTTGACTGGCTTGGTTTTTTTGACGATTTTTTTCTTTTTGTTTTTCATATATTTTATTTTCGGTTATTTTTAATGTCTTCTTTCTTTTTGTTCAGTTCGTTGATTTCTTGTAAAATTTGTTTACCTCGCTCGCCATCTGGTTCTCTAATTAATTCTTGCATTTTTTGAGTTAAAATCTCATTTATATTTTCCTCTTCCAAATTAGCAAACATTTCAGCGACACTTTTTTCTAAATTTTCATTGTCGGTATAAAATACTTCAGCTTCAAATAATAGGTCTTGTTTTATATCCTTATATTTTTCCACTACTGCCCCCAGTTTACTCAAAATATTTGCAAAGTCTAGGGTCGGAATCGCGAGCGACTGTTGCCATAAAGCTATACCCAAGAGCTTGCGTTCGATGGAATCTTTGCGGTACATTTTCGTAAATGACTCCTCGGCTTCCTTTATTTCGGCTTTGTCTTTTTTTAATTGTTGTTCGCTGTGTTTTAAGCGGTCACGGACATCGTCTTCGCTCATGCCAGATTTATTGGAAACCATCGAGATGAAGTGAGACTGTTTGACTGGATTATTGATAAGCAACAGAAAGGGTATAATCTTGTCGTTAATTTCTAACTTCACTTTTAAAATATCTTTCTTCTTGTCTTGTAAAATACTATCGAGTAAAAATTCGATAATGTGTTTGGAATTACGGATAACTTCGCGCCAAGCATCGGGGCCATTCTTGGAAATCAAATCGGCAGGATCCATTCCCTCTGGTATTTGAGTCGCTTTGACGTTCATGTCTGAAAACAAAGCCATGGCTATCGGCGTCGCTCGGATAGAAGCCTTGAAACCAGCCATATCTCCGTCGAAAATAAAAACTATGTTTTGTGACAATCGGCTGATCAGCCCCAAATTATTTACTGTGTTATTTTGAGAGTGATCAGTATCAGTCAGCGCCGTCCCCGAAGTCGCCACCGTATTTTTAAAACCAGCCTGGTGTGACAAAATCAAATCAAACTGCCCCTCCACGATGATCGAGAAATCATTCTTTTTGATAGGCAGTTTGGCTTTATCCAATCCGTAGAGAATTGCGGATTTTTTAAAGATAGGAGTCTCTGGACTGTTTAGATATTTAGCCGACTTGCCATCATCGACAAATATTCTTCCAGAAAAAGCTACGATTCGACCACTGGAATCCGCAATTGGAAACATGACTCGCCCACGGACACGATCATACATGGCCTTGGTCTTATCTTCTGGCCTTTTAGCCAGCCCGGCCAACTCTATCTCTTTGTCTGTAAAATTTTTGGATTTCAGATAATCATACAAACTTCGCCAATCTAAAATCGCAAATCCAATTCTAAAATCTTTTATACTTTTCTCATTGAGTCCTCGAGCTTTCAAATATTCTTGCGCATCTTTATTTATTAAAAGATTATTTTCAAAATATTTGGTAGCTTCTTCCATCACCTCATAGAGTCTCTCTTTTTCACTTTTATTTTCCTTTGTCTCTTTGTTGTAAGCTTCGAGTGGAACTCCGGCGCGATCGGCCAAGAGCTTGAGCGCCCCCTTGAAATCTAGGCCCTCGAATTGTTCTACAAAAGAAAATATATCTCCGCCAGCGCCACAACCGAAACAATAATAACTTCCGCGGTCAGGCGAGACGAAAAACGAAGCCGATTTTTCGTTGTGAAAAGGACATCGAGCTTTCAAATTCACCCCAGCTTTTTCCAATTTTACGTAAGAAGAAACCACATCCTCGATGCTCAATTTCTCCTTAATTTTTTGTACTGGTGAATTCATGTATGCTTATATGGCTTTCGTGACTACAAGTAAAAAACCTAAACCATCTTGTTCTATAGTTCCCTCTAGGGTTACATCTTTATTTAGATAACCCTCCATTGTTTTAGGTTGAACCGAATTTCGAGATCCAACAGCTGAAGAGTGAATTTCTAATGGCAGCCATGAATTTATTCTAAGCTGATTAGTACCATCAGTAACAGCGAACCGAGAGTCGGTAAAATAGTTTTTTCCGACAAGAACCAACTTTCCAGCAACTTGTACTTTTTTATTTAAGAAATTACTAGGATTACTAGAAATTTCTTTTACGGTATAATTTTTCCAAGTCGAAGTATCCACCACTAAATTCTTTGCATCTGGTTGGAGTTATGCTATAAATTACTGGATTTTTTTCATTAGATTCGACGACACCATCCACAGTCGGAGCTATGTCTTGTACTGCTGGAGATATATTTCTACCCACCAAGAAATACACTGCTAGCGCACCGAAAACAACGGCGAGCATCACCACGAACAACTTTGCGAAACCTTTATTGTTTTTTTGCATAATGCTTTTAGTTTCCACCAAGGGCGGATCAGCCCCTGGCTGAATATTAATTAATAAACTAAAAACTAAACCTTCTAGAGAGAAATTATTTCTGTACGAATCCAGTTCCAGCTGGGATGAGTCGTCCGATGATGACGTTTTCTTTCAAACCTCGGAGATTGTCTACTCCACCTTTGACAGCGTTTTCGATCAAGACTCGGTTTGTGTTTTGGAAAGAAGCAGCTGATAACCAACTCTTTGTTCGAAGTGAAACTTCAGTGATACCCAAGACGACGACTTCAGCTTTCGCTTCTTTGCCACCCATCTCAGCCACACGTGCATTTTCTTCCATCAAAGTTGAGTTTTCGATAATATCACCATTTGAGAAATTAGTTTCACCAGCATCAGAAAGTTTTCGGCGTGAGAACATTTGGCGGATGATTATCTCGGTGTGTTTTCGAGAAATCGAAGCACTTTGCAATTCGTAGACTTTGTTGATTTCACCGATGATGTATTCTTCGACGATTTCTTTATTGCCTAACTTGAACAAAGCAGCAATATCAGCAGAACCGTCGGTCAACAATTGTCCTTTCTTGACTTGGTCTCCGACTTTGACGATTGGAGTTCGGCGGAAAGCTACAGTGTATTCAATCTCATTTGACTTACCATCGATCTTTGAATCAGACAAAACCTTGATGACTTTTTCTTTACCATCTTTGTTGGTGATAGAAATTATTTCTCCATCAGTCTCAGAGATGATAGCTGGATTCTTTGGAATTCGGCGTTCGAAAATTTCTTCGACACGAGGAAGACCAGTAGTGATGTCTGTTCCCGCGACACCTCCAGCGTGGAAGGTTCGAAGAGTAAGCTGAGTTCCAGGTTCACCGATAGCTTGCGCAGCGACGATACCGACAGCTTCACCGAGACTAACTAGACGATTTCGTCCTAGATCTAGACCGTAACAATTTACACAGAGACCATGGATAGTCTTACAAGTAAGTGGAGAACGGACGAAGACTTGAGTAAAGCCAGCGCCTTCGATCTTAGCGGCTTCGTCTTTGGTGACCAAAAATCCTTTCTTGTACAAAACTTTTCCAGATTCATCTTTCAAATCTTCAGCCAAGACTCGGCCTCGTAGATTTTTAGCCAAAGGAATTTCGATTCCAGAAATATTTTCTCGACTGACCATCTTGCCATCCTTTGTTCCGCAATCTTCTTCAGTGATAACGACATCTTGAGCCACATCCACTAGACGACGAGTGAGGTATCCGGCTTTCGCAGTGTTGAGGGCGGTATCGGATGCACCTTTTCGAGCTCCGTGAGTAATGACGAAATATTCAATCGGTGAGAGACCTTCTTGGTAAGAAGGAATGATTGGGAATTCCAAAGTTCTACCTTGGTTGTTTTGAATAAGACCGATCATACCAGTCATCTGCATGAGTGAGGACATGGTACCTCGAGCTTTTGAAGTGAACAAGTCAAAAGTCGAACCCTTTTTGTCGAGAGTTATCGGCATGATTTTTTCCAAATCTTTCTTGGTGTGAGTCCAGACTTCGATAATCTTTTGGTATTTTTCTTCTTCAGACAAAAGACCGTCGTTCCATTGAGAAATAATTTGTTCTTCCAATTTTTTACCTTGCGCTATAATTCTTGGCTTTTCTGGAGAGATAGAAACGTTGTCGATACCCCAAGTAGTACCAGAGACTGTTGAATATTTAAATCCGAAAGCTTTGATTTTATCCAAGATAGCTGGGGTGCCTTCGACTCCGACATGAGCGATGATATCATCCAAGACGATAAATAATCGGTCTTGAGTCATTTCTTCGTTTACGAAAGGAAAATCTGCAGGCAAAATACTGTTGAACAACAATCGTCCGACAGAAGTCTCAAACAATTGACCTTCGTATTTTTTATACTTAGCTGAATCAGTCGCCATGACTTTGATTTTTGCGCGTAGAGAAACTACTCCATATTCATAGGCAGTGATAGCTGTGTTTGGATTTGAGAAATATTTTCCTTCGCCTGTCTCACCTTCACAAGACTTGGTCATCCAGTAAGAACCGAGGACCATATCCATACGAGGGTTGACGATCAAGTCTCCATTTTGAGGCTTCAACAAGTTTTTGTTGGCTGCCATCAAATCTCGAGCTTCAGCTTGCGCTTCATCAAGTAGAGGCACATATACGGCCATCTGGTCTCCGTCGAAGTCAGCGTTGAAAGCCTGACAGACTAGCGGGTGGACTTGGATAGCGTTACCTTCGATCAAAATCGGAT
>CAZHDU010000012.1:0-12018 GCA_964531535.1 uncultured Candidatus Saccharibacteria bacterium
GAGTTTGACAATAGTGCCAATTTCAGTGTATAATAAAAATAGGAAAATCAAGTTGGAAGTCGCTTTGGTCAAAGGAAAGAAAAAACACGACAAGCGTGATAGTATACAAAAGCGCGAGACGGATCGCGACATCCGGAGAACCTTGAAAAATTCATAGACCATCCCTGTTTAGGGAATTTGGGACTGCAAGGCATAGACAGTAGGTCGGCTTGCTATTGATGCATACCGAGCATGGACGTAATCTCGCAAAACTTCGTTCAAATGTTAATTGCAAAATTGACTTCAAGTGAATCTCCTTACTTCAGTAAGGCAGACTTCGCTCTAGCTTTCGCGTAAGCCAAGGCTAGCGTCTCTCTCATAGACTTCCGATATATGAGTAGGGGTGTAATATTATCGGGACAAGCTCCGACACGGCTCGTCGTCGGGGACTAAAACTTAGAGCTCGATTAAAAAATATTTGGCTCACTTAAGAATTTTTTAATCTAAACAAAAAAGTGTGCTATGTATGTAGATTTCTTGGCGACAGCCTATTGCACACGAGTTCAATTCTCGTCAGTTCCACTCGAAAAACAAAAGCGCCCCGACCAAAAGTCGGGGCGCTTTTGTTTTTTTTCATGCTTTACTTTTATTCACTATAGTATTAATCTTAATAGATTATATATGATCCAAAATCCTTCAAGGAGCTCAGTTTTTTTATTATTATTGTGTTTTTTGTTTCCCTGGGAGCTGGATATTTAGTTTTTAATAATATAATTAATAAGCGTAACCAGCTCATAAAAGATACCACCCACCCCAAAAATATTGCAACAGTTGAATCTACCTTCCGTTATGATCCAAAAGATCTTCCAAAGCAAGAAATAAACTCTGTGTTGACTCGTGACACGGCTAGGCCTCTTTTTAAAGGTGCTTATCCTATAACTACTTATACTTCTTTGACTTCTGAACAGATCGCTGAGAGAAAAAAAAGTTTTACTCTACTTAATGGTTCTTCCTGGGAAGTTGCTTTTGATAATTATGGTTTTATAAGTAGTCTTTATACAACCAATAAAATTCTAATCGACCAATTTACCAGCATAGGAGAACAATGGATGGATGCGCATGCAATAGAACCTTACAAAAAATTTATTTTAAAAAACAGCGACTTTTTTGGCATTAGTGATAAGTTAAATTTTAAACTGGATTATGGATATATTAGTGGGATCACCCGAGGTTTACAATCTGAGCAGGTGGTTGATGGTGTACCTTTTGCATTTCGTTATTTTGATGAGTACAAGTCACAGATTACTATTCAAAATCTTATGGGTCAAATTTATTTCAGTGGTCATTTTTGGCCAAACATAACCATACCCACCACTACTAATTTTACTTTAGAAGAAATAAGAGAATGGTTGTCCGAATACAGATATATTTATGAAGAGATACCACAATATCCTTTTGATCCAATACCTGGTTCTTTTAGTACTGGCCAGTCGGCGAAGCCCAGAATTGTGGAATTTGAGACTAAGGATATATTAAAATCATTTCCTGGCGAATTTACGCTTTACCTTTTTCAAAATACTAAAACAGGTAAATTAGAACTGAGGATGGTTTTTGCCGTAGACGGAGCTTCTCTGATACCTTATGTGGATGTGATGACCGGAGAGATGATGGAGCTAGAGCCTTTCAATGGGTAATTTGTATTCTATTTGAAATTAATTTTATTTCACTTTTACTCCATTTCATGCTAACATCTACAGATGGATTTCAATTTTCTAGAACAAAAAAATCAAAAAGGAGTGGGAAAGAAAGCTCCAAAAGGTAGCAATTTTTCGAATTCATTAATCGGCGCAGTTTTTATCTTCATGTTGATCACTGCGCTCTATTTAGCCTTGTCCGACAAGACCAAGGTGGTCCCAGAAATTCCAATTTCTGATTTGGCCAAGAGTGTCTCTCTGGGCGAAGTCAAAAAGATAGAAGTATCTGGCGAAAGTCTCAAGATTACTTACACCAACGATGAAGTTAAAAAATCTAAAAAAGAAGTCGGTTCAGCCTTATCACAGACTTTATATAACTATGGCGTCGACAAGACGGCCATGGCAAAGACCGAAATCGAAGTAAAAAATGAAAGTGGATTCACTTTCTGGTTCTTCAACTTGTTACCATTTTTGTTGCCGATTATTTTTATAATATTTTTCTTCTGGTACTTATCTCGCCAAGCCAAGGGGGCGGGGATGCAAGCTTTTACTTTTGGTCAATCCAAAGCTCGCATCACTGATCCAAACGACAAGAACAATCGCGTCACCTTCAAAGACGTAGCCGGTTGCAAAGAAGCAAAAGAAGAACTGAAAGAAATTGTCGACTTTTTGAAAAGCCCAAAAAAGTTTTTAGATATCGGCGCGAGAATCCCAAAGGGGGTGATGTTGAATGGTGCGCCGGGTACAGGTAAAACTTTACTGGCGCGAGCCGTAGCCGGTGAAGCTAGTGTCCCATTTTTTCATCTCTCTGGTTCTGAATTCGTGGAAATGTTTGTCGGTGTCGGAGCTTCTCGAGTGCGTGATTTGTTCAAGATGGCCAAGCGGGCGGCGCCAGCAATTATCTTCGTAGATGAAATCGATGCCATCGGGCGGACTCGTGGTGGGGGATTCGGTGGTGGCAATGATGAACGCGAACAAACCTTAAACCAAATTCTCGTCGAGATGGATGGTTTTGAACCAAATGACAAAGTGATCGTCATGGCGGCGACCAACAGACCAGACGTGCTCGACCCAGCTTTGGTCCGACCAGGTCGTTTTGACCGAAAAGTGATGCTGGATTTGCCAGATCGTGCCGATCGTGAAGCTATCTTAACTATTCATGCCAACAGTAAGCCGTTAGCCGAAGATGTAAATCTGACTTTGATTGCTGAACGAACTCCTGGTTTTTCTGGGGCAGATTTGTATTCACTTATGAACGAAGGAGCAATTTTAGCCGCTCGTGAAAATCGTAAAAAAGTTTTTCAGTTTGATTTGATTCGAGCAATCGAGAAAGTCATGTTGGGGCCTGAACGCAAGAGTCACTTGCTATCTAAAAAAGAAAAAGAAATTACAGCCTACCACGAAGCTGGCCACGCCTTGGTCGCTTCAGTCTTGCCATTTGCTGATCCGGTCCACAAGATTTCCATCATCTCTCGAGGTAGTGCTGGCGGGTATACTTTAAAATTGCCACTCGAAGAGCGAAGACTTCAATCTAAACGAGAATTTATAGATGACATTGCCATGTCGCTCGGGGGATATGTAGCTGAAAAGATGATTTTTGGAGACATTACTACTGGACCATCGAGTGATTTACAAGTGGCTACAAATTTAGCGCGAGCTATGGTTACCAGATGGGGAATGTCGGATGTGATCGGTCCTGTGGCTCTTGCTGGATCTGGAGGAAAAATCCGATTTGGTGAAGAAGTTGATCGTGAACATTCTGAAGAAATGTCGAAGAAGATCGACGCGGAAGTTTCTCGAATCATTAGCGATGGCTTGGTCTCAGCTGAGAAGGTTTTGGCTGAACATAAGAAAGCTTTTGTAGCTATCGCCAGCAAGCTCATCGAAGTAGAGACAGTTGAGCAAGAAGAATATGAAAAGATTCTAGTAGCTCATGGTATTCTTCTTAAGAAGAAAGAAGAGCCGGCAAAACTTGAAGTTGTCGGTTAAAAAGCTATAATGCCAGTAGATCCCGTCCTTAGCTCAGTTGGTTAGAGCACAGAGCTTATACCTCTGGGGTCCTTGGTTCGAATCCAAGAGGACGGACAAATAGTGACCTATTTGTCCGTGGGCGCAGGCACGACGGTGCCGAGCCGGGGTCGCGCAAAAATTCAGCAGAATTTTATGTGTGACGGACAAACATAAATTAAAAAAACAAGGGATGTCCCTTGTTTTTTTAATTTCTACTTATTTACTTTAGAAAACTATATTTCTGGACTAGAGCGGTGCGAGACCAGGCGTTACCGAAACCAAAATATTTTCCTGAGTCAGATAGGTGAAGCAAAAGCATCACGAGTATATAGATAAAATGTTCATCAATAAACGGATGATTTTCAGGTGGGATAAGGGCAGAATACATTAGTGCCATCATCATGGCTCCAGCTAGGGTGCCTAGTCTAGTCACGACCCCAAAAGTCAAAGTGAATCCTATAAAAAGTAGTCCGAGCATAAAGAGCCAGGCCACAAGTCCGCTACCCGCTATGCTGTGATAAAAGTTGGCAAATGGTCCATGAACCCCAAAACTTAAGAATCCAAAGGTCGGCGAGCCTCCAGCGATCCAAGCTTTATCGGCCGTGGTGGCAAAACCAAGGCCTAATAATTTATCAAAAAATGCCCACAAGAAAACCAAACCCATAAAAACTCTTAAAATTCCTAATACAGATTTAAACGCTGTTGATTCCATAATAAAGTTTGTGTCTTAATACTAATAATTTTAGTTATCCACTTTACACGAGGGGACTAGGCTCGTGTATAATAATTAAGTAGTTTCGAAACTACGCAACTACCGTATTATACAACTGTTGCGTAGTTTTTAACAACCTTATTTGAATTAATTTTAACAAAACCATGCAAAAATACAAGAAAAATTGGCCAAAGTTTGCAATCGGATTTCTTTCTTGTCTTTTGGTTCGGTTGTTACCATTCCGTCCTCCCAACATTGAACCAATTTTGGCGACGGCCATGCCTTTTAGTAAAGCCTATGGTGGATTTTTTGGTTTTTTCTTCGCATTTTTGAGTATAATTTTTTACGATTTAGTGACTGGGACACTGGGCTCGTGGACTATCATCACTTCGCTCACTTATGGCGTCTTAGGATTCTTGGCTTTCTGGTATTTTAAAAATCGCAAAGCTAGTGCGATTAATTTTGCCATCTTTGCTGTATTTGGAACTATATTTTTCGATGCAGTGACTGGGTTATCGATCGGTCCATTATTTTTTCATCAATCCCTGCGAAGTGCAGCTCTGGGCCAGATTCCTTTTACCCTGTGGCACTTACTCGGCAACGTATCCTTATCGCTAATCTTGTCGCCAGCCCTGTATAGATTAGTCATCGAAAATAAAAAATTAGAAAGTCGGTTCATTATTAATAGTTTAAAAGCCAAGCAAGCCTAACCATATGAAAAACAAGAAAAAATACGCGTCTTTACAAAAAATTCAGAAAAGAGATGGGGCCATAGTTCCTTTCGATTATGGGCATATTCGTCGGGCAGTGTTTCGAGCCATGAACGCGACCAAAGAGGGTGGCGAGCTCGAAGCTGAGAATGTGGCTTATGCGGTTATGGATGCACTGCTTGCTTTTAAAAAAGAAAAAAAGTTGAAAGTATTTGTGCCCAATGTGGAGACCATCCAAGATATCGTCGAAAATGAATTGATTGCGGCCAATTTTGTTCAGACTGCCAAGTCTTATATTTTATATCGAAAGACCCGAGCCGAGATTCGACAAAAAATTGGTTTTGTTCCTGAGAAAGTGAAAGAATTAGTTGCTCAAAGTAAAAAATATTTTAAAAATCCGCTCGCCGAGTTTGTGTATTATCGGACCTATGCTCGTTGGATAGACGAAGAGGGTCGTCGTGAGACTTGGATCGAGACTGTCGATCGCTATATAGATTTCATGCGAGAAAATCTCGGTTCCAAGCTCACCGAACACGAATACAAAGAAGTCCGCGAGGCGATATTGAACCAAGAAGTCATGCCATCGATGCGTCTTTTGCAATTTGCTGGCAAGGCTGCTCGCAAGACAAACATCTGCGCATACAATTGTTCTTTTATAGCTCCAAAAAGTTTTCAAGATTTTGGTGAGATTATGTATATCTCTATGTGTGGAACAGGGGTGGGTTGGTCAGTTGAGAGTGAAAATATTCAAGCCCTACCACAGATTAAAAAACAAACAGGAAAAATTTTGCCGACCTATGTTGTCCCGGACAGCAAGGAAGGTTGGGCTGATGCATTTGTTTTTGGACTCAAGACTTGGTTTGCTGGCGACGATGTCGTCTTTGATTATTCTTTGATTCGACCAGCTGGTTCAATACTCAAGACTATGGGCGGAAAAAGTTCTGGTCCAGAACCGATTCGATCACTTATAAATTTTAGTCGAGAAAAGATTTTACGCCGACAAGGTTCCCACCTGACCAATCTAGATGCTCATGACATTATTTGTAAAATTGGTGAATGCGTGGTGGCTGGTGGGGTCAGACGCAGTGCCATGATTTCGCTCTCAGATCTCGACGACGAATCCATCCGTGATTCCAAGAAGGGGCAGTTTTACAATACCGAGGCTCAACGAATGCTCGCCAACAATTCTGCTATCTATAATTTCAAACCGACTACCGCCGAATTTTTAGATGAATGGACGGCCTTGGTCAAGAGCGGTAGTGGGGAGCGGGGGATATTTAATCGTGGCGGTCTAGCCAAGACTCTACCCGCTCGTCGCTTGAAACAATTTTCAAACGGCGTCTTCCCAGCTTGGGGGACAAATCCATGTGGAGAAATTATTTTGCAATCCAAACAATTTTGTAATTTGAGTGAAGTGGTGGCTCGGGCCGAAGATACCGAAGCTACTTTACTCCGAAAGATTCGCTTGGCTACTATCTTGGGTACCTATCAATCGTCGCTGACATATTTCCCATACCTTTCTAAAGAATGGAAAATGAATTGTGAAGCGGAACGGTTGCTCGGTGTCTCGGTCACCGGTCAATGGGATTCTAAAGTAGCTCGTAACCCGGAAGTTTTGAAAAAATTAAAAGTTGAATCGATTGAAGTCAACAAAAAATATGCCAAGCGTTTCAAGGTCAATGCTTCGACTTGTCTGACCTGTGTCAAACCTTCGGGGACAGTATCCCAGACAGTAGACTGTGCTTCGGGAATGCATCCTAGACACGCGCCATATTATATCCGCCGAATTCGAATTTCAGCCACCGACGCTTTGTTTAAAATGCTCAAAGATCAGGGCGTGCCATATTATCCCGAGGTGGGCCAGAAGCTCGAAGAAGCCACGACCTTTGTCTTGGAATTTCCAGTCAAAGCCCCAGATGGGGCAATCGTCAAAAACGATCTATCGGCGCTCGACCAGCTCGAACATTGGAAAGTGGTCAAAGAAAATTATACTGAACACAATCCATCGGTGACTATCTCTGTCGGCGATGATGAGTGGATCACCGTGGCCAACTGGGTCTATCAAAATTGGGATTTAGTTGGTGGACTATCTTTCTTGCCGAGATCAAACCATGTCTACCAGCTCGCTCCTTACGAAGAAATTACTAAAGAAAAATATGAAGAACTTTTGCCGACCGTAGCCGATTTGGATTTCTCAAAGATTGTCACCTACGAAAAAATTGACGACACCGACATTAAAAAAGAATTAGCCTGTGTGGGTGGGGTTTGTGAAATATAATATATGTTATACACACGACAAGGAGACAAGGGTACGACTAGATTGTTTGATTGTAAAGAGGGGACCAGACTCAGCAAATCGGCTTTTGTGTTTGAAGTCTTGGGACTGCTCGATGAGTTGAATACTTCGCTCGGGTATGCGCGAGTATTGTCGGAAAAGAGTGGGGCCTGCCTCTCGATGAAGGCTCAGAAAGTTTCTTTTGCTGATATTTTATTAATTTTTCAACAAAATTTATTTTGTATTCAAGCCGAGATTGGTGGTTCGGATATGCACGCCAAGAAAGAACATATTTTGTTTTTAGAAGAAGTCATCTATGAGATTGAGACCTTGCTTCCGCCGGTGACTTCGTTTGTCGTCCCGGGCGGGGAGGCGCTCGGCGCTTATCTCGACGTGGCTCGGACAGTGGCCAGACGAGCCGAGCGCGGAGTCGTCGCCTTGCGAGACAAAAAAGAAAAAGAAGTGAATGATTTGAGTTTGGAATATTTAAACAGGTTGTCGAGTGCGCTGTATGCCATGGCTCGTTTTGCCAATTATCAAGATGGCTGTATCGAAAAAAAGCCGAATTATCAGTAAGAGAAAATAGTGTATGAAAAAAATAATCCAAAATTTATGGCGAGTAGTTTTTGTATCGGTGTTGGTTTTTGGTTTTCAGTTTAGCTTGGCCGAAGGCGGAGTGAACCTAGTGGTGAAAAATAATGGAGTAGAAGTTGGTTCTTTCAATTTCGACTTGCCAGAAGCTGGAGTGGCTAGTGTCTTAGATAGCGATGGCGCTCCCCACGATGTGGACGCGCGTAGTGTCTTGCGACTTTTAGATGACGCTGATAAATCTAGTTCTGATTTTAATATTTCTAGTTTGATTTACTATACATCTTTTAGCGCTTTTTATTTAAAGTGTATGGAAGTGAGTGGTGAAGATTTGTGTGATGATTGGCAATATGATATTGATGGCGATAGCCCAGGAATGGGCATGGATCAGAGTGTCTTGTCGGGCGGAGAGACTGTCACAGTATTTTTCGGTAGTGCGGATGCTGAGGAAGTTCCACCTGAACCAGAACCTGAACCAGAGCCAGAAGAGACGCCAAAGAGCCATGGTTCATCTGGGTCTCGGGTCAGCGGTAGTATGCCTGTTGTGTCTGATACAGAAGAAGAAGTCGCTGAGCTTCCACCGGTCGCTGAAGTGCCAAAGATTGAGCCGGTAGTCGAAGTTCCGAAAATAGAACCAGTGGTGCCTGTTAAAAAAGTTGTCCCAGTAAAAAAAGTCGCTGAAATAAAAAAACCGGTCGTTCAAAATACTGCCACAGTGATTAATGCTGTCGATCCAATCGTGGAGCAACCAGAGCCAGGGCAGGGAGGTTGGTTTGGGAGATTTTTGGGTTGGTTGTTTGGATTTTAGTTAGTTGCATTTTATCGAAACATGCCACATACTGGATAAATGAAAACGAAGCCAACAATGAAAATAAAAAGACCACTGCCACGCGTTGCTTACGAGAGAAATGCAGTGATTTATAAAATTTTAGCTAATTCCAAACGTTTGGAGATATTAAATCTATTGCGCGAGCAAGAGATGCCAGTCGAGACTATGGTCAAAGAACTCGGCATCAGCAAAGCCAACGTCTCGCAACACCTGGCCATGCTTCGTCATGCCAAACTAGTGACCGTCCACCGCAAGGGCCTGAATGCTTTTTACAACATCATCGACCCGCGTATAGTAGAACCTTGCCGAATTCTTCACCAACTCGCTCAAAGTAAGTAAAATAAGGCTAGTTTGACAAAAAACCCGTTTGGGTGTATAATATAGGTATATAGTGTAGCTCTTTCAAAAGGGTATTTTCGCCGTAGCTTCAAGGAAGTAAAAATAGTGGACACCGAGTGTCCACTAAAATATTTTTTTGAAGCTGTGGCGAAACCCAATCTCGGGGATTTAAACAGTTGGGTTTACTAATCCAGAAAGGGGAATTAAGACATGTCTTCCGATTTACCACAGGGCATCGTGGAGGCCATAATTGGCGGTCTCACGGAGCTATGGCTCCATCCCGGGCAGGAGGGGACGGACTGGGTTATGGGTCGAAAGATCCTCACCTACCTCAACAGTAATGGCCTCATGGCCAGCCAAGTCGATCTCGACGAACTCAAGGCCATCCTGGCCAAGGATATCGACTTTTACCAGAAGTATTTCGCCGGCAAGATGATAGCCGGATGGCGAGGCTTTCAGGACGGCCGCGTGCCGTGCCTCTGCGAGTACAGTGGCGGGGTGGTGCTCGTTTGGCGTCATGTCGACAGCGACTGGGACTCCCGAAACCCCGCTCTTCGTCGCAAGTAGTTTCAACATCACCGTTTTTCAGGAAAGCCGCCTGGAGGACGGTTTTTCTTTTTACTCAAAATGAAATTCTCCCGCCTTACTTTTTACTTTTTGTTTTAACAGAGGGTAATTATTTAATTCCGGATCTGATTCGATGAGTCGGATGGCCTCAGTTCGGGCGGCTTCGACCATCTTTATATTTTTAATCGCTTCCATTCCGAGATCAGTGATGCCCCATTGTTTCGAGCCACCGAGTTCTCCAGCGCCACGGAGAGTGAGGTCAAGTTCGGCTAATTCAAATCCGTTCTTGGCTGTTTTTAAAGCTTTCAATCTGGCAATAGTTTTTTCACTTTTGGCTTCAGCAAAGACATAGCAGTAAGCTTGATGAGTTCCGCGGATGACTCGGCCACGAAGTTGGTGTAGCTGAGCCAGGCCAAAGCGCTCGGCGCCTTCGATGATGATGACGGTGGCATTGGGGACATTCACCCCGACTTCGACCACCGAAGTCGCGCAGAGAATTTGAATTTTTCCGTCAGAAAAATCTTTCATGACTTCTTCTTTTTTCTCCTTGCTCATTTTGCTGTGCAGGATGCCTATTTCGCAATCTTTAAAAACTTCTTTTTTTAGTCGCTTGGCTTCCGAGGTGGCCGATTTTAATTCGAGCTGAGTGGTCGAGGCATCGTCATCGGCGGCATCGATGCGTGGGCAAATCACATAGAGTTGTCGTCCGTTTTTTATTTCAGTTTTAATTTTTTCATAAGTTTCCTCGCGTTTGTTAGGAGTGATAATCTCGGTGATGATTTCTTTGCGTCCAGCTGGCATCTCGTCGAGCAATGATAAATCTAAATCTCCGTAAATTGTGAGAGCGAGGGTTCTGGGAATAGGTGTGGCAGTCATAGACAGTAAATGTGGCGCGACATTATCCTTGCGGACAAGTTTTCTACGTTGAGCCGTACCAAAGCGATGTTGTTCATCGATGACGACCAGGGCTAAGTTTTTAAACTTCACAGATTTTTGGATGAGGGCGTGAGTGCCGATGAGTATCGGAATTTCGCCATTGGCCACCCATTTCAAAAGCTGTGGCCTCGATATTGTAGTCCAGCCACCCGGATTTACCTTGGATGGGAATTTTCTACAACCAGATCCAGTGATGAGTCCGACACTCGTAGGTAGTCCACCTTTTTGAGTATTGAAATATTTTATGAAGGACTCAAAATGTTGAGTGGCCAGTATTTCCGTCGGGGCCATGTAGGCCACTTGTAGATTTCCAAAATTTTGAGGTTTACCCTGAGCGTAGTCGAAGGGTTGTTGGATCACCGTCATGTAGCTCGCCGTGGCGGCCACGGCCGTCTTGCCACTGCCGACATCTCCTTCGAGCAAGCGTGACATCGGGTAATTTCTTCCCATGTCTTCGAGAATTGTTTCTATCGATTTAGTTTGGGAATTAGTTGGCGCGAAAGGGAAGCGCTTCAAGAAATCTGACTTTGCCTTTTCATTCTTCTTGATTTGAAAAGATTTATTTTTTCTGTACTCATGTTTGTCGTGTTGACGTTCTAGCTGGATACAAAAGACTTCTTCAAAAGCGAATCTTTTACGAGCGGATTCAGAATCTTTGGAATTTTTGGGAGTGTGGATCCAAACTAGCGCCGTCTTTAATGTTGGCAGATTATATTTTTCTAAAATATCTTTAGGGATGTAGTCATGGATTTGGTCCAAGGTTTTACCTCGAAAGATTTTTTCGATAGCGTGGTAAAACCATTTGGAAGTGATGCCTCGAGTCTCGGCATAGATTGGGTATGAGAATCCAATATTTTCTGTATTTTTATTAGTAAATAAGCTGTCGTGGACGTCGATCGGCATGTCGGGCAGTTTCTCAAATTCTGGATTGGTCATATATATTCCGTGTGTGCCTTCAGCAACTTTTCCAGTGAGCTTGACCACATCGCCATCGTGGAGCATCTTGGCTAGATAGGCTTGGTGAAACCAAATTATTTTTATTTTCCCCGAAGTGTCTTCGATGGTTCCTTCAGCCATCGGAATTTTAGACCGGAAACCTTTTTTAGTTTTTAGATTCGAGACTTTGCCATACACGGTGGCGTTTTCATTGGCCACTAAATCGGAAATTTTTTTCACCGTGCTGATGTCGCTATAGCGAACAGGGAAGTGATAGAGCATGTCGGCCACTCTAAAAATCTTGAGGCGGTGCAAAGCCTTTTTCTGATTGGCGTCCAGCCTGAAATTGTCTTCCAGTTTATCGGATAGATTCACCAGCTTATTATACCTTAAAACCAAACTACCGGGTCACACACTCAGCCCCGCTCTCTATGGCTGGCAAG
>CAZHDU010000012.1:12028-16216 GCA_964531535.1 uncultured Candidatus Saccharibacteria bacterium
CGGGGCGCAGACTTGAATGCGTCCGTTAGCGAGTCTTTGCACGGTGTAGCCGTCTCCGCCTTCGACTGGTTCAGTGGGGATAGCTGATATATATGTCGGCACCAGGCAACCATCGCCACTCTCTTCCAAAAATCCGTCGATGTCTTTTTTAGTGGTGGTGATTTCTGGGCAAGTGAAGTCATCACTGCCGATTGAAAAATTTCCCTCGAACACACCCTTGTTGTCGGCCATACGTTGGCCGATAGCTGACAAGATGGCGTTGACGTGAGCCACTCTCTCAGTGTTGCGCGCTTGAGCGAATTGTTTAGCAGGATTAATCGCCACAATCACTATCGTCGCTAGAACTGCAATAATACCAATAACCACCAATATTTCTATTAGTGTAAACCCGCCCTGTGAGCGTTTTTTGTTATTCATTTTTTAAAATTTATTAATTAATAATAAACTTCTAGTTCGACTTGCTAATGCTTAAATAATACCGCCCTCTATAAAATCTGTAAATAGTAAAAAGTGCAAAAACTAAAACTCTTCCAGGCTCTTGATCTGCATGGTGTTCGGGTTTATGGTGGCTCTAAGGTTAGTGATGTAATTTTTATAGTTGGCGCTGGTTTCGACGGTATTGTTATTGATTAATATTATGGTGCAAGTGTTACTGTTTATTTTTACCACTTCACTGTCTGGGTGGTAGTTTGGATTTTGAATTATTTTTAACAGGGCTATTTGTATACATGATTCTGCCAGATTAAAACTTATTTCTTTGAATTCGGAATCTAGCGTGTTGGATTGAGCGTAAAAATTAGTCAGGTTTAGGCTTACTGCCATTGATAATAAAATTATCGAAATTATAATCGTCGAGATGAGAGCCATAAAACCACGTTGTTTGTTTTGGTGAATCATTGCAGTAATAGTTTATTTATTGTAAATGGGAATTCTCTGTTGCTATTAGATATGGTGGCGGTGGCGCTCAATATGTCAGATGTTAGATTGAAATTTAGGCAGTTGATTTTTATGTTGTTGGTATTAATCGTATAGAATGCTCCACCTTTTTTATTGATTTCAATATATTTTGTTTTATTTAAGTTGGTTAATTTAATTATGGTGGGGCTCTCTTCTAAATTAGTCTTGTAGACTTTTATAGTCTGTGCACAATTGGCTCCAGTGATTTCTGGTGGGCGGGTAGGGTCGAGGCCGGTAAATATCCAGCTTATTTTTCTTTGAATAAAGTTTCCTTCAGAAAGGATGACGATAGTGTCGTCTAATTCATCTCCACTGAAGATTAATTGATAGGCCGTGACAAAAGCTGTGCCTAGTAAAAGAGAAAAGAGGGCAATGTATATAACCACTTCAATTAAAGTAAATCCACGTTTTTTCATAGTGTTGGTTTTAATATGATTAAAGCATCTTGGTTTTCGTTCGAAATAAAAAGCCTATCATCTGCGTAGTCTATATTGGTGGCTTTGTCGGTGAAATTATATTTACCAACCAGAGTGATATTTTCTGGGTTGGCTATATTTAAGATTTGTAGTTCGTTGCTAGTTAAACCAGTGATCAGGAAAGCGTATCCGCCAACTACAACCAAATCATTAATGCTTGAGTTTACATCATAGGATCCCAAAACTAGGGGAGTTGTAGGATTTTTAATATTTAAAATATAAAATTCTTTGTTGCCGACAGTTCGGCCGAGATATAGAGTGTCGCTAATAATTTGTAGACTCTTTCCATTGCCCGATCCCGCTGGGGCATCCAAGCCCCCGACTCTTTTCATAAATTTTGAACTACTGGGATTTACATCAATCACTGATAATTCTTCTGTGTTGGGCGTGGCGATAAAAGCATAATTGTTTTTTACATATATTGCGTTGACGCTGGCCCCAACTTCATAGCTCCCCAATATGTTTAGGTTTGTGGTATCAATTACATAAAATTCTGCATAATTATTTTTCTTTAAACCCAAGTATATGTGTGAATCATAATAAAAAACTTTATTCCCGACGCTATTCACGTCTGTGCCACCGGGCACGACATTTATGGTGGTTTTTAATACCGGATGGTAAGGGTCGCTGATATCGATAATTTGGAGTTGTCCGTTTTTACTATCGTTTGCTACATAGGCATAAGAGCCGGCTATGTCGACCGCACTCAAGCCCGGTCCAGTATTTAAAGTGGCGATCTGGGTCGCTGGTATTTCGGCATTAAAAATAAAAAAATCTGGATCAGTGGCTAGTGATGGGTCGACGCTCATATAGACAAATCCACTTTTTTCGTCGAGTCCGGTGGCTTTTAGTAGAGCAGGATTGGTGTCTACTGACGTTGTTTTTTCTGGATTATTCCAGTTGCTGTCGGGAGGCAGAGTAGCACAGTCGCCAGCCATAGCTATCGCTGTGTCAAAGTCAGCAATCCGTGTTTCTAGTTCAACACTCAATGGTCGGCCTTCTGTTTGCCAAGTGATTGAGCTCGTGATGTTTTTTGCACATTCAGTGATGGTTCGTGTATCAATACTTATTTTTTTGTGAAAAAATTGGTCGTTTATGCCTGAGCATGGAGTGGAATCATCGCAATTTTTCTGGTCGGCATATATCTTTGATCTTGTGCCAGCTAGTAATTCTTGGGCGAGTGCAAGAGCAGTCATGCGATTTTCAATATTGGTGGAGATAGATTGATTGCTAAAATTTAGTAAAATCACTGCTCCGATACATAAAGTCAGCACCATAAAAGCAATTAATATTTCTATGGTTGAGATTCCTTTATTTAATTTCTTACCAATCAATTCGTCCGACATGGTTTATATTGATATCTAAACTTTGCGTGCCGTCTCCTAGATGTATATTTGCTTCGCTACTTTCTCCGCTTAATCTTTTAAAAATAATTTGAGAGGGGAAGGTTGTGCCAGGATTGGAAGCTATGTTGAGATTAGCGGGCATTTCGTTAGTGGTATTTTGGTCGCAGTCGTCGCCTTTAAAAATAATATATGTTCCTGATTGATAACAAAACCCAAAATCAGAATTTTCATGGTTCGCCATGGCCAAGCTTCGCGCCTTCTCTAATAGGCTGACGATTAGCGCGCGTTCTTTTTGCAGCGAATTTCTTTCTAGGGCATTTAAATTTATACCAGAAATTAAATTGATAATTACTCCAAATATAGCCAGGGTGATTAAAATTTCTATTAACGTAAAACCACTTTTGTTTTGCATTATTTTGGAGTTAGGTTTTGGGTGATGCTATATATCGGAGTGATGATAGAGATGGCGATGAGTCCAACTATCGTTCCTATGATTATCATCAAGAATGGCTCTATGGTGGCCCCGAGATTTTTAGTAAAGTTATCGATTTCAGATTCATAAAGTTCAGATAAATAAAGCAGTGATTCGCTGAGGTTTCCACTTTGTTCGCCGACGGCGATGACTTGAATCAATATATCTGGGAATAGTTTGGGGTTGGTGGCCAAGTGGACAGAAATTTTTTGTCCACGATTGGTTAATTTTTGAATTTTCTCGAGTTCTGTTTTGTAGATTGGATTTTGGGTTATTTTGGTGATGATGTGTAAGGCTTCTGATAAAGGGACACCGCTTTTCAAAAGTAAGCTCATGTTGCGAGTTATGTTGGCCAGATTGTAATTTTTTATCGTTTCTCCAATCAGGGGCAGGCTGAGTAATAATTTCTCAAAATGGAATTTTATTTTTGGATTTCTCTTAAAGATGATTGGGGTTATGAAGGCAGTGACTATGGCGATAATAATTAGATGCAATCCGTAATGTTGCAAAAATATGCTTAGGAACATAACTATCTTTGTGGATAGTGGAAGCGCGATGTGTAGACTTTTAAATACCGGGGTGATTTTTGGAAAAAGATAGAGCATCAAAAATAGGGTTATGCAGGCGGTGGCGACTAAGACAATGGCCGGGTAGATGAAGGCACTCATGATTTTCTTTTTGAGAGTGTCTTTTTTCTTGAGTTCTTGAGCTAGGTATTCTAGGTTGTCCGACAGCATGCCGGTGGATTCGCCAAAGGCGATGATGTTAATAGAAAAGTCTCCAAAAATTTTATTAAATTTTTGGAGACTGGTAGAGAGTTCTTGGCCCTTGGATATATCGCCTATGATTGTGTCTAAAATTTTAGTATGGGCTTTTTTCTTGGTTTGTTTGTTAAGGAGTATCAGGCTATCTAACATCGGCACTCCAGAACTGATTA
>CAZHDU010000012.1:16236-17248 GCA_964531535.1 uncultured Candidatus Saccharibacteria bacterium
TGTTCACGCAGAGTCATCTCGCTAAAAGAAAAATCGCGTATTTTTTCTCGAAAAATTTTTGCGGTGCTTACGACTTTCTTTTTTAGTTCGTCTTTGGTCATAAATTATTCATGGATTACCCGCAATATCTCTTCGAGGGTGGTCAATCCTTTTTCGACTTTATAAATTCCGTCTTCTAGCATGGTGGTCATTCCGCTATTTTTAGCGATTTGTTTGATTTCCTCAGCCGAAGCTTTTCGGAGGATGGCTCCACGGATTGCATCGTTGGTAGCCAGGACTTCATTGATGCAAAGCCGGCCATAATATCCGCTTTGGTGGCAGGTCTGGCAACCTTTTCCATGATAAATTTCTTTCAAATGGCTAACGAGTGGGTATACGGGGCTATCTTTTAAACTCAATAGGATTTCTTCAGTGAGTTTTATTTTTTCTTTACAATCTCCACAAATTTTTCGAACCAACCTCTGCCCGATGGCGATGGATATGGTCGAGGCGACTAGATATTCTTCGATACCCATATCGAGTAAGCGGGGTAGAGTAGTGGCTGCATCGTTGGTGTGGAGGGTCGACAATAATAAATGCCCAGTCAGGGCAGTGTTGATGGCAATGTTGGCTGTCTCTTTGTCGCGGATTTCTCCGACCATGATGATGTTTGGGTCTTGTCGTAAGATTGACCGGAGACCACTTCCAAAAGTGAGTCCCTTGGTGTTGTTGACTTGGATCTGCTCTACGTTGTCGATGGCGTATTCGATAGGATCTTCTATGGTCACGATCGAAATCTCTGGTTGATTCAACATTTTTATCAGGGTGTACAAGGTGGTAGTTTTTCCAGATCCAGTCGGCCCTGTAGCCAAAATCATTCCATGAGTTTTACGTAGTGCTTCTTTGATTTTTTTCTCATCGTTTTTACTAAAGCCCAAAGTTTCTAGGTTTAGATTTTTTTGATTATTGGTCAACAAGCGGAGGACAATATTTTCGCCGTGATAAGTGGGGACGATAGATACCCGCAAATCTA
>CAZHDU010000013.1:0-5187 GCA_964531535.1 uncultured Candidatus Saccharibacteria bacterium
GTTCCCTAAATCAATTTTTTGATTCTTTTGAAATATGTTAAGATAAACCCATGTGAGATTTATATTCCAATTCAATTTTCTGGGTAGATACCGATAAAATCAAACCCAACCCATATCAACCTCGTCGAGAGTTTGATGAAGCGCGCTTGGCTGATCTCGCTAACTCCATAAAACAATACGGCGTCCTCCAACCACTCGTCGTCTCTCGAGTCGAAGTCGAAAAAGAAAATGGTGATGGCTTAGTGACCGAATACGAACTCATAGCTGGAGAGCGAAGACTCCGCGCTTCCAAGCTGGCGCGCGTGGCTCAAGTCCCAGTCATCATCCGAACCGGTGACACTTCACTCATGAAGCTAGAGCTAGCCATCATCGAAAATTTGCAACGCGAAGATTTGAATGTCGTCGACCGAGCGAAAGCTTTTCAACGCTTGGCTAGTGAGTTTAAATTTACTCACGCAGAAATTGCCAAGAAGATGGGTCGCAGTCGCGAATATGTTTCCAACACTTTGCGCATTTTGAGTTTGTCTGAAGAAATTTTACAAGGTCTAGCTGAAGGCCGAATCACTGAAGGTCACACTCGACCACTCTTAATGCTCGCCGACCATCCCGAAGAGCAATTGGTTTTGTTTAAAGAGATTGTCTACAAAAAAATCACTGTCCGCGAGGCTGAAAAATTGGCTCGCAAGATTGCCTATGATCGTGTCCGCAAGAAAGAATTTATGCCAGACCCAGAGATCATCGAGCTCGAAGGAGAATTCCAAGAAAAATTGGGCACTCGAGTTCACATCGAACGCAAAGATTTGGGCGGGCAAATCAAGATTGACTTCTTTTCTAACGAAGATCTTCGAACTATTTTAGATTTGATTCAAAAAGGGGGAATTGAAAAGCGTCCAGACGCCATGATGGAAAACTACATCGCTAGTGTCGGCCCGGCTCCTGTAGAAGAGACTCCAGTCGACGATCGCAGTAAAGACCAAATCGCCGAAGACGAAGCCAGCCTCTACAATATTTCCAATTTTAGTCTCTAGTTTTTACCAAAAGATTTTAGCTTGGAAAGCAAACTATTTTTTTCGAGATAAGACTTGATATGTTTTTTGGCGATGGCCGTTTTGACGGAATCTAGCCATTTGCTCGATGGGTGAGCATTTTTGTTGGTGACAATCTCGACGATGTCTCCATTTTTTAGTTTTGAGAAAATTTGCGAGAGTTTGCCGTTGATTTTTACTCCAGAGATATGGTCGCCGATATCGGAATGGATGGCGTAAGCGAAATCAATTGGGCAAGAATCGTCTGGCAGGTCGATGACGTCGCCAGTCGGGGTAAATATAAAGATTCGGTCATTAAAGAAATCCATCTTCAAGTGTTCAATCAAGCTCTGTGGATCTTCCGGGTTGTAGTGCAGGTTTTTTAATTCTTCAATCCATTGAAATTTAGATTTATCATTTTTTACTTGCTTGTTTCCGTTTTCTTTATAAGCAAAATGAGCAGCGATACCATAGGCCGCTTCGGCATGCATCTCTTTGGTGCGAATTTGGATTTCAGCTATGCCACCCGAGCCGTTGAAGATAGTAGTGTGGATAGATCGATAGCCGTTTGGCTTTGGGATGGCGATATAGTCTTTGATTCGGCCCGGCAATGGGTTCCAAATCGAGTGGATGATGCCCAAGACGCGATAGCATTCCTCGATGCTGTTGACCACCACCCGGAGAGCTACGATGTCGTAGATCTTACTCATATCCATGTCGTATTTTAGTAGCTTTTTATACAAGCTATATTTGTGTTTCATCCGGTGGCTGATTTCAACCACTTCGACTTTGTTTTTCTTCAGTTCAGATTTGAGTTCGTGAGCAATTTCTTCCAAATACTTTTCAGTTTTTTCTTTTTCGTTGACGATCAAGTTTTCAACTTGTTGATATTCTTCTGGAAAGGCGTAAGGGAAGGCCGCGTCTTCGATTTCACCTTTGAGTTTTCCCATTCCGAGTCGGTTGGCTAGTGGAGCGTAGACTTCTATAGATTCCAAAGCGATTCGCGCGCGTTTGTCTTCGCGGACATATTTTAGAGTTTGCAGGTTGTGTAATCGGTCGGCGAATTTGATGATGACCACTCGGAGGTCGTTGGCCATGGCCACGAAAAATTTACGAAGACTCTCGACGTGTCTCTCATGTCCACGATATTTTAAGGTACCGAGCTTGGTCACACCCTTTACTAAAAACAAAATGTCGGGACCAAAGTTCTCTTCAATTTGTTTTTCCATTTCGGCTTCCGGCATTTCTGTATCTTCGAGTACATCGTGCAAGAGGCCAGCCGCGATAGTCGGGGCATCCATGCCGAGCTTGGCCAAAATTTTGGCAGTTTCAAAAACGTGGTAAAAATATGGTTCACCACTCAATCTCTTTTGTTCTTTGTGAGCATTTTCCGCAAAATCATAGGCCTTGGCAATCAAAGCTTCTCCTTTTTTATCAGGTTTTCCTTCAATCAGGTCTAAAATTTCTTGTACATTGGCCATACGGGGATTATACCCGGTAGTCGGCTCGATATCAATTAGTCTTCAATCTTTTTTATTTTGTCTGGGCGAAAGTTTGGGCAGGCTTTGTTTGAACAGCGCTCAGGGATTGTCTTGGTGCCTTCCATATACAGGCTTCCACATTCTTTACAAATATTTCCGGTTGGTTTGGCTTTCATGGCAAATTTACAATCAGGGTAATCGCCACAAGAATAAAATATTCCGAAGCGCCCTTTGCGTTCCATGATTTTGGCTTTCTTGCAAGTTGGGCAGGTGACATCGGTCGTTTTTCTCTTCACTTCTTCTTCGTCTTGTTTTACAAATTTACATTTTGGATATCGAGAGCAAGATATAAAGCTACCGCTTCCATCGCGACGTTGTCTCACCACCAAAATACCACCTTTGCCTTTCTTTTTCTTTCCTGTTTCCGGATTTACAGAGTCTTCGCCACATAGGGGGCATTTTTCGCCAGTCTCTTCTGGGCCTTTGAGCTCTGTGCCATCGAGCATTAGCGCGCCATCACAATCTGGATATTTCGAGCAAGAATAAAATTTACCACCACGAGAGAGTTTGATAATCATCGCGCTACCACATTTCGGACACTTGATATTGTCTGGAGCTTCGCCCAAGTTTGTAGCTTTTTCGAGTTTGTCTTTAGCTTTGACATCTTTCAAGAATGGACCGTAAAAATCTTTTAGAGTTTTTTCGTATTCACGTTCACCTCGAGAAATTTCATCGAGCTCGTCTTCCATCTCGGCGGTAAAAGTATCAGAAATATAATTTGGAAAATGAGTTTCCAGGAAATCCGAGACGACTTCGCCAGTATCAGTAGGGAACAAGGTTTTGCCTTCTTTTCTGACATATCCGCGATCTTCAATCGTCCGCATGATCGAAGCATAAGTCGACGGTCGGCCGATGCCTCGAGATTCGAGTTCTTTGACCAATCCCGCTTCACTGTATCGGCCGGGTGGTTCAGTAAATTTTTCTTCGCTGGACAATTCGATAAGTTTTAATTTTTCGCCTTCTTTACAAATTGGTAGTTCCACATCTTCACCACGAGCGCCAGTGTCGACAGCTAGCCAGCCAGGGAAAAGTAGGCGAGAGCCAGTAGCCGAAAAAGCTGGTAGGCTAGTCTCGTGTCCCTCGATCACTGCAGTAATTTTAGTCTTCAATAGCTTGGCGTCTGTCATCTGGGAAGATATAGCGCGCTCCCAGATCAGTCGGTAGAGCTTATCTTGTTCATCGTTCCCTGTATGCAGTTTCTCGACATGAGTCGGGCGGATAGCTTCGTGAGCTTCTTGGGCATTTTTAGATTTTGTCTTGTAAGTTTTGGCTTCGGCATAGTCGGCTCCGTATTCTTTTTTAACAAAAGATAAAATTTGCCCCTGAGCCACCGCGCTTAAGTTTGTGCTATCAGTACGCATGTAGGTGATATGTCCTTGTTCGTAGAGCTTCTGAGCGATTTGCATAGTGCGAGAAGGTGAATAGCCCAATCGTGAACTCGCGGTTTGTTGCAATGTCGAAGTGGTAAAAGGTGCGCGTGAAGTTCGCTTTTGTTCAGATTCTTTGACTCCAGTGATGAGCCACTGTCCAGCCTTTCCAGCTTCCAAAATTTTATTTACCAATTTTTCATCACGAGGTTCTTCGGTACATTCTAGAGTGAGCTGTGATTTTTTTTCAGTTTCAAAAAGTCCCCACAATCTCCAATATTTTTCTGGGACGAAAGCTCGGATTTCTCGCTCGCGTTCCATGATAATGCGAAGTGCTGGCGACTGAACTCTTCCTGCCGAGAGACCATAGCGAACTTTTTTCCAAATCAGTCCGGACAAATCATAACCCACCAATCTGTCGAGGACGCGTCGTGCTTCTTGAGCCTTGCGGAGGTTGGTATCGATTTTGCGTGGCGACTTGAGGGCTTCTTCGACAGCTTCTTTGGTGATCTCATGAAAAGTCACTCGCTCTATCGGCGATTTAATTTTTTTATCTTCCTTGAGTAGTGTCTCGATGTGCCAAGCGATAGCTTCTCCTTCGCGGTCGGGGTCGGTAGCTAGCATGATCTCGCTCGCTTTCTCGGCCAAGTCACGAAGTTCGTGGACGACTTTTTCTTTTCCTTTAGAAATTTCGTAGTGGGGGATAAAACCGCCTTCGATGTCGATGGCTAGCTTGTTGGATTTAGGTAAATCGCGAATATGACCGACCGAAGCGCGCACAGTAAAGGCGCCCTCGAGATATTTCTCGATAGTTTTGGCCTTGGAAGGTGATTCGACGATAAGTAATTTCATGTGTTTGTATTTTAGAAGCTAAAAGCTACTAGCTATGAGCTGATTCCTAGTATTACATACAATTACAAGATATTGCAAATTTAGTGTCAAAAAATCCTTTAAAAATAAGGGTATTTTGCAATATAAAATAGTGCCCTAAAAACGCTTGACATTAAACATTCATTGTGATATACTACACACAGAAGTTTAGTAAGGGTCAAGTTGGTTGCCCTTGGGTCGTTTAGCCCTAAACTAACCATTTTTTAACTCCAAGCTCCGAAGTAGTAAGGTTGTTTTAAGGATGTTCAGTTCCTTTAACAATCTCGATCTTATCGCGTCGGTCTTCACAGACACGCGAAACTGAAACCTCCCGTTCCGAAGGATTCGGAGCCCCGCCAACTCATCGGCGGGTTTTTTCTTTTT
>CAZHDU010000013.1:5197-16963 GCA_964531535.1 uncultured Candidatus Saccharibacteria bacterium
TAGAGCTTTTCTAATTTCTCCAAGTTCTTCTTTTATCAAACCTTTTATTTCCATAATTGATAGCAACGTATTTATTTCCGCCGTGCTACGTTTTGTTTTTCTTATAATCTCATCTCTCGGCATTGGCTCCCGGAGTATTTCCAAAATCTTCTTTTCTTCGCTACTAGCATCATCAAAGAGTGAAGCTTGTTTGCTCGCAATGTCTATTTTAAAACCAAGCGCTTCCAATAAATCATCGACACAAGTGATCGGGGTGGCGCCATTCCGGATCAATTTGTTGGCGCCGATAGAATTGGCCGAATTGATATTGCCAGGGACAGCCAAGACATCTCGATTGTAATCGAGAGCCATCCGAGCCGTGATTAGCGTCCCGGATTTTTCTTCGGCTTCGATGATGAGCACAGCTTTCGAGATTCCAGCCACCAGTCGATTGCGCATTGGAAAAGTATAATAGGCGGCTTTCAAATCGGGTTCAAATTCTGAAATCAGACATCCGCCTTTTTCGACGATGTTGTGAGCGAGTTTTAAGCTCGTCGGTGGAAAGAAAACTCTCTCCGAAATTCCAGAGCCAGGAAAAGCCACTGCGGTGAGCCCAGCTTCGAGAGCTGCTTCGTGAGAAAGAGCATCGATGCCGACCGCGAGCCCAGAGACGATGGCCACCGGGTAACCACGGAGTCCAGAGATAAGTCGGCGGACAGTGTCGCGACCATAAGTGGTGCATTTTCGAGATCCAACTACCGCCAAGTAGACAGTGTCTTTGCTCGGGAGCTTGCCCGAGATGTAAAGTTTTTTCGGAGGTTGGGGAATTTCGCGGAGGACTTTAGGGATAGAATTGTTTTCAAGTATGTTCAACTTAAAATCACTCATATTGTAATTATATCAATAATTATATACAATACTAGTATGCTCGATATAAAGTTTATCCGCGAAAATAAAGACATCGTCCAAGCTGGGGCCAAGAAGAAACACGTCGAAATCGACGTGGATAAGTTGATTATGCTCGACGATGAACGCCTTAAAATCTTAAAAGAAGTCGAAGAACTTCGCAGTGAAGTCAACAAAGTCTCCAACGACATCGGCCGAAATCAAGACCAAGCCTTAAAAATTCAATTGATTGAAGAAATGCGCGTAGTCAAAGAAGATTTGAAGACTAGAGAAGAAAAACTCAAGACTGTCATGGAAGAGTGGCAAAAACTCATGGTGCAAGTCCCGAATGTTCCCGACATGACTGTACCTGAAGGTGCTAGTGATGAAGAAAATGTTGAAGTAAGAGCATGGGGAGAAAAACCACAATTTTCTTTTACACCCAAAAATCATGTTGAATTGATGACTGCTCTCGACATGGCTGATTTTGAAAGAGGTGGAAAAGTTGCTGGTTTTCGTGGTTATTTTATGAAGAATGACGGAGCTCGTTTGGAGTGGGCATTGATGCGTTTTGTTGAAGAGCGTTTTATGGACAAAGAAGGTTTCACTCCGATAATTGTTCCTTCTCTTTTGCGTCGAGAACCATTTGTGGGTACAGGATATTTACCTCAAAGTGAGGAGGATTTGTACAAAACTCAAGATGGGGACTATTTAGCTGGCACAGCTGAGGTTTCAACTATGGGATATTATATGGGTGAAATTTTAGATAAGAAAAAATTGCCTATAAAATTCTTTTCATATTCTCCATGTTTCCGTCGCGAAGCAGGAAGTCACGGCAAAGACACCAAGGGTATATTTAGAATTCATGAATTTGTGAAATATGAGCAAGTGATTTTGTGCGAAGCTAACCATGAAGAATCTGTTCGCTTGCATGAAGAAATTACAAAAAATTCCGAAGAGCTTTTACAAGAGCTTGGTCTTCCTTATCACGTGGTGGTAAACTGTGGCGGAGATCTAGGATTGGGTCAAGTTAAAAAATATGATATTGAAGCTTGGATGCCAAGTGATGGTAGATATAGAGAGACTCACTCTGCTTCGTATTTCCACGATTTTCAATCACGCAGACTAAGTATTCGTTATAAGGATGAAAATGGAAAAATGCTTTTTGTGCATTCTCTAAACAACACAGCTCTAGCTATGCCGAGAGTGATCTGCCAAATAGTAGAAAACTATCAACAAGCTGATGGTTCTATCAAAATTCCTGAAGTGCTTCGAAAATACATGGGCGGAAGGGAATTTATCCGCTAGTAACTAGTCAACTAGGAACTAGACACTAATCCATGAAACGCGATATTTTAAATTCTCCACGAATACTCGAGATAAAAAAGCGACGGCAGAAACTATTTCTAAAAAAACTTTCCCACATCGGCTTGGGGTTGTTGGCGCTCGGCATCATCTTGGCCATCGTCTCTCGAGTCGATAAATTAAATATTTCGCAAGTGGAAATTGTCGGCAATAAAATTGTCGAGACTGAAAATATTCAAAATTCTGTCGACCAGGCGCTCGATGGCAATTATGCCTTAGTCTTTCCTCGGACAAATATTTTTCTATATCCCAAACAAGCCATAGTCGATAAGTTGGCTCTTGATTTCAAGCGATTAAAAAATATCACGCTCTCAATTCGTGACAACAAAGTCTTGGTGGTTTCTGTTGAAGAACGTAAGGCTCTCTATGTCTGGTGTGGGCTCTCGCCAGAGCTCGCCGTCTCGGAAGACCGCGAGAGTAAATGTTATTTCCTAGACGATAGTGGTTTCATTTTCGACCAAGCTCCATATTTTTCCGGAGATATTTATTTTAAATTCTTTGGAGCTATTGCTGACCCACAAAATCCAACTGGGCAATATTTTTCACAAGATGATTTTGCTCGACTAGTGACTCTCAAAGAAATGCTAGAAGATATTGAGACCAAGCCCGTGGCTCTGTATGAACTTGGCGATGGCGATGCCAAGATTTATCTCTCAAACGAATCCACCGCGCCGATGGGGCCAGAGATAATTTTCAAAATGAGCGCTGATTTTACCAAGCTCGTTGAAAACCTCCAGTCGGCCTTGGTCACCGAGCCACTTTTGTCGGATTTCAAGAAAAAATATGCTTCGCTTTTATATATCGATTTGCGATTTGGTAATAAGGTGTATTTCAAATTTAAATAAGATGAATAATATTTGGGAAAAATTAAAAGCTGATTCCTCCCGCCGTGGCGGTATTTTTGTCTTGGCGCCGATGGCCGATGTCACCGACTATGCTTTTCGTCAGATCATAAATAAATATGGCAAACCAGATGTTTTCTGGACAGAATTCGTGGCTGCCGATGGTCTGGCTCATCCTCAAGCTCGAGAAAAACTCATGATTGATTTGAAATATACCGAAGGAGAACACCCAATAGTGGCTCAGATTTTTGGTGGCAAGCCGGACAATATTCGCGAAGCAGCCAAGCTCTGCGCCGAACTCGGTTTTGATGGTGTCGACATAAACATGGGTTGTCCCGACAAATCAATCGAAAAACAATGCGCCGGTTCGGGGATGATTAAAAACCCCGAAGTTGCTTTTGCGGTTATCCAAGCGGCCAAAGAAGGGGTCCGTTCGACAAGCTCAGGACAAGCTGGAGAAATTCCAGTTTCGGTCAAGACCAGAATTGGTTACAATAAAAACGAAATCAATACTTGGATTCGTGGCTTGCTCGAGCAAGATATCGCCCTTTTGACTGTCCACCTCCGGACTCGTAAAGAAATGTCGGAAGTTCCAGCGCATTGGGATCTAATGAAAGATATCGTGGCGTTGCGAGACGAAGTCGCGCCAAACACTTTAATCTTTGGTAATGGCGACGTCAAAGATCTCGATGAAGCTCGACAAAAAGTAAAAGAGACTGGTTGCGACGGAGTAATGATAGGCAGGGGAATCTTTGGTAATCCATGGTTGTTTAGGTCGGCAGATAAAAATAGTGGACACTCGGTGTCCACTATTTTGCCGACTCTGTCGGAAAAGTTGCGAGTCATGATCGAACACACCAAACTTTTTGAGAAAGAACTCGGGCCGTATAAAAATTTTGCTATCATGAAAAAACACTATAAAGCTTACGTAAACAATTTTGATGGAGCCAAAGAACTCCGCACTAAACTAATGGAAGCCGAAAACTCAACCGAAATTGAAAAATTGGTTAATGAATTTTTAAATCAAGTGTAGTTTACAAAATACTTCTTTTATTGTAAGGTTTTCCTGAGCCGTACATCAACAACATCGCGTCAATAATAAGAGAGTGAGGTGAAAAAACAGAATGAGAACACCATTTTTGGAAATTGGGCGTTTCTGGGCAGGGACGTTTCGAAGTAGTGGCCTTTGGGTCCACGACGGCAAGGTGCGTCGTCCACACATTCGTTTCGGCGAAGACAGTGGAGACTTGCACACGGGCGTGTTTTACAACAGCGCCCCGATTCTCGCCGAAGACGACTTGGCCAAGTTGGCGGCCAAAGACATGCTCAGCCTCTTTCGTGATGACATTTTTGGTGGGCGACCGGATGACATCTTTGGAGTGGTTGGTTCGCAACCCAGAGCGTCCAAGCTGGTTAGCCATCTGGCGGAGCAGATTGAGCTGGCCGCCCCGGCTGAGCCTAGGTTTACAGCATCACCCCGGAAGAAGCAGGTAGATGGCAAGTCCACCCTGATATTCTCTGCCCATGAGCAGTCATTGGTCATTGGCAAGTCTGTTCTGATCTGTCAGGACGTCATCGTTACTGGTCGGAACATCGACCTAGCGGTCGATGCCGTGGAACGGACGGGAGGTCGTGCTGTGCCGTTCATCTTTGCTATGGTCAATCTCTCAGGGCTTCCGAGTATTGGTGGACGCAAGATCGTCTCTCTCGTTGACGATCAGGTTCCCACCTTTCATGCCACAGAATGCAATCTGTGCCGCTGGGGTTCAGAGGCGCTCGATCCCGATCTCAAAGAGAGCTGGGGTCGTTTGACTATGAAGTACTAGTTCAGCTCAGAACCTCGCTACATCATGGGAAGGGAACCCATTAAAAATCTCGAGCCCCGGCCACACGTCGGGGCTTTCGTATTTTTGGTCGAAATTTTATTTTGAAAAAACTTTGCTTTGGGGTAGAATATCAGCATGCATGACCTGGCACTTTATCGTAAATACCGACCAAAGAATTTTAAAGAAGTCTTGGGGCAAGAACACGTCGTCGATGTCCTCCAAAATTCTATTGAAAACAATTCCGTCTCCCACGCCTATCTCTTTGTCGGTTCTCGTGGTACCGGCAAGACTTCGGTGGCTCGAATTTTCGCCAATGAAATCGGCGTCTCTCAAAATGATTTATATGAAATCGACGCTGCTTCCAATCGCGGGATAGAAGATATCAAAGAACTTCGCGACGGCGTTCGGGTTTTACCTTTTGATTCTAAATATAAAGTCTACATCGTCGACGAAGTTCACATGCTCTCCAAAGATGCCTGGGGGGCTTTGCTCAAGACTCTGGAAGAACCACCAGCTCACGTCATCTTTATCTTGGCTACCACCGAGCTCCATAAAGTTCCCGAGACCATCATCTCGCGTTGCCAAGTCTTCACTTTCAAAAAAGCCAGCGAAGCGACCTTGCGCAAACTACTCTCTAGTGTGGCTAAAAAAGAAGGCTATGAGATGGATGCCGGCAGTGCCGAACTCTTGGCTATCTTGGGCGATGGTTCGTTCAGAAATACTTTGGGTGAACTGCAAAAAGTATTAAATTTTTCTGATAGTAAAAAGATTTCTCGCGAAGATATCGAAAAGATTACCGGCGCACCAAAGACCACCTTGGTAGATGACTTTCTGTCTTCTTTGGTAGAAAAAAATATAGAGCGGGGAATATCGGTCATCCGTAAAGCTAGCGCCGACAACTTAGATATCAAATTATTTTTCAAATTAATTGTCGAAAAATTCCGGATGGCCATCATCTTGCGTTATGCGCCAAAGATGGAAGAATCGATGACGGGCGAGCTCGGCGAGAATGACATAAAATTTTTACAAAATCTGATCAAGACCGACAAAGCTGGAGTCTTGCGATCTCTCTCCTTGGCCACCCTCCTCGAGGAATATCAAAATATCGACAATGCCTTTATAGCCGAGCTTCCACTCGAGCTCGCCTTGATCCGCATCATCGGTGAAGAAAATAAAGTGTAAAAATTATGGAAAAATCTTGGAAAGTTGGAATATGGAAAGAGGGGAAATATTTTGACCTTTGGCATGTGAATCATTTTCTGGCCGGAGTTCTTTTGGCTTGTGTCACAATTATTTTCAAAATTGATTTGTTTTGGGGGTTTGTGGTTTCTTTTATTTTAATGGTGGCTTGGGAATTTTTTGAATATTTCAGCAAGATCCATGAGACAATGTTTAACCGATTTATGGATGTTTTTCTCAGTACGCTATCTTTTGGATTAGTGGTTTACTTAAAGCAAAATATACTATCGCAAGCTGAATTTATGCAGATGTTTTATGTCTCACTTGTCCTGTATATATTCTTGGAATTGTGGGGTTTCCGAGCCTACCAAATAGCAAAGGCAGCCAAAGCTCGCCTCATCGCCCGTGCAAAATTAAAGAAGATGGCAAAAGAGTAACTATGTTTTTGCTGGGTATCTAGTATGACGGGGGAACTAGTTTGCTGAATTCTGATCAAAATAAACCCGTTTCTACTCCGATTGGCATAAACTAACCCTGGTTACTCTTGTTTTCATCAGCCTTTTTATTAAACCTTTCTATTACATCATGAACAACGTCTTCAGGGAACAAAGAACGCATATCCAATATATATTTATAGTCCTCATTAATATGCTCGGTTTTGTTATAGTGTTGAATACGTGTTTCCACCATATCTTTTAGTAATTTTCTCACCACACTTTCCGGTGCCGAAAAGAATTGCTGTCCATCCAAATATTTTTCCTCCTGAATAAAAGCATCTGCAGATAAAATCGTCGGATCTGTAACCCTGAATTCTGCACCTCCAAGAATTCTATAAACTGGAATAACTTCGAAGCGCTCTACTTTCTTTATATTCAGGGCAAATTTCGGACGTTTGTGTCTTTTTAGCATCGAGTAAGTTAGTGTCCAATTGTCTGCATCCCAAGCCCCGTGCTTTTCTACAAGATCTTTAAGTATTGGCTCAAGCTTCCCAAAATCCTCTTCTTGAACATAGATATCTATATCCTGATTCTCTCTTATATATTTTCCATTTATCCCAGCCACTCCAACACCTCCATATACCCAGTATTTGATTCCAGCATTAGAGATTGCAGGCAAGACTTCTTCGAAAACTGGCCCTAGATGTTCATTGATTTTTTGTGTAGTTTCCATGGGCATTATTATACAACGAAAAGCGTCTGTTAGGTATCTGGTATAGAATGTATATTGAGTTAAATAAAGATATCCACTTTTTCACAAATGCTGGGATACATGGATTCGAACCACGATTAAAGGCTTCAAAGGCCTCTGTCCTACCATTAGACGATATCCCAAAATCATTAATACTTAAACACTAGATTATCATATTTCTTGGAATTTTGCACCTCTTTGCATACCCAGCAGACACTTTTTGTTGTACAATGTCACCATGAAATTAATCATAATATTTGGTCCCCAAGCTGTAGGTAAAATGACGGTGGGACATGAGCTAGAAAAAATAACTGGGTTGAAACTATTCCATAATCATATGCCCATTGAGTTGGTGGCTAAATTTTTTAGCTATGGAACTCCAACCGGAAGAAAGTTGGTAAGAACTATCCGTGATGAAATTTTTGAAGAATTTGCGTCTAGTGATATGGAGGGAATGATTTTTACATATTTATGGAATTTTGACGATGATGGAGATGCAAAATATATAGATAGTGTTATAAAAATATTTACGGATCGGAATAATGCAACTGAAGTATATTTTATAGAATTAGAGGCCGATTTGCAATCCAGACTTGATAGAAATAAAACAGAACATAGATTGGAACATAAACCTACAAAGAGAGATATATCTTGGTCAGAAGAACATATCCACAAAAACGAAATAGAGCACAGACAAAATTCGTTAGAGGGTGACATTAAGGAGAAAAATTATCTTAAAATAAACAATACCAATTTGAGTGCTGAAGATGTGGCAAAGCAGATTAAAGTAAATTTTGACCTGTAATTATTAGCTCGTAATAAGATTTGTACAATCCAGCCGAAAACCCAAAAAATAATTTTATGACCAAATACATATTACACGGTGGTTTTACCAGAGAAGAGAATGAGTCCAATAAAAAGTTCTTTCAAGAATTCTTAAAAGATACCCCAGATGGCGGAACTGTATTGTTAGTTTACTTTGCTAGCCGAACTAAAGAAATGTCTGAAGATTCTTTTCAATACCATAAAAGACTCTTGGAGAGATTATCGGCAGGTAGGGGGTTAATTATCGAGCGAGCTACCACTGAAAATTTTATAGATCAATTCAAAAAATCTGACGCAATATTTTTTAACGGAGGAAGTACAAATAAACTTTTAGAAGTTTTAAAAGATTTTCCAGATTTAAAACCACTAGTCGCTAATAAGACTCTAGCTGGTTCTTCAGCTGGTTCTTATATGCTGGCTACACTGGGAGCTTATGGTGATTTGGAAATTATCAGATCAGGTTTAGGTTTTGTTCCATTGCGGGTTGTTTGCCACTATGAAAGTTCGAAATTGGCACCAAACGCCATCTCTGTGGAAGCCTTGAAGAATACACGAGAAGATCTCGAACTGGTGTTGTTAAAGGATTATGAATGGCGAGTTTTCAAGTACTAAATAAACTTTTTGACAAACTGGCGCTTTTTTACTATAAATAAAACAAATCAGTACCCCCGTCGTAAAAATTATTTTTTCTAGGGAGAAGTATATGAGGATCTTGCTCGAAATCAGTGGAGGAGTCAGGAAAGCACAAGAGCTGTGCGGTGAGGTTGGTCTTCAAGTAGAAGACCTCACCTTCCAGGTGAAGAACCCCTTGCGTGAGAACCAAGTCACCATCAGCCCGGTGAGCATTCCGGATCTCCGTAGGATTCAGAATGGTTCTCCTCGCCACGGGGGTCGAGTCGTTGAATCGACACCATAGTAGATCGTTCCGTCCGTAGGCCGCCCGGCTTCCGGGCGGTTTCTTTTTGACAAAAGGGGTATTTTTTAGTATAAATATCCAAACAATTTGTACACCGCTCACTTGAAATAGTGGGCACAAACCGAAGAGGTTATAGAGTATGGAACTCGAAGTAACTGGAAAAAAGGTCAAGGATCTTCCTTTCCATGAGCTAGTGAAGCTCATCAAGGAGGTCGATCAAGGCATCGAGGTCAAAATCGGTGAACAAGGGAGGAGATTCGTTGTGCTTCCCCGAGGCAATCGAGCAAATGATCTGATCGACGCCCTGGCCGAAAAGGGTGTCGACGTCGTCAAACTCAAGCGTCACTAACCAAGGGAGACTCACATGGAAAGGATTGTCGCGGGAATGAAACACATTCTTGTCGTAACTTCAAACCAAGAGCATCTTCAAACCATCATGAAGGCCATGCCGTGGGGCAACTCATACGCAGTGACCATCATGGGCGTCCTTAAGGTCGCCAAGGATTCTCTCCTGCGTGACCAAGAAAGGTCGGGTGTCGCCCTCGTCATCTGTGATGCGACCATTGCTGACGACGTCGCTGATGCAGATGGATGGGTTCAATCGCTTCTCGAGAGAGGTACCAATGCGCTCCTTCTCGTCACTGAAGCACTGGATGAAGATTCGCCGCAGCACTACGTGTGCATCAGTGATCTCCACTTTGAACAGGAGTTGAGGATCACGGTGGCGACCATCCTCGAAGACTAGATCTCACCGCCCGGAGAGCCGTCCAGCTCATCGGGCGGTTTCTCTTTTTTATATAAAATTATTTTTTTTGTTATACTTTACCCATGTCTAAAATCGATTTTCAAAAATTAAACGGAACACCTTTTCAGAAAAAAGTCTGGCAAGCCATCTCAAAAATTCCTCGTGGGCATACGCTGACATACAAAGAACTGGCTATTAAAATCGGCCAGCCGAAAGCTATCCGAGCAGTGGCTAATGCCGTCGGTGCCAATCCACTCGTAGTTCAAATCCCATGCCACCGAGTGGTCAGGAGTGATGGTTCACTCGGTGGCTATTCGGGACGGGGTGGGATAAAAACTAAGCTAAAATTACTTAAACAAGAGGGGGTTTTAAAATTAAATTAATTATATTATTATACACAGATGAGAGAAACATTAGAGAAGATTAATAAAGTAAACGCGGAAGAAGCAGGCTTGGTGGAAGGAGGAGTTCCATACTCTGAGGTTAGAGAAGCAATTCGAAATCCTGAAAACTTCGTCCATAGGATAGAATCTGCGAGTGAAATCATATCTCCAGGTGTAAGCTTAGACAGTAAAACACTAGAACTAGGTGATGGGAATTTTTCAAATGTATTTGACTTACACTTTAATTCTACAGATGAAAGTCTAGATACTAGAGTTGTAACTCGTCATTTTCCCATATATGCTGATAAATTTATATCTCAAGAATCAACAAAGTCTAAAAAACCAATCGCTTGCTTAAATGGAGCTTTCTATTTTCTTGTTGATGAACAACTTGAAAATCCACCCAGTGAAATAATTTTTAATTTAAACATTCGAGACGGTAAAGTCTTTGGCCTGCCAGCTGTAGATAGATCAGCATTAATCGCAAACAATCAGGGAAAAATTGAAGCACGACAAATTAAAGCTCGTGGTGTGGTTGCGATAAAAGGGATAGAAATATCTTGGGTTGGAGGGGAGGGACTAGCTCATAAAAAAGCAGGTTTTGAAAATTTAAAAGCATCCCTAGGTCAATCTATATTGTTTAATTCAGCATGTTGTACTGTAGAATATGAAGATAAAAATGATAAAAAAAGTTTGCGAAAAGTTCGCAAAGATTTAAACCAAACACCCAAACAAGAGAACGTGACAGACGTGGTGGTATCAGTAACAGAACAAGGCGAAGCCAAGGTTTCCAAAGTAAGACCAGGAGGGGGCTCAGATTTTTTTGAGGGAAATTTTATTTTACAAATGACGAAAGAGGAAGCTGCTAATATTACAACCGGAGATTTAGTTGACCTAAAAAATATCGACGGTTTAGATATTAAACAAATTTCTTCTGCTATGACTACCGGCCCAGAGATTAAACATTTTCTCACAAACGATGATCACGAAATGAATCACGATCTATCAAACGGATCATTCCCTCCTTTTGATCCAAAAGCTAGATACGCAAGATCAATTATGTATGAAGATTCTGCTGGTCAGACACACATGGTAGTTTTCGATGCTGTTCCTAGATCAGAAAAGATGAAAGGTGTCACCCCTAAAGAGGTGGCAGAATTTCTACCTAAAGATATCAAATGGGGTATTTTTCTAGATGGTGGCCAATCTTCTAGAATAACGTTCCAATCTCAACCAAATCCTGGAGAAGTTCGCGCCAGGGGTAATTCACAATATGTGAGACTGCACATTCTTGATAAAAAGTCTCAGGCTGTCGGTGGTGATGAAAGATTTTTATGGACTGGAAGAGGTAGGCCAATTTCTTCCATGATAGTACTCGATAGAAAAAATCTGTAGATAATTTATTGACATTTTATTCCGCTCCGTGTATAAATTCTAATTATGGTTCTTTGTTTTTTGGGTTCGCTGTAGTTTTTAGTTTGCAAAAATTTGTGACTTAAAAACTATGGCGAACTCCTCGCCAAGTATTTCCCTAAAGGAGGGGAAGGTTATGTCCGAGAGCAATAGCGACGAGAGTGTCCCCGTGGATCCGGACTCCAATCCGAACAACACCACGGAGACCAAAACCCCTGAC
>CAZHDU010000014.1:0-14879 GCA_964531535.1 uncultured Candidatus Saccharibacteria bacterium
TTTGTCACGAACAGCCGGAGCCACAGCCCTCTTCCGTGGTACCAGCTTGGGTTCAAACTCTGCTGCAAATGTCTCTACATTGGTTTTCACTGCGACACCTACATTGACTGGTGCTGGCGGTGCTTCTGGGTCAGCCACAGTGAGTATCATCAAGGGGGCATTTGGAGATAGTTCACTTTCGGGCACAGGTAGTGACATGGTGACTTACCAAGGTGGCGTCGGTTTAAGACTGCTCAATGGGGGTGGTTTTTCCAATGAATATTCTGGTGATTTTCAGACCGCGAATGCCAACATAAAATTGACTGCTAATAGGGCTCCGGCGGCTACAAATACGAACTCGCTTATTTTGAATGGTTTTGATATTACCAATCCTGGATCTTTGGTAACTGTCCCGATTGTTTCCGCTAGCTTGGCTGGAAATATTTTGATAAATTCGGCGAATGATATTGCTGTCAATACACAATTTAGTATCTCTACTTTAGAACTTTCTATATTAGCTACAGCTAATTCTAATATGTCTGGGACTATTGGTACAGGAACTTCAGGGTCGGTTACGATTAGTGGATCAGGAAATATTACTATGAATTCTGCTAGTAGTTATACTGGTACAACCACTATCAACGGCGCGACTCTCACTTATAATGCAAGCAATATTTTATCTAGTGGTGGGGTGACAGTAGTGGGTGGAAATTATAATCTAAATGGAAATTCCGATACCATCGGCGCAGTGAGCATGACTGCTGGTAATATAGCTACTGGTGCAGGCACGCTCACTCTCGGTGGAACATTTACGACTGTCGCTAATGCAAATTTTACTTCACTGGTGACTGGAAATTTGGGATTGGGTGCCAATAGATCATTTGCGATTGGTGACGGGCTCATGGACAATGATGCCGTAATTTCAGCTGTGATTAGTGGAGGATTTACCTTTGATAAAACAAGTAGTGCTGGGGTTCTCATGTTGTCAGGAGATAATACTTACACTGGAGCAACTACAATAAGCGTGGGCACACTTCGGCTAGGCGCATCTGGCGGAGCTACCAATACACCACTCGGTACAGCCGCCGCGGGGACCACTGTGTCTGGTGCTAGTACTGCTCTAGATTTGAATGGATACACACTCGGTACCTCTGAAGCTCTGGCCTTGGGTGGAACCTTGGTGACTGGGGCATTACAAAATACTTCTAGTACAAATGTTGTTTACACTGGCTTAGTGACCCTGGCTACTTCTAGTACAATAATATCTAACTATGGTGATATAAATATAACAAACACTGGAAATATTACTGGTAATACTTTTGCATTAACAATAGGTGGCGCAGGTAATGGAACATTGGTAAGTAATTTAAATACAGGCAGTGGAACTTTGACTAAAAATGGTGTAGGTACTTGGACGCTTTCTGGAGGGGCGAGTACCTTCACAGGTGCGACCACAGTCAGTGCGGGTACTTTGAAATTAGGTTCTGCTGGTAGTGGAGCTAGTACACCCTTTGGGGCCAGCAACGGGGGAGTAACTGTATCTAGTGGGGCCGTATTAGATTTAAATGGTTATACTCTGGCTACTACTGAAGGCGCTACCATAAGTGGAACAGGTATAGCCACTACTGGTGGTATCGGTGCTTTTATAAATAGTTCAAATAGCTCGATATCATTTCCTGGGACTGTGGCCTTGGGAGCAGCTTCTCGTCTGGTAAACTATGGTACTGGACTATTTACACTGGCTGGTAACATTACTGGAAATTTTGCATTGACAGTGGTGGCTGTGGGTGACATTACTCAGGCTTCATCCAGTGTTCGTTCTGGTACAAGTACTATAATTAAAGAAGGATCAGGAATATTGACTTTAGCTGGGCAAAATAGTTTTACTGGGGCAGTAACTGTCAGTACAGGAACTCTCCGGCTAGGCGCATCTGGTGAAGCCGCAAATACACCACTGGGAACAAGTGCTGGCGGTGTCACCGTGTCTTCGGGTGCAGTGCTTGATTTGAGCACGTTTTCACTGGGCGGAGCTTCAACTTATGAAACTTTAAACTTGAGTGGTTCGGGTATAAAAAATGGGGGAGTTCTGACTAGTTCAGCTTCGGGGGCTAACAATTTTGGAGCGATGACGGTGACGGCAAACTCGAGAGTAGTAAATTCTGGCAGTGGCCTAATTACTTTTGGTGGAACTATTACTATCGCCAACAGCATAAACCTCGGTGTCGGAGGAACTGGCCCAACTAGATTTTCAGGTCAATTTGGTGCTACTGCAACTTCGGCTACTTTAACTAAATGGGATTCAGGTACTTTGACTATTGGTGTTGCAAGTCTTACTACGGGTCTTGTGCGTATAAATGGCGGTACTCTGGCTTATGGTGTCAATGATTCATTGGCTACTCCAGCAGTGACTGTGGCTGGGGGTACATTAGACCTTGCTGGATTTAACGAAACAAATATCGGAGCGGTGACACTGATCGACAATGGATCTATCATAAATACTGGTGGAGCAGCGACGCTGACTTCTACTGCAACATATACATTGGAAAGTGGAACTGTTAGCGCTGTGCTCGGAGGAACAGTCGTCGCAGCGATAGCCAAAAATACCGCCGGACAAGTCATCCTATCTGGCGACAATACATTTAGTGGTACGGCAGCGACTATATCTTTGAATGCTGGTTCGCTAAATCTGCGACACAACAATGCGCTCGGCGCTGCTGCCAGTGCGAACACCACTACCATACTCGCTGGAGCGACGGTGGAACTTCAAAACGGTATTACTCTCCCGGCGGTAAAAGCCTTCACTGTTCATGGTCTGGGTGTTGGCAACACTGGGGCGATAAGAAATGTGAGCGGTACAAATACTATCGGAGCAAACTTAACCTTGGCTTCTACAAATGTTCGGGTGAATTCTGATTCAGGTACTTTGACATTCCCGACTATCTCTGGGGCTACGTTTACTTCAATTTTTGGTGGCGCTGGTGATACATCTGTGACGGGAATAATCGGTACTACTAGTGGTGGTTTAACTAAAGACGGTGCAGGTACTCTTACTCTCGCTGGGGTGAATACATTTACTGGAGCAACAAATTTAATTGATGGTACTGTCGTCGCAAATTCTACTGATGCGCTGGGCACAGGTGCGGCTACAAATACTTTGATCTTTAGAGGTGGTACGCTGCAAGCTTCCGGTACAATCACATCTCCTGTAAACCGTGCAGTCACTTTAAATTATGGTGGTGGAACTATCAATACCAATAGCAACAATGTCAGTATCGCTGGAACTGTCGGATCACAGGGATCTCTCACTAAGACTGGTGCGGGCACTTTGACTATAACCGGTGCGACTACAATCGGCGGGGACATGAATATCTCAGCGGGTACTTTTGTTGCTCCTACTAGTTTGACTATCAATGGAGATTTTAGTAATAGTGGTACATATACACACAACAATGGTACTGTCACTTTAACTCCTACAAATTCGACTAAGACAGCAAATGTAACAGGTAGCTCTGATACTACTTTTTATAATTTTACAAACGCCACTGCTGGTTCGACATTGCAATTTAAAGCAGGGAACACTTATGCTTTTGCCAACTCTCTAAATTTGACAGGTTCGGAAGGTAATCCTATTTCCATAAATTCTGATACTCCGACTTCTCAATGGTTGATGACGTTGTCTGGCTCTAGCTCTATTTCCCATGTAAAAGTTAAAGACTCTGGTTGTGCTGGTGGAAATACTGTCGGATCTAGTAGCACTATCTATGATTATGGGAACAACGGTGTGTGCTGGTCTTTCATTTCTTCTATTTTAAGACGTGGTGGTTCAGACTCAGAAGCGTCAGCAACTCCTGATCCCCAAGTCGAAGGAGGTAGCGGAGGAGGTAGTGGAGGGTCTGGAGGTAGCTCAACTGCTTCTGGTGTCGCAAATTTACTTGCGGATGTGGTAGATAGTGTTACAATTATATTCGGAGGTAGTGGATATTTGACTCCACCATCAGTGCTCTTTTGTGGTGGTGGCGGAAGTGGAGCTACCGGTACTTCTGTGTTGTCGTTAGATGCTGTTTCTAGCGTCACTGTAGACAATGGTGGCTCTGGTTACATCACTACGCCTTCAGTTTTGTTTGGTGGCGCTTGTGGTGGTAGTGGTGGTGGCTCAGGTGGTGGCTCGGGTGATAGTGGATAAAATTATAAATTAATTTTTAATAACACATATATGGAAACTAAAATTTTAAGCAGAGTTTTTTCAAGAGTAATATTGCCTCTAATCACCATAGGAGCTGTCATGGTTGCTGTTTATTTTTATAATCAAGTTCGTGTTTTAAAACAGGACCCGCAATCAGTATCTAGACAAGAAGTAGCTTCGCTGGTTGCTAAGGTGGGGAAGCTGGTCTTGCTGCCAGAAGGGGAAACTCCTACAGTCGCCACAATCTCTGATCCAGAAATGCTTAAAGATCAGCCGTTCTTTGCTAAGGCGGTGGTCGGAGACAAGGTGCTCATATACAATGAAGCTAAAAAAGCGATTTTGTATAGTGTGGCCATAAATAAGGTCGTAGACATCTCGGCACTAAACCTCGATGGAGCTAAGGGAGCTAATAGTTCAACTAATCAATAAATTTTTTGTTTAAATTATTATTATAATTATCTATTGTTTATAATTATGTCTAAAAAAGTCTTCTTATCTATTTTTGTTCTACTGATTGTGGCCATAGTGGTCGCTGGTAATTTTTATTGGCAATTACGCACTCTTAAAAATAATCCTCTAGCTGTAGCTGAAAAAGAAAATGCCGAGCTCCTCGAAAGGGTGGGTAAATTAATTTTATTGCCTGATGAAAAGCCTACGATAGCCACAGTCACTGACCCAGAAAAATTATCCGATCAGGCTTTTTTTGTGAATGCCAAGACAGGGTATAAGGTTTTAGTTTTTTCAGTTTCTAAAAAAGCGATACTTTACGATCCAATATTGAACAAGATTATCGAAGTTGCCCCTTTTCAAATAAATGAAGATGCTAAATCAGCAGGACAAACTAAACCAAAAACAACTCAGTAGGGTGTAAATGTAGATTTTGAAGATGAAAGATAAAAGATATTTTATTTTAAAAATTTTGGTAATTTTTATTTTGCTGTTTCGAGCAGTATCTTTTTCTGATGCGATGGATTTGAGTAGTACTAGTTTTATCGTCCGCGACCCCGTCATCGGAACTTTTGGTGGTTTTGGAACTTCGACTGATTTTCAAATGGTCTCAGCTGGGAATATGATTCTATCCGGAGTGGGATCTTCGGCTTCGTATCAGACTCGTTATGGATTTTTATATTATGCTGCTCCAGCTACTGCTGGGACCATCACCTTCGATCTAGATACTTCGGTGGCTGATGCTGAGACTGATACACCATATAATGTGGCGCTCGGCACTATCACTACCACTGATACTAGGGTCTCAGGAAGTACTGATTCAATAAATATGATTATTGCCGAAGGCGAAACCAATGCCACCACTGGTATGGTGGTGACTGTGCGCAATACTAACGGTGCAAATGGAATGGTCTCGACGTCGGTCTCGGGTGATAACATAAATAGCGCTGATGGTACTATGGCTGATGGCACAGAAAATTATGGTCTATGTGTGATCACCGCTAGTATCTCTGGATATTCCAGGTCAGCTCCGTATGATTCTGGATCTTGTGCGACAAATTCAGAGACAAATGCTGTGCAAGGGCTGACTACAACTGGCGAAAATATTTTAGATTCTGCCGGCGCGCCACTCGTGGGTGGCCACGCTGAGATTTCGGTAAACGCAGCCATCAGTGGAGTGACCCCAGCACATCCAGATTACACCGACACACTGACTTTTATCGCTACTGGTACATTTTAATAAATGCATTTTTAGAATAAGGGAGTTATCCACATAAATTTTTCTCAACTTGGTTTCTGATTTGATATAATAGATATACATATTATTAGTTAGTATTAAAAATAAGAAAAAATTATGATGTTTAATTTAAAAAAGTTTTCGTTGTCAAAAATAGTTAGCGCAGTCACTATGCTATCTATTGTATTGTCTATGATAGGTCCAAGCATAGCTATGGCTGCATCTGTCACTTCAGCGAAAGCAACATTGGGTAGATTAAAAGCTAGTACTGCCAATGAATACGGTACAATTCAATTTGCGACTCCTACTGGTATTCAAGCTGGTACATCTGATGATATCATTCTTACTTTTAGTGCTGACTTCACACTTGCAGCTGAATCAGCTGCAAACTTTGATATCGAGATGGGTGATAGTTCTACTTGTTCCACTGCATCATATACTGATGAAGGAGTCACCACAGCTGCGGCAGATGCCAGTAACTGGAGTGTAGATGTCGCAGGAAGTGTGATTACTCTTGAACCAGACACAGACACAGCCTTGATCGCTGGACGATGTATGCGCTTGGTCTGGGGAACAGCAGCGACCACTGGAGGTACTGGGTCTGCAAGTACAATCACCAATGGTGCTGCTGACGACGATGACACGATTGTTATATCTGGAGGATTCGGAGATAGTGGAACAATCACTGTAGATATTATCGATGATGACCAAGTCGGTGTCACTGCCACAGTCAATCAATCAATCACTTCCGACCTCGATGTTGGTACTGCTGGTAATGAGGACACTGCTACTCCATATACGGTAGCCTTGGGCACAATCACAACCTCAGATACTCGCGTGTCTGGAGCTACTGATTCTGTAAATAGAATCATGATGGATTTAAACACTAATGCTTCTGGTGGAGCAGTAGTGACTGTCCGAAACGCAAACGGTGCAAACGGGCTCGTGTCTTCTTCTGTACCAGCTGACAACATCGGAAGTGCTGATGGTGCGATAGTAGATGGTACAGAAAATTACGGATTATGTGTTATCTCGGTAACTCAAACAACAGGTACATTATCAAAAGCTGCTCCTTATGACACTGGATCGTGTGCAGCTGATACTGAGACTAATGATATTCAAGGCTTAACTACAACAGGAGAGAATATAGTGAGTACTACTGCTCCTATTGCCGCGGGACGAGCACAAATCGCTGTAAACGCTGCTATCAGTGGGGTGACAGTTGCACATTCAGATTATAGTGATACACTTACTTTTGTAGCTACTGGAACTTTCTAGTTAGTTTTTAAAAAGAATTTTACGTTCATGAATTACAACTTGCCCTACAAGTCTTTACTTATAGCTTTTGTGGTCATAGCTTTTGTGGTCGGTTTTTATCCTGATTCTGCGAGTGCTTTTACTCTCACCCCGACTCGTTTTGAGTTGAGTGGTAACCCCGGAGATATAATCAAGGGCGAAATGATCTTGACTAATGAAGGTGATGTGGATGAAGATTACTATGCTTCTTTCTCAAATTTCGAGGCTCAGGGAGAGAGCGGTAGTCCAGCCTTTGTAGATCCAAAAGATGACCTGGGTACCTGGATAAAGCCAGAGTTTAACTCTGTGCATTTAGCTCCAAGACAACAAAAAGTTGTCGGCCTCACTATAACTATTCCAAAGGATGCTGAACCAGGCGGGCATTTTGCAGTAGTGTTCTGGGGAACTTCGCCAACCAGTGGTCCAAATGGAGTTTCGGTTGGTTCAAAGACTGGAGCTTTGGTGCTCTTGTCTGTAAATGGAAATGTGAAGGAGAGTGCTGGTCTGTTGAGTTTCAACACAACCGATAAAAATTTTTGGTATAAGACACTGCCTGTACCACTCGAATATCGTTTTCGAAATGATGGAGGTGACCGAGTAAAGCCAGTCGGCACTATTACCATTCGCAATACTTTTTTTATTCCTACTGAAAAATTAGATGCCAACCCTGTGGAGGGAAATATTTTACCTAAAAGCACTCGTAAGTTTGTGATAGATTGGGTGAATTACAAACACGACGCGGGCTATGTAATACCTACTGGTTTTGTCGAGAAATTTTTTAGTGAAGTCTCATATCAATGGAAAAATTTTGCAGTCGGTCTATATTCGGCAAAATTGAATTTAGACTATGGTCTAAAGGGTGACCACGTGGCCAAGACCGTATATTTCTTTGTTTTCCCATGGCAACTAGTATTAGTAATGTTGGTTGTGTTTTCGGTGTTATTCTGGGGAGGTAAAAAACTGATTAAGAAGTACAACAAACATATCATCGAAAAGGCGCGAGCAACCATGAAAAATTCTTCTGAATCTTTTCATGTCTAATAAATCTATATTAAAAAAACTAATTTTTGTTCTGGCGTTTTTTTTGATATTTGGTTCTCTGTATGTTTCAGCTCAAATTGATCCTATTACTATAAATGTAGGGGTGAATGCTACAGTGACATCTTCTGGGGGCGGAGGAGGGGGTGGAGGCGGAGGAGGCGGTGGCGGTGGTGATGATGACTCCGGCACAGGTGTGTTTTTTTCTGGCCGAGCTTACCCGCTTTCGAAAGTGAATATTTTAAAGGACGGGCAACTAGTCTTGTCGACAATTGCTGGGCCGGATAGTAATTTTTCGGCAACTCTCGGAAATTTATCTTCGGGAGATTATACTTTTTCTGTATATGGTGAAGATAATGCAAAAAGACATTCCAAGCCTTTTACTTTTCAAATTCTTATCACTTCTGGGGTGACTACAAATATCACCGGCATATTTATCGCACCGACTATCGCGGTCGACAAGAGTGAAGTAAAAAAGGGAGACAATGTGGTGATCTTTGGACAGAGTTCTCCATCTTCGCAAATCGTGATTAGCGTCAATTCACCACAAGAATTTTTTAGTAATACTCCTTCTGATAACAACGGTATTTATTTAGCCAATTTTGATACTTCGGTGCTAGAAATAGGTTCACACTCGACCAAATCGAAATCATTAAAAAGTGGTGAAATCAGTTCGTTTAGTGATACTGTCGGTTTTATTGTTGGTACTAAAAATGTCTTTGCCGATAATACTGTAAAATCAGCCAAGTGTGACCTAAACGAAGATGGACGTTGTAACTTGGTCGACTTTTCGATAGCAGCTTTTTGGTATAAACGTCCTTTGAATACAGCGTTTATCCCACGTGAGGTCAAACACCTAAATGGCGATGGTAAGGTGGATTTGGTAGACTTTAGTATTATGGCCTTTTATTGGACTGGATAATTACTTACAAGCATGAAAAAAATATTTAATATAATTATATTACTAGTCATATTTTTGCCAAACTTTTCGCAAGCAGCAGAGATTTCTTTGCAGTCTGATAAAAATGTTTTTTCGGCTAAGGAAGATTTCTTGGTCAATGTACTTTTGGACACTAGCGACGTTTCTGTGAATGCAGTCGAAGGAACTGTCGTCTTTTCTCCCAAGGCTTTGAAGCTCAAAGAAGTCCGCGATGGGAACTCTCTGGTGAATTTTTGGATTGAAAAACCAAAAGTTACTGATTCTGGGGCGGTGCGTTTTTCAGGCATCACCACTGGAGGTTTTAATAATAAAAAAGTATTTTTATTTAGTCTAATTTTCGAATTATCTGGCATGGAACCTGGAGTCATCTCTTTCAATAGTGTCCGAGTATTGGCTAACGATGGCAAGGGGACGGAGATTATAACCACAGAAAAAGCTTTTGAGTTCATTACGGCGCTACAAACTAGTGAAAAATGGGTGGATCGGGCTATTCAAGATATCGAACCGCCAGAAAAATTTACACCACTAGTAGCCAACGACCCGACAATTTTTAATGGAGCAAATTTCCTAGTATTTAGTACTGTCGACAAGGGAGTCGGCATGGATCACTATGAAGTGCGCGAAGGTTTGTGGGGAGATTATGTCACCGCTGAGAGTCCATACTTACTCGTCGATCAATCTTTGGGTAAAAATCTCTATGTGGCCGCTTTCGATAAGCTCGGCAACAAGCGAGTGGTGGAAATGGATGCTTTAGATAGAGTTAAACACTTCCAGTCCATGTTTATTCTTGGTATAATTCTAATTGTATGTATTTATCTTTTCAGAAAAAAATCATCAAAATCTCTCGAGCATTAATTGCGATAGTTTTGTTTGCAATTTTTCCATCGTCGATATATGCGGCCAATCTTTTAGTCAGTCCATCTACCGGTAGTTACACCGTCGGCGACCGAGTGGCGGTCAAGGTAGTGGTGTCTTCCGATAAACCCTTTAATGCTGTCTCTGGAGTATTGTCTTTCCCTTCAAATTTCTCTGTGGATTCGGTTTCTAAAATTGGTTCAGTTCTGGATTTTTGGGTGACTGAGCCAATTATCTCGAGAAGTAATAATACTATCAAATTCGAGGGGGTAGCCTTGGGTGGATTTAATGGAGCTTCGGGAAACATTTTGGTAGTAAACTTACGAGCGATCAAAGCTGGGTCTGGCACCTTCTCTTTTCAATCTGGGCAAATTTTAGCCAATGATGGCGAGGGCACAGACATCACTGGATATTTAAATACTTCTACGTTTAGTGTCGCTGAACCTCTACCTAAACCAGAAACTCCTAAAACCGAGACTCCGAAACCAGAAGTGAAAGTCGAAGAAAAAGTGGAAGAAAAAGAAGAAGCTCCTCAACCAAAACCAAGCTTGAACGCTCCAGAGATTATTTTTAGTTCTAAATATGGCAACCAATCAATCTTAGGAACTTCAGATTATCCAAACACCCAAGTCTTGCTCACATTCTTGTCAGTCGATGGTTCGAAAGTATTTATCCTAGGTACATCCGACAAAGACGGTGGATTTAATGTCTTGGTACCAAGGTCTTTGAAACATGGTTTGTATAACGTCACCGCGGTCATGATTAAAGCTGACAAGACAAATAGTGAAAATTCAAACTCAATAATGATTACCGTCGGTAGTATTTTGTCTGACATTGGCCCTGAGGTCTGGGTTTTCATTGGTCTCTTAATCTTGTCGGTGCTTTATTTATTAATTCGAATGTATTTACATTTTAAGAAAGATCGAAATCTTACCAAGGATTTGCGTCATGAAGTCAAAGAAGTAGAGACTGTAGTCCACAAATCTCTGGAGATGCTTCGTGAAGATGTCGAAGAGTATGACAGCAAGAAAACTACTCTGGCGGAACATAAAAAATTATTGGGCATCAAAAAAGATATCGACACAGCTGAAAAAGTTATCAGTAAAGAATTTGATGACATTAATTAATTATGTCGATACAAGCGACAAAAAAAATATTTGGAGCGATGCTGGTGGCGATGATTCTCGCAGCTTTTCCGGTGTCGGCGCAAGAGGTGAATATTGATGCTTCGAAATTACTTTCTCGTGCCGAAATTGCTTTTTCACCTAGGTCGGGGAGCTTTGAAGAGGGATCAAATTTTCAAGTACCCATCTTGGTCAATACCAAAAACCGGAGTATCAACGGAATCGAAGTCCGGGTAAATTTCGATGCTTCCAAGTTATCTATCGTAAATCAAACTGGTGGAATTTCTATCATTGGAGTCTGGGTGGAGCCACCAAAATATGACAACACTAAAGGAACGGCTAGTTATGTAGGGGTGATCCCAGGGGGCATCACCACCTCGTCTGGTTTGGTCGGGACGATTACTTTTAAAGCTAAAGCTTCCGGACTAGCCAACGTCTCTTTCGCTTCCACAACGAAGATTTTATTAAATGATGGATTGGGAACCGAGACCATAGTAGACCTGGGTCGAGCTTCTTATTCGATTTTGCCAAAAGCTCCTGAAGGTGTCGAAGTTTTTTCTGAGACGCATCCGATTCAATCAAATTGGTATAACAACAATAGTCCAGTGGTTTCTTGGGTCCGCGATACTGGGGTGGCTGGATTTAGTTTTGAATTCGACAACAAACCAAACACCATTCCAGACAATACCATTGATTCTGATGAAACTACAAAATCTTTTGACTCACTAAAAGATGGTCTGTGGTATTTCCATATTAAGGCGATTAAAAACAACGTCTGGGGAACGACCGGGCATTTCTTGGTTCGCATAGATACAGCGCCACCGGCTGAGTTTAAACCAAAAGTGGAATATCTAGTGGCGGCGGTGATTTTAACTGAACGGACATTGGTTTCTTTCTTTACGACTGATAATCTATCTGGGGTCAATCATTATGAAGTTGGTATCATCGATAAAAATCAACCATTGACCGAGTCACCAGTTTTCTTGGACGCCGAGAGCCCCTTCCAGGTTCCATTGCGTGAGAATGGAAATATGGAAGTCATCGTCCGAGCCATCGACAACGCAGGTAACGTGAGAGATGAATCTGTGCCAGTCAAAAAACCTTTTGTGATTACTCGATTCGTCACTGATTATATCGTGTATATTTTGGGTGGAATTATTTTAATTGGTTTTGTTATGTTAGTTTTGCATTATTTGATGCGACACCATATCGTGAGAATCATCAAGCGTGTCCGCCGGGCGGTCAAGAATGAAGAAGCAGAAGAGACAGAAGTTAAAATCGAGCCTATGGTCGAAACTAAAGCAGAAATCAAAACACCGCCCGAGCCCCCACACGAAGTCGAATACACCAAAGAGGATTATTTTAACCCTCTACCACCACCTCCAAAGATAAACGAAAATCACGATAATTATATAGATAAGTTAAATTAGTTTTGGCGAAATTGCGATTGTTTGCTATATTGTCTACATGTCACTAAAGATCGGAATTGTCGGTTTACCAAACGTGGGCAAGTCCACGCTTTTCAACGCGCTCACTAAAAAAGGTGTGCCGGCTGAAAATTATCCATTTTGCACCATCGATCCATCGGTGGGTATCGTGCCGGTGCCAGACGAGCGAGTAGATAAATTGAGTGAACTTTCTAAATCTAAAAAAACCATCCCAGCGGTGATTGAATTCGTGGATATTGCTGGGCTAGTAGCCGGGGCTTCCAAAGGCGAAGGCTTGGGCAATAAATTTTTAACTAATATTCGAGAGGTGGACGCTATCGCTCACGTGGTCCGTGTGTTCGAAGATTCTTCGGTTATACATGTGTCTAATAAAGTCGACCCGACGCAAGATGTCGGTGTGATCAATCTTGAGCTAGTCTTGGCAGATTTTGAAGTAGTGGCTAAAAGACTTTCGACCATAGTCCGAGATGTAAAAAGAGGTGACAAGCTGGCTATCGCCGAAGAACAAGTATTGAAGAAAATTGAAAAAGTTTTAGAAGGTGGCCAGATGGCTTCTGCTGTAGGATTATCGGAAGATGAAAAGTTGTTGATCAAATCTCTATCGCTTTTGACCTTGAAACCGATGTTGTATGTTTTAAATACTTCTGAAGCCAATGAAAACGTGGCTTTTCAGGCGCCCGGGCTTTCCGTGGAGATTGATACCGTTTTTGAAAAAGGGTTAAATGATTTGATCAAAAAAAGTTACGAGCTTTTGGGGTTGGAAACTTTTTTGACAACCGGGGAAGACGAGACTCGGGCTTGGACTATCAAAATAGGTAGCACTGCGCCAGTAGCAGGTCTTGCTATCCACACAGATTTTAAAGATAAATTTATTCGGGCAGAAGTGATTGCTACAGAAAAATTGCTCGAAGCTGGGTCTTATGCCAAGGCTCGAGAAAAAGGCTGGGTGAGAACTGAAGGCAAAGAATACATCGTAAAAGATGGTGATGTCATTGAATTTTTAATTTAAATTATTTATGGAAATTAAAATTTATTATCCAAAAGATTGGGGAGCGAGTGGACAGATGGGCTATGAAGTTCTAGATACAGGAGAAGGAGAAAAATTGGAAAAATTTGGTCCATATACTTTTGTGCGTCCTCATGAAAATGCAATCTGGCCAAAAACTTTGAGTAAAAAAGAGTGGGCAGATGTCGATGGCAAATTCTGGAGCTCGAAAGTTGGAGCCAAACCCGGCTGGACCTTCCCAAATTTGCACATGTCGGACATGGGCAAAAAATGGGAGATGGAATATAAAGGTATTAAGTTTTTAGCGAGCCCGACACCTTTCAGACACTTGGGATTTTTTCCAGAGCAGGCTAGTCACTGGGATTTTATTGAAACCCAAATAAAAAGTGCGGAAGTCCGACTTCCGCATAAAGTTAAATTTTTAAACTTGTTCGGCTATACTGGTTTGGCTAGTTTGTTTGCCTTGCGAGCTGGAGCAGAAGTCACCCACGTGGATGCTTCGAAGCAAAGCTTACAGTGGGCCAAAGAAAATGAAGATTTATCAAAGGGAACCCTTGATGGCCGGACTATGCGAATCATCGAAGACGACGTGATGAAGTTTTTGGCACGGGAGGAAAAACGTGGCAATAAATATGACGCAGTGATCATGGACCCACCAAAATTTGGCCGGGGACCAAAGGGTGAAGTCTGGAAGATTGAAGAGATGTTGCCAAAATTGCTCGAGCAAGTCAAAAAAGTTTTGAGCGATAAACCGCTTTTTGTAATTTTGACTTCATACTCGACTGATTCTTCGGCGCTCAATCTCGGATACGCAATTTCGGAGGTCTTGCCTCCGGGGGAGGTTAATGTGGGGGAGATGTGCGTCTTGGAAAAATCCAAAGGACGCTTGATTTCTCTGGCTCATACTACTATCTGGCAGGCCGAGTAGGCGTTCGTGGTATAATAGGTAGATGGAAACACAATCAAAAATTTTAAAGTGGTCAGTGATTTTGGGGATCATCATTGTCTTAAATTTGTTTTTTAACTATACACTTTCTCTGGTTTATAAGAGCCCAGACTACAATTTATATTGTCCGACATCTCAAGTGGTGACTGTTCCTGATACAGAAAAATCTTGTGTCGAACAAGGCGGCCAATGGACCAACAATACCTATTACGACAAAAGCGCTAAGCCTAGCGAGACTCAACCCAAGGGCTATTGCGATGCTCAATATACCTGCCGAGCTACTTTTGATGCCGATTCCAAAAACTATGACCGAAATATTTTTGTAACTTTAGTTTTACTTGGAGCGCTGTCTGTTCTAGCTGGAAATTTCTTTAAAGGTA
>CAZHDU010000014.1:14889-16654 GCA_964531535.1 uncultured Candidatus Saccharibacteria bacterium
ACAACATGGCTTTGACCAAACCTCCTCTCGCCCTGGTTCAAAACGGGCTGGCTCTCGGTGGAGTCTTGTCTTTTGTGATTGCTTCGATGCGCTATTGGGGCGCAGCCAATGATTTAATCCGAGTGGTCATCTTGGCGGTGTCTCTGGGAATGTTGTTTTGGGTGGCAATTAAGAAATTCAAAAACTAAAGGGTGCTCTAATTATTGAGATTTTTCTTTTGCAAAAAAGGCTAATTTTAGGTATTATGGATGCATGAAGAAAGAATACGATCATAAGAAAATCGAAAAAAAGTGGCAGACTATCTGGGATAAGAAAAAGATTTTCCAAGCTTCGAATAACTCCAAAAAGCAGAAATTTTATGGTTTGATTGAGTTCCCGTACCCTTCAGGTTCGGGTTTGCATGTGGGCCATATTCGCTCAAATACTGCCATGGACGTCATCGCGCGTAAGCGTCGAATGGAGGGCTACAATGTGCTTTACCCAATCGGCTGGGATGCATTTGGACTACCGACTGAAAACTATGCCATTAAGACTGGCATTCATCCGATAAAAGTCACTAAACAAAATACGGATACGTTTCGTAAACAATTAAAGAGTTTGGGTTTTTCTTTCGATTGGTCTCGAGAAGTAAACACCACAGATCCAAAATATTATAAATGGACTCAGTGGGTTTTTTTGCAAATGTTTAAAAAAGGTTTGGCTTACAAAAAGCGAACTGAAATCAATTGGTGTCCAAAAGATAAAATCGGTTTGGCCAACGAAGAAGTCGTTGGTGGCATGTGTGAACGTTGTGGAAGCCCGACCGAGAAAAGAGAGAAAGAACAATGGATGCTAGCGATTACAAAATATGCGGATAGACTCGACAAAGATCTTGATACCGTCGACTACTTAGAGAAAATAAAAATTCAACAAAGAAATTGGATAGGTAAGTCCGAAGGCGCGGAAATAAGTTTTAATGTGTCAAGGACCGTCCTTGGCATTGAGGTCTTCACGACACGGCCAGACACTATTTTCGGCGCGACATATATGGTTCTAGCACCAGAGCACGAAATGGTTGCTAAATTAAAATCACAAATCATCAACTGGAGTGAAGTAGAAAAATATATTCAAGAAGTAAAGAATAAAGATGAGATAGAACGCACAGCAGAAAATAAAGAAAAAACTGGAGTGGAATTAAAAGGAATAAAAGCAATCAACCCAGCTACCAAGCAAGAAATCCCTGTATGGATTGCCGATTATGTTTTAGCCCACTATGGTACCGGAGCAATTATGGCTGTGCCTGGTCATGATGAACGTGATTTTGAGTTTGCTAGAAAATATAATTTACCGATAATGAAAGTTATCGAAGCAAACTTTGGTGATAAAGATTTAAGGCCAGAAAGGCCGAGTGTCAGAGGATTGCCCCCATCTGATCATTTGGTTTTACAATATGATTTTTATCCTGGTGAAGGTTTTTTAATTAATTCTAGAGAATTTAATGGCTTATCAACAGAGAAAGCAAAAAAGGAAATAATAAAATTTGTAGGAGGCAAAGAAAAAATAACTTACAAACTACGAGATTGGGTTTTTTCAAGACAACGATATTGGGGTGAGCCGATACCACTCATCAATTGCGAGAAGTGTGGATTTGTGGCTGTGCCAGAAAAAGATTTACCGGTGAAGCTTCCAAATGTCGCTAAATATAAACCTACCGACAATGGCGAGAGTCCACTCGCGGATAACAAGGCTTGGGTAAACGTAAAATGTCCACTCTCCACGCCACTGA
>CAZHDU010000015.1:0-11201 GCA_964531535.1 uncultured Candidatus Saccharibacteria bacterium
CGTCCTTGTGAAAGGATTTGTTGACATCAAATGCCAAAGGTATATGATTTTAATTGAAGTTCAAATTCGTTCTGCTGTTTAACAAAACACGGGAGGGCGTGAGTCATGAGAAAGGAAGACGTTTACTGGGTCGTCGCACTCGTTCCTGTCGTTTTCTGGCTTTGGGGCATCCTGAACATGGACCCCAAGACCTACTTCAAACTGGTCGGTGTCGTCGTGATCAGCGTGGAGGTCGTCGGATTCGTCTGGATTCGGCTCAAAGAGGCCTGGGCCGAGACTGTCGTTTCGTGCAATTCGAGCGATACTGACTGAAAGGAGATGAGAGATGGACAAGTATGATGGCGTACTGGCCGCGTTCATTTGTTTCGGATCGTTGGCCATCGTGGTGGTGAGCTCGTGGCGCAGTCGGGAGATCAAGCGTCCCGAATCGCCGCGAACGCAGAAGACTCCACTCATTGAAGACCTATCAGGTGGCCCGGATGATATCTGGGAAGAGTGACGCGAGCATCGAACCGCTCGCAAGAAAAGCCGCTCGGCATTTCTTGCGAGCGGTTTTTCTTTTAATGTTTTACAATTAGTTTATGTATTATCTTTATATATTAAAATGCGCAGACGGGACGTTGTATACTGGCATCACTACAGATTTGAAACGGCGGGTTATCGAACATAATTCTAAAAATATTGGCGCAAAATATACAGCTGGCCGAAGACCGGTGAAATTAGTGTATTCGAAGAAGTTCAAAGACCGATCGACTGCTTCTAAAGAAGAAGCGCGAATAAAAAAACTTTCTCGCAATCAAAAAATTCTTTTAATTAAATAGGTTGACAGGCTGTAAAAAAATTGTAGTATCTTGTTTAAATAGCAGTTCCATTAAACAGCTGTCGTATATCTTAGAAAGGGCGAAGAAATAATGACTATAAGAAGGATCATCGTGCTCGACGCGAATCGTAAGGTCTGGAACCTGGTTGCTCGGGCGATCAAGAGCCTGCTCGGCTGCCGGGTCGAGGGCTTTTCGTTCCTCGAGGATGCGCAGACGACTCTGACGGATGCTTTACATTTCGACATCCGTCTGTTCGTCATCGGAGATGTGCCCGAACTCGAAAGGCCCGAAGTTCGCAAGTGGGCCCACGAGCTCTACATGGCCGGCCACAAGGTGGTCTGGCTGTCGAAGACCCCTCCGCCGCTTGCCGAGATCACCCACGTGGTCAAGGTCGAGCCCTTCACTCAGGATCTGGAATCTGAAATCCTGGTGACGCTCCAGAGGGTTCTCCGGTCGTAGAAGAAAAGTAGTGGGCAGTGAAGTAGTGGGCATCGAACCGCCTGCAGGAAAACCGACCCGGTGTTCCGCAGGCGGTTTTTCTTTTTGCATTTTTATTTTAAAAATTAAAACGCCCCCCGACCAGGGTCGGGAGGCGAGTGTCCCTTTTGGGGATGATGCGGAAGTGGAAGCGAGGTCGAAGTTTAGTGGCTGGGCATGACGATTCCAGCTTCCTTTTCTCGATCTGCCGGGATCCAGATTTCCGCGCTCGGGCGGTTCAGAGAACTGGTGGTGACAATGTCGACAGTGACGAGTTGTCCGTCTGCGCACTGTCGATTGTTCTTGATGACGATCGTGATCCTCCTCTTCCTTCCTTTGATCTTTCCTCTGAGAGTGAACAGTTTTCTCTTCTTCGCGGCTGTCGCGAAGTTGATTTTGTCCAAGATCTTTCTCCGGAAGGACATGAAGATATTGGGATGGGTGGGCACAATCGCTTGAGGACTTTGTGTTGCTTCCAACGTGTCTCCCTTTTTTTATTGTGAGGGGTTAATTCCTCGGGTGTATCGAAAGAGCGTTTATGATATATGTTTATATTAAAAAAAACTTTTAGTCAAACCGAAAAAATGTGTTATAATTTAATTATTAAAATTTAATTTTTTATTGCATCCCGCTAATCGGACGGTTGCGTGATGTGATTTCGTAAAATCAATGGCTTCAATAAGTTTGGTAGCGGTGGTGGTGGCAGCGGTAGTGAATTTTATTATCGGGTTTATGATGCATGGTCCAATCGCCGGTAAGCTTTGGATGAAATTAGCAAATATTGTGCCGACTGGTAAAGAAAAGTTTAGCGACATGTATGGGCAAATGTTTTGGAATTTGATGGTGAACTTGGTCACTGCATATATTTTGGGAACAATGATTGTTTTCAATCACATAAACAGTGCGGTGCAAGGTATGTGGCTCGCTTTTTTTGTCTGGTTTGGTTTTATCTTGACTGGCTCTTCGATGGATGTGATCTGGATGGGCAAGCCATACAAGCTCTGGCTCTTTGAAGTTTTCTCTTCACTACTTTGTATGCTAGCCATGGGAGCGATTCTCGCTGCTTGGTAGCCATAAATATTTATGACAAAAATTTTTGAGTTTCTAAAACAAAATCGTTTCATCATCTTGAGCACTGTCACGGTCATGGCCATCGTAGCCTTGATCGAGATTTATCTCGGCCGGTCGCTACTCGGCCCGGATGGAAAATTTGGCTGGTGGGATGGAAATATCTGGAGCAGTGAAAATTCTCAGCGTGTAGCCGATGCCTATTCTTTTTCACACATTATTCACGGGATGTTGTTTTATGGATTTCTATCTTTAGTGGCGCGCAAATTGCCAGTCCGATATCGATTTGTGGCGGCGATTATATTGGAAGCGGCTTGGGAGATTTTGGAAAATTCACCACTCATCATCAATCGTTATCGCGAGGTGACAATATCTCTCGGTTATGTCGGCGATAGTGTTTTAAATTCAGTCAGTGATGTCGGGATGGCCGCGCTAGGCTTCTTGATGGCTCGTTTTTCAAAAGTCTGGGTGACAGTCTCCTTGATTGTGGTTTTTGAACTTGGTTGTCTGTTTTGGGTTCGCGATAATTTGACTCTAAACGTCATCATGCTCGTCCATCCGGTGGAATCTATCCGTGTCTGGCAATCCGAAGGTCACTAATTTTGAAGATTTTGTTTGGTGAATTTAATTTATAAAATTACCGATTTATGCTATAGTGTCTACATGATTACCAAAGAACAATTTATTGAGAGTTTAGTAGGGGAAATTGAGATTATCAAACACTTGGTGGAAAAAATCGACGCGAGCAAGCTCGACTATCGGCCTACACCTGGTCAACGTTCGACTCTAGAACTTTTGCAATATTTGGGTCAAATGCTCCACACTGGCATCAGTGCTTCTATTGCTGGCGACCAAAATGTCTACATGGAATTAGCTAAAAACAAAGACGCGGTGACTTTTGAAAATTTCACTGCCAAGATGGATGAACAAGCCAAGTTTGTCCGAGATGTCGTAGGAGCTTTGACCGAAGAAGATCTAGCTCGAGTCTCGACTATCTGGGGCAATACTTCATCTCTTTCGATGCAACTTTTAGGCGCACTAAAAAATGCAGTGGCTTACAAAATGCAACTCTTCCTGTATATCAAGGCTTCTGGTAACGACGCAATCGGCACCAGTAATGTCTGGGCTGGACGCGACATGCCGAAGAAAGAATAAAAATGAACAATTCATATAATTGGTACTCACAATTGATCAAACCGACCTGGGCTCCTCCGAGCTATCTCTTTGGTCCGGTGTGGACTTTTCTGTATACAATTATTTTCCTGACTTATGGCTGGGTGTTTTATAAAATCTTGACCAAGCAATTGCCTTGGCAAGTCGGCGTGCCTTTCTTGTTGAATTTATTTTTTAATTTTATTTTCACCTGGATTCAATTTGGGTTGCGAAATAATCTTCTGGCTTCAATCGATGTGATTTTGGTGGTGGTGACTTTGATTTGGGCCTTGTGGTCTATCTGGCATGCCGCTCCAGGATTGCGCCTAGTGGCTTATGCCAATATCCCATATTTACTCTGGGGTATGTTTGCCACTTGTCTCCAACTCACAGTGACCTATCTAAATAGATAAAATGGAACATCTTGCACAAGGGAAAAAATCTGTCACGGCGGCATTGTTAGGTAACACTTTTGTGACCATTATAAAAACTCTGGTCTTTTTTCTAACGGGTTCAGCTAGTATGTTTGCTGAAGCTGTGCATAGTCTTGCCGACACTCTCAACCAATCGCTACTCTTAGTCGGGATCAAACGTTCACGCAAACCAGCCGACAGCATCCGAGGCTATGGCTATGGCATCGAGAGATTTTTCTGGTCGCTCATCTCGGCTTGTGGTATTTTATTTATCGGTTCGGGGGTTGTCATCTATCATTCACTAGAATCTCTGTATCACGGTGGGACTGTCTCTCCGGAAGAATTTAATTTAGTTAGCATTCTAGTTTTGGTCTTGGCTTTGGTGGTTGAGAGTGTGACTCTGTGGATGGCTATCAAAGAACTCAAGAAAAATAAAAAACTAACACTTGAAATTTTTAAAGACGCCGACCCGATATTGCTGGCTATCATCTATGAAGATTCGGTGGCGGTGGTTGGTGTTTTTATCGCGATTATCGCCCAGTGGCTGACTTTTGTCACCGGTAGTGTTTTCTATGATGCGGTCGGCGGGCTATTGGTCGGTTTGGTTTTGGGATTTTTGTCAGTTCTCCTTATCATTAAAAATCATCAATACATCATCGGTAAACCTTTGAGTAAAAAAACTACCGAAGACATCATTGAAGCGCTCGAAGCCGACCCATGTGTGGAGAAGGTGATTGAATTTAAATCAGTAGCCATCGATATCGGTAAATACCGAATTTTTACCACAGTGGAATGGAACGGATCGCCTCTATATGAAGAGATATACGAAGCCGGAGATTTGAAAGAAGAATTTGATGATATCAAAACTGATTTTAAAAAATTTGCTAAGCTGATGTTTAAAACCACCGATCGTATCCCGAGATTAGTCGGAAGCCACATCGACATGATTGAAAAAAATATCGTCGAGCAGTTTCCCGAGGTCTCATATGTAGACATCGAGATTAATTAAATAGTATAATTTAAATATGTTGAAAGCTTTACAAAATTGGGTCGTCACATCGTTTGTCATTCTCATAGTGGCACATTTTTTGCCAAACATGGTACGCGTGACTGATTTTTGGGTGGCCATGGAAGTCGCCCTCGTTTTAGCTATCGTGAATATTTTTATCAAGCCGATTTTGTCACTGCTGACTCTGCCGATCACTGTACTCACACTCGGGCTATTTGGTTTTGTTATAAACGCTCTCTTGGTGATGTTGGTGGCGAGCTGGTTAAATGGGTTTGTCGTCTACGGATTTTTCTCAGCCCTAGTCTTTAGTCTGATTTTGTCTTTTGTGGGAGATATATTGAAGCGTGCCGAACGAGGCCGAGGCTCAAGCGGAATGGTCTACGAGCGAGCTCGCATGCGAGACTAGTGTTCAGCTAGGCAAGGCCTCGCTGAAAGAGTTTAAAATTTAAGCTAAATCTAAAGACCTCAAGAAAACTTCGAGTTCTTTGCCTTTGATTTCGCGATGAGATCCGGCTGGCATTTTGCCGAGCTCGATGTTCATGATGCGAATGCGTTTCAAATCGACGACTTCGTTGAACATGGCTACACACATTCGGCGAATCTGGTGGCGCTTGCCTTCAGTTAAAATTATTTTAAAAGTGTGTTCGTTTATGATTTGGATTTTACATGGAGCGGTTTTTTCTTCGTCTATCTTTACTCCAGCTTCCATTTTTTCTTTAAAGTTAGTGCGGAGCTTGTCTTTGGTCTTTACCAAGTATTCTTTTTCGTGAAAATATTTTGGTCCGAGCAATCTCTCGGTGATTCGGCCATCGTTGGTCAAAATAATTAAGCCATGAGATTCTTTGTCGATACGGCCGATTGGGAAGATATCTTTGATAGCCACTTGGTGTTTGATTTTTTGCAAAATATCGACTTCGCCTTCTTGCGCCGAATGAGTCACCACGCCGACGGGTTTGTTGTAGGCGATATATATGTAGGGGACTTGTTTTCCACGGAAACGAACTTCGACGCTGTCGTGTTCATTCACCTTGTCGCCCAAGACGGCTAGCTTGCCATTGATAAAAACTTTTTTGTCTTTAATCAAATCATCAGCGCCACGTCGAGTCGAGTGTTTATGTAGGGCCAGGTATTTATTGATCCGCATTGGGTATACATTTTCTTCCATAGTTTTTACTATAGCATCCTTTGACAAAATAGGCTAATTGTATTATAAAGCATAACAACACGTCGTTCCTTTTTTCTGGAGGTTTGAATATGGATTTCGAAATCTTGGCGAAGATTGAGATGCACGTTCTCAGTATTCTTCGCCGAATCGTCGGCCTTTCTTCTGAACTCTCTTCGTTGCAGATCGAAGTGAGGGATGAGAAGACGATACTCTTGTGTGACGACAAGAAGGACTCCTGGGCTCACGCCTTTAGGTTCGACTGGGATCACAAAGAGATCGTGTACGCTCGGGTGGCCCAAGTCGCCCTAGTGTCGGGATGGTTGCCTGAGGGTCTTCCAGAGAGGAAGACTGATGGCTACCACAGAGTCTGTTTCACTCTGTCTCGTCACGATCCAGCTTCGGCAGCTTGCCTGTCCGAGGCCGACCTTAAGAGTTTGCAGTCTGAGTCACGGCCTCGTCTACCTGATCCAAGACCCAGCGTGGAACTTGGAACACCTCTGTGTGGTGGATTTGGTTGGCCACCAGAGGAGACTCCACGGTAGTGCCTAACCCACTTGTGTGTGGTGGGGCAGAGTATTGTTTCATCACACACAAGTGAGCTGTCGGATTTATTCCACGCTCACTTTTTTTTATTTCTAAACCCCATAGGCAATGCCTCTGGGGTAATATATTTTATAAAATTAAAAGACGTGAGTGCGCTACAAGAGCCACACTCACGCCCACGGATTTACGAACGAACGATCACCCTAAAGAGACTAATGTTGCGGGTATCAAGTCCGCTCTTCTTGTCGGGAGTCAACAACTAGTAGTTTGCTTTGTGGGCTGTTTTGGCTGACTAATTCCAAGAACACTACCACCCCTTTTTCGTTGTTGCCGGAGCATACATTGTAGGGGATTTATCCGTGGGCGCCCGTGGGCTACCTATTTATCACGGATTGTTAACGATGGATATCGGGAATGGAACCCGTTCTAGAGCCATCGAGTTGACCTGATTGGACGCCCATTCAAATTTTCGGCAAACGTATTACGGATACCTAGATTTGAACAAGGTCTCGTTTCAGGTTCTAAACCAGAGAGGGTAACTTGCCGACCTTGGTCGGTTACACCCTTCGGGCTATCAATGCGTTTTGAGCACCAGGCTCGCGCCTGTGTGAGTCGCCGCGCAAGGAGACAGAGAACTAATGTCTAATGCAAGTATAGAAAATAATGAGTATATGTCAACGACGATAAATACCCCAGAGGCATTGCCTATGGGGTAAAGTTTAACCAATCAAAAAGTTCTCGTTTATGATCTATTGGTTTCCTGAAGTAAGAGGGGAAGGATGATGGAGTAAGTATATGAAATTGTTTCGCAGTATATTCTTTGATGCTAGAGTATGGAAATGTAAAAATGTATTCTAGTAATTTAACAGTGTTTCGATTTTTATTTTTTCGCCAATTTTTATCTATGAGTTTCGCTGGGTTTAAGTGTATATAAGAATAAATGTATTTTAAATAATTGTCTTTACTAACATGACTTGCTTTAAAAGTTCCTTCGTAAAGTTTTCCAGTCCTTTTATATTTTTGATTAAAATACATAGTGTAGCCAGTCATTAGCTTTAGCATATATTTAGAAATACCTCCTTCTGTTTTTTCGTTAATAAGAATATGAAAATGGTTTGGCATTAAACAATATGCGCCGATATCTACTAGGGTTTCTTCGCGGTCAAAATTTTTGCCGATGTCTCTGAGGGTGATACTTCTTGTGGAATTACAGATATACATTAAAAACAGGAAATGATTATAGTCTTGCTTATCTAAAAATATCGTGCGCTTTTCAGTGCCACGGTTGTATAGGTGATAAAATTCGCCTTTGGCAAAATTTATTTTTCTTATAGACATAAATTAATTATATTATAACGCTAACCCCAGAGGCAATGCCTATGGGGTAGATGTTTCTGGACAAAATAGGTTAATTGTATTATAAAGCATAATAACATGCCGTTCTTTTTTCTGGAGGTAGTTCAATGTCTCAGTTGGCATTTGAGGTTCGTGATGACAGGAGGGGTAAGGCTTTTGTGGCTGAGCTTAGGAAGAAGTGCCGAGGTAGTGTTAGGGTGCCCAATGCTCGTCTCGTGATAGGCGGGCACGACTTCATGATGGTGCGCATTGAAACTAAAGTGCCTCTCTACGATCTCAGGATGATCGTGAACGCTGACGCCAAGTGTGCGCTTCTGTTTCAGTGAAGTAGAGTCGCCGCCGGACACACTTGTGTGTGGTGGGGCAGAGTATCGTTTCATCACACACAAGTGAGCTGTCGGATTTATTCCACGCTCACTTTTTTTATTTCTATCCCACTTTCTATTTTCTTAAATTTAATGTAAAGTATGTATTCAATATGGCGCAAGAACAAGGAGGCGACACAGTGGTGAGATTCGACAAGGTCTCATTTAATTACGGATTCAATAAACCTATTTTAGAAGAGGTGGATTTTTCGGTGCGTCGAGGAATGAAAGTGACTATCGTCGGGCAAAACGGAGCCGGCAAGAGTACCATCTTTTCTCTGATCACTGGCAAGAACCAGCCCGAAGAAGGCGTCATCAATGTCGCTCAACGAACTACCATTGCTCTATCGAGACAAGTCATCCCACGAGATGAATTAGATTTAACTGTGCGCGATTTCTTTCAAAAATGTTTTCAACAAAAAGTCTACGACATCGATCCGAGGATAGATGAAGTCTTAGAAGTGGTCAACTTGAAGGGTCACGAAAAAGTTCATGATCGAATCGTCCGAAGTTTTTCCGGTGGACAACAAGCTAGATTGCTCCTAGCCTCGGCGCTGATTCAAGAGCCAGATATCTTACTCCTCGATGAGCCGACCAACAACCTCGACAAAGCCGGCATCGCTCACCTGACAGATTTTTTGGTGAATTATAAAAAGACAGTCTTGGTGATTTCTCACGATTCTGTTTTCTTGAACGCTTTTTCGACTGGCGTGCTTTATCTAGATATCTACACTAGAAAAGTCGAGCAATATGTCGGGAACTATAACAACGTGCTAAAAGACATCACCGCTCGAGTGGAAAAAGAAAACATGAAGAATGCCCAGTTGGCCAAAGAAATTCAGGCCAAGAAAGATCAGGCCAACGTCTTTGCTCATAAAGGAGGGCGGTTGCGTTTGGTAGCTCGAAGAATGCGCGAGAAAGCTGAAGAGCTCGAAGAAGAGATTGTCGACGTTCGCAAAGAAGACAAGACTATTCGCGATTTTAAAATTCCAGCCCAAGAAGATATTTTGGGCGAGATTGTAAATATTTCTTCACTCACTGTCATGGATCCAAAGAAACATAAGCCGGTCACTCGCAAAGTTAATATTATTTTAAAAAAGAAAATGCATTTATTGTTGTCTGGTCCAAATGGTATCGGTAAGAGCACCTTGCTCGAATCGATGGCTCGCGGGGAAGCCAAGGGAGCAAAAATCACCGAAGGAATTCGAGTCGGCTATTACCGCCAAGATTTCTCTACTTTAAATTTTGATGACACTATCCGAGAATCTTTAACTAAAGTTTTAAAAGAGGTGACTGGAAAAATCGATGAAGAATATATGCGAGCAGTGGCGGCCAACTTTTTGATTACTTCAGATATCATCAACACCAGAATCGGCGACCTGTCGGAAGGCCAAAAGGGCTTGGTGGCCTTTGCGCGACTCGTGCTCGAAAGACCAGGGCTACTAATCCTCGACGAGCCGACCAACCATATCAATTTCCGTCATCTACCAGTCATAGCCCGTGCCCTCGACCAATATGAAGGAGCTATGATCTTGGTCTCTCACGTGCCAGAATTCGTGGAACAAATCCGCATCGACGAAAAGTTGGATTTGGAAGCGAACTAGTCTGTATTTTATCTCTGTTTTGCGGTAAAATTATAGTTGGTAATGGCAAGTATAAAAAAATATTTGGCAAATCAGAGATTGCTATTCTGTATCATTTTTGTAATTGGTATTTTTTTCGTCTTGCCCGCTCATGCCAAAGCTGCGGACAGATATTGGGTAGGAGGTACTGGAACCTGGGATGCCGCTACGACAACGCACTGGGGTAGTGCTTCTGGGGTGGTAGATAATGCTTCAGTGCCGACTTCATCTGACAATGTGATTTTTGATACTGCTTCCAATGCTACAGGGTATACAGTAACAGTGTCTGGAACAGTGAATTGTCTTGACTTAACTTTAAATGCTCCGCTTTCAGGAGTACTGACATTTGGTGGTCTTGGAATCAACAATGTTTATGGTAATTTTTATGTAGCAGGGTCAAATGTATCTTTTACTAAAATTGGTGAGCTGGGATTTTATGCTTCCTCGGGGACTAAAACTATAACAACCAATGGTACAGTAATTTCGGCCTTTATTGGTTTCCGAAATGGAGCTACATTTCAGCTTGTTGATGATTTGACCATTTCCTCAAATTCTTCTTCTGCTATTTTTAGAAGTATTGGAGTTTTTAATGCTAATGGTAAGACAGTAACCTTAACAGGGGCTACAGCTGGCACCAATGGCTCTGGTAGTTTTACTGGCTCAAATGCTTTTTATAATTTAACAATAATAGGATCAGCCAGCAAGACTCACACTTTTACTATTTATAATAATGTTGAAGTAACTAATACATTAACAATAACAGGTAATTCAAAAATAAATAGAGTTTTAGTAAAATCAGACACTCCAGGTACGGTAAGAACTATAACCGCAGCAACTGTATCTGTTAATGCCGCTGATTTCCAAGATATAACTGGAGCAGGGGCAGGGTCATGGGATTTATCAGCAGTATCAGATTATTCTGGTGATGCGGGTGGGAATAGTGGTATTACTTTTACAACCTCCTCTACTCAAACGGCTACAGGTACCGCGTCATTTACGTGGTCTACTCATGGATGGACTACTCGTGTGCCACTTCCACAAGATGATGTAGTTATAAATAATGCATTTTCAGCTGGACGGACGATTACAATGGATATGCCGCGTGCTGGTAGGTCTATTACTTTCGGGTGTTCCGGTTCTCCGACTTTTACGCCCAGTACTGGTTATTTGATCTTTGGTTCACTGGATTTAACTGGAGTTGGATCTATGG
>CAZHDU010000015.1:11211-16044 GCA_964531535.1 uncultured Candidatus Saccharibacteria bacterium
GGGTGGTTCTAGTTCCCCGACATTTTCAGGGCGAAGTAGTTACACGATTAAATCAGCGGGGTTAGCTTTTCCAAGTGGAATTATTTTAGATGCTCCAGGGGGAACTTATGCTCTCCAAGATAATTTTACCATTGGTACTAGTAGCACTTTTTCATTAACAAGAGGCACGTTTGATGCTAATGGTTATGATGTTTCAATCGGCGCTTTAGCGAATAGTAATTCCAATGTTCGAGGATTAATTATGGGTAGTGGAACTTGGTCGCTTACTACCACATCAGCTACTACGGTGTGGAGTATGTTTTCACAAACTAATCTGACTTTTAATGCTGGGACTTCAACCATTAAAGTTACTAGCACCACCAATACAGCTGTTTCTTTTTCTGGTGGTGGCGCCACATTTAATAATATTTGGTTTGCGCGGGGAGCCAGCACATCTAGTGTTACTATTGCTGGTTCCAATACTTTTAATAACTTTAAGGACACCGGCACGGCAGCACATTCTATTTTATTTACCACTGGTACTACGCAAACTGTTTCTTCATGGACGGTGAGTGGAACTGCAGGAAATGAAATAACAATTAATTCAACCACTACTGGAACTCACGCTCTTGCAAAATCTGGAGGCGGAGTAATTTCTTCAGATTATTTAAATATTCAACACTCTGTAGCCACACCAGCAAGCACTTGGTATGCAGGGCTCAACAGTACCAACAACCAGGCGACTGCGACAGCTGGAAGTGGTTGGGTGTTCAATACTCCATTGCCGGGAGCACCGACATCTTTGTCGGCTACTTATGGTAATGCTGAGGTTGCCTTGTCTTGGGTGGCTCCTGTTTATACTGGAAGTGGTTCGGTAACTGATTATGTCATTGAATATAAATTAACTAGTGATTCGAGTTGGTCAATTTTTTCTGATGGTGTGTCAGCGACGACTTCGGGAACGGTGATTGGTCTTTTAAATGGTTCGAGTTATGATTTCCGAGTATCGGCAGTAAACGGTGCCGGCCAAGGTAGCGCCAGTAGCACAGCAACAGCTACACCAAAAACTGTACCCGGAGCTCCCACCATAGGCACCGCCACCGGAGGCAACGCCCAAGCTTCAGTCACATTCTCTGCACCAGGTTCAAACGGAGGTAGCGCCATCACTTCATATACAGTTACTTCGAGCCCTGGATCAATCACTGGTACAGGAAGTTCTTCACCAATTACAGTCACTGGTCTTACTAATGGAACTGCTTACACATTTACTGTCACTGCTACCAACATTGTCGGTACTGGTAGTGCCTCTTCTGCTTCAAACTCAGTGACTCCGGCTACTGTGCCTGGGGCGCCGACTTTTGTGACTCCGGTGGAAGGTGACACGCAAGTGGCTTTGTCGTGGACGGCACCGGCGGATAATGGGGGCGCTTCAGTTACTGATTATGTGGTGGAATATAAATTGAGTATTAGTGGGGTGTGGCTGACTTTTACAGATGGAACTTCGTCGAGCACATCGGCGACAGTCACTGGTCTTGTGAATGGATCTAGTTACGATTTTAGAATAAGCGCTGTAAATTCCGCCGGCCAAGGTAGCGCCAGTAGCACAGCAACAGCTACACCAAAAACTGTACCCGGAGCTCCCACCATAGGCACCGCCACCGGAGGCAACGCCCAAGCTTCAGTCACATTCTCTGCACCAGGTTCAAACGGAGGTAGCGCCATCACTTCATATACAGTTACTTCGAGCCCTGGATCAATCACTGGTACAGGAAGTTCTTCACCAATTACAGTCACTGGTCTTACCAACGGAACTCCATATACATTTACTGTAACCGCTACCAACATTGTCGGTACTGGTAGTGCCTCAAGCGCTTCAAACTCAGTGACTCCGGCTACTGTGCCTGGGGCGCCGACCATCGGCACAGCCACAGCGGGCAATGCTGAAGCTTCGGTTTCTTTTTCTGCTCCGATTTCTGACGGAGGGAATGCCATCACTTCATATACAGTTACTTCGAGCCCTGGAGGATTGACTGGTACAGGATCAAGTTCGCCAATTACAGTCACCGGGCTTACTAGCGGAGCTTCATATACTTTTTCAGTGACGGCGACAAACTCTGTCGGCACTGGTCCATCTTCGGGAGATACAGCCCCAATCACTATTCCTGTCGAACCAGATGCGCCGGTAAACTTGGCTGCTTCAGTACAAGGTAGTGGTATGAATTTATCTTGGTCGGCACCAGCGGATGATGGCGGTCTACCAATTACTGATTATGTCGTCGAATACCAACTAACTGTCGGTGGAGTCTGGTCGGTTTTTGCTGATGGAACGAGCACTCTCACTACGGCCTCAGTCACTGGGCTTTCAAATGGTACCTCATATGATTTTCGAGTTCGGGCGGTCAACGCTGTGGGGCAAGGTCTACCGAGTGGTTCGGTCACAGCTATCCCGGGAGAACCAGCTCAAGTTTTAATTCAGAGTTTTCCAGATTTAACTACCACCACCATCGGCACAGCGGTGCGAATCACAAATGAAGGCTCAATTGCTTTTGAATATCAATATACTTGGTGTGTCACTGACGCTTCAGATAATAATTGTGGTGGAGGCAACGATGAATTTAGTTCGACCGCGGCCAAATTGATCAACGCTTCGGAAAATTGGGATACGACTTTAAATTCGACCTTGCTCACTCCTGGAGTTTATTATTTCCATATTGAAGTTACTTTTGGTTCCGAGACTTCTTCGGCTGTGCAATCGTTTACGGCGGTAGCCACATTTCCTGACGCTCCCACCATCGGCACCGCCACCGGAGGCAACGCCCAAGCTTCAGTCACATTCTCTGCACCAGGTTCAAACGGAGGTAGCGCCATCACTTCATATACAGTTACTTCGAGCCCTGGATCAATCACTGGTACAGGAAGTTCTTCACCAATTACAGTCACTGGTCTTACCAACGGAACTCCATATACATTTACTGTAACCGCTACCAACATTGTCGGTACTGGTAGTGCCTCAAGCGCTTCAAACTCAGTGACTCCGGCTACTGTGCCTGGGGCGCCGACTGGAGTCACCGCGACCGCCGGCAATGGGCAAGTCTCGTTGTCTTGGCTCGCTCCAGTTGATAATGGGGGATCAGCGATTACTGATTACGTAATTGAATACAAATTAAGTAGTGATGCTGTTTGGTTGGTATTTTCAGATGGCACTTCGACCAGTCTCTCGGCGACAGTCACTGGTCTTGCCAATGGTTCTAGCTATGATTTCCGAGTATCGGCGGTGAATGCTATTGGGCAAAGTGTGATAAATTCTACCGGAGGTACACCAACGAGTGGTGATAGTGGAAATTCAGGCGGGGGAAGTAGCGGTGGCAGTATTCCTAGAAATATAAATAATCTACCCGTCACTGAAAATCCTGAAGTGGTCCCAGGTGTCCCATCTTCTGAGCCGACACCTACCACAACTACTCAAAAGAATAATTCATCAGCTAATAGTAGTGGTCGCGAGACTGTACAACCAAATGAAGCTTCAGCCACTCCTTCAGAAAAAATTATCAACGATTATCTAAATTTCAGTAAACCAGTTTCAACCGGCGAGATGCATGGCGTATTTAATCCTGGGTGGACGATATCGATTATCCTGCTTTTGATAGTAGGTCTGATTATTTACTTTGTATTTTTTAGAGTTTATTAAAATTAAAATCATTGTGTTATAATTTATATATGGCCAAGGACTTAGCTGTTCAAAATTCTCATTCCACAAATAGCAACCCTGTGTTGACTGTTGTCGTCTTGGACGAGAAAAATTTTCCAGCTGTTGGGGAAGAGGTGACCATATCTCCTGGCAACACTTCGAAAGTCACTGACATCCAAGGTGAAGTTCGTTTTACTCTCGGCGGATCAAATATTTATCAGATCACGGCTGCGTCTGGAGAAAGCAAAGTCACTGTTCCTTATTATGTGACTCCAAACGGAGCTACTCGATTGGTGGTGAATCCGAAATACGTTAAAACTGTCGAAGCGCGCCTGCATCCTTGGTATAAATCGGAGATATTTTCGACGGTTAGCCTAGTCATCGGGGTTGCTCTGGTTATCTATTTGATATGGAAAGTCTGGCCTCGAAGAAGATAGGTTTAGTAAGCCCGAATTGGCTATTTACTAGATAAAGAGGGCGCTATGTGATATAATATAGGTATTAGCAATAAATCTCCCCGCCAGAGGCGAGGATTAAAGAATAAAATATATGGCAGTACTAAAAGCTTTGTGTATGAAGTGTAGAGATGCAAATAATAAGCCAACTATGCAAGATATGGTAAACCCAGTCGTAACCAAGAACGAAAAGAATCGTTATTCAGCCAAGGGTACTTGCGCTACTTGCGGAGGAAACATGTTCAAGTTCCTATCTGCAGCTGATGGTGAAGCGATGATGAGTAAGTAGTAGTGTAAAGTGTAAAGTTATAAAGTTTCAAGCACACAAAAGCCCCCCGACCAAAGTCGGGGGGCTTTTGTATTTTTAGGGTATTTGTAGTAGAGTGAGTGAGTTATCAGCTTAAATATAAAAGTGTATGAAAAATTTTAAATTTATCTTTATTTTATTAGCCGTTTTGGTTTTTGGAGGTTACGCCAGTGATGCTTCAGCCGTGTCGTATTCATCTTGTTCTTTTTATCGAGATTTATACGTAGGCTCTCGTGGAGAAGACGTTCGATGTTTGCAAGAATATTTACAAAGTTCTGGATATGGCTCAGTCTTTTCTTCTTATGGAACACCAGATGGAGGCTTTTGTCCACTGACACAACAATCTTTGATTCAATGGCAACTGCACATGGGCTTACCAGCGACTGCATCTTTTGATTCAGTCT
>CAZHDU010000016.1:0-15993 GCA_964531535.1 uncultured Candidatus Saccharibacteria bacterium
ACCAGTTTTTGAACTCTTGCTAACAGGGTTGAAAGCCAGGACCATCTCCCCTTTCTGAATCTTAAAAAATTGTTTACCGAAATATGTGATTATCATTGCGACAATATTGTAGCATATTTAAAACTCAAATTCACCTCACACCCTGCCCCGTACGAAACTTAGTTTTCGTTCGGGGTTGCATTTTTGCATATCTATAGTAGTATGCATAAGTACCCACCAACCGGTGGTAAATACATTAAAAGCATGGATTTAGGATAACCATTCGACACGTTGTCGGATACCCTAGGCCTTATATCCGCTTATTGCGGATTTTTTTATGGATATGAATGAAGAAGAAGTAAAAGAAAACCCAGTTTTAAAATCAGTCGTCGATCGTAGTGGAGTCCGACCTGAGGTCGATTCCCTTGTCGAAGGACCAGTAATTTTGGTTGAAAAATCATCTGTCTATGTCGACCTATCACCTTTTGGTACAGGTATCATTTACGGACGAGAATTTATTAACGCCAAAGATGTCATCAAGCAATTGAGCATCGGTGACGTGATCAAGGCGAAAGTCGTCGAAAAAGAAAACGAAGACGGCTATACCGAACTTTCTCTAAAAGAAGCTAAACAAGCGCTGACTTGGAGTGAAGCTGAAAAAGCTATCAAGGCCAAGACTGTCATGAGTCTAGAGATCAAAGACGCCAACAAAGGTGGACTTATCCTAGAATGGCAAGGAATCCAAGGGTTCCTACCAGCTTCTCAACTCAAAGCTGAACACTACCCTCGTGTCCTAGATTCTGATAAAGATAAAATCTTGAAAGAATTAAAGAAACTAGTCGGTCAACATATTTCAGTCATGATCATCTCGACCCTACCAAAAGAAGGCAAATTGATCTTCTCTGAAAAAGACAACAACCCAGAAGAAAAGAAAGAAATCTTGAGTAAATACACAGTCGGCGATAGTCTAGATTGCACAGTGGCTGGCCTTGTAGACTTCGGAGTCTTCTTGAAACTCGAAGATGGTCTAGAAGGTTTAGTCCACATCTCTGAGCTCGATTGGGGCCTAGTCGAAGATCCTCGCACAATGTTTAAAGTTGGCGACAAGGTCAAAGCTAAGGTCATCGAAATAAAAGCTGGTAAGATCTCTCTATCTATTAAGGCTCTAAAAGAAAACCCATGGAAGGAATTCGAAGGCAAGCTCAAGAAGGGAGATATCATCTCTGGAGTGGTCATCAAGTACAACAAACACGGCGCATTGGTTTCTATCAAGGAAGGCGTCGCTGGCTTGGTCCACAACTCTACTTTTGAATCTGAATCAAAACTAAGAGAAAAACTCCAACTTGGTCAAAACTACAATTTCCAAATCACTCTGTTTGAACCAAAAGATCAAAAGATGACATTGGTTTACTTGGAGAAATAATACTAAGCACAAAAAAATCCCCGTCGGGGATTTTTTTGTGCTATTACTTTGGAGAAAATACGTTTACCTGAGAAGCTATATCAACAATTATAGAGCGGTCGGTAGAAACAAAACTAGTAAAACTATATTTACTAGTTTTATCCAAAGGTAAGAAAAAAACATATCTTTCAAAGTTCCACTCTGGGTGGTCAATGCGCTTCATCAATGTGACCATTGAACCATCAGCAATTGGTATAAGTTCACAGATATAATCATCGAGCTTACAATTAGATTCTTGTTGGGCTTTAGGATCTGTTGGACCGGTATCACCATTTGAAGCATTCCTTGAATTAAACCCGAAGCTAAAATAATATTTTCCAGGAATGCCGACAGTGCCTTGATATCCATAACCGGTATCAGGATCTGTGGGTCTTAAATTAACCTCTCCAAATTTCTTTGGGTATTTAAAAGAGAAACCGGCTTCATTGTTTACATACTCTAATAAATCTTCTTTAGGTTCAAGCTGTACTTGTGTTTTAGTAGTATTAGTAACTGAAATGTTTGTATCTGTTTTTGGTTGATAATTATTTACTTGTGCATCTTGTGAAGGAATTTTTGAACTCTTCCCAGTATAATACGCAATACCCCCGACAGATAAAACAGTGAGAATGACCAGAACTATTGCAATTGGTGCAAAACCTTTATTAGTTTTCATTAATCTATTATAACACTTGAACCAAAAGATCAAAAGATAACATTGGTTTATTTGGAGAAATAAAACTAAGCACTAGCAAATAAAAAATACACAGGGTTCCCCTGTGTATTTTTTGTGCTACTCAAACTAAAAAAGCACCAGCGAGCGGAGCTCTAACTGGTACCTGATTTCACGATTGATGTCGGCAGACGGGGCCGTGAACATATCCCCGCCTGCTTTCCCTCATCAGACCTTGTGCTTGGTCTTGTTGGGGCGATCCTTCTTGGCCTTGCCGCGGCGAACCCCTCTGGGGTTAGCCAAGGGTTTCTTCGCAGAACGGAGTCCGGGAGTTTCAAAACAGCCTGACGGCTGATCGTCTTCCATGCAGAAGGTGCTGAGTTCCTTGGCGGTGTCAACCATCAACACAATCGCATGGAGTGGACCCACACTAACCAAGACCACACCCATCCCCGATTTTTCTCCCGCCTTCTTGATCAGAATTTCTGTTCTCATCTTCTACATAGCCTCCCTGGCCATTTTCTATGTACGTCTTTCGAGAACCACCACCCACTTTCCTAGACAGAAAGCGACGGTTTTTCCATCTACACAATGCCACATTTTTAAGAAAAAAGCAACCATGAAAACGAAATCCGCCTTTGTGGGGCGGACGTTCATATGAGATGTGTTTCATCACAGGGCCACATGAGAACCGTGCGAGAATTAGGGCTACTAAGTAACCAGCCCCGTTTCGTTGAGAACAGCTTTGACGTAGGACACAGAAGCTGGACCAAGATTGGCTATGCCCTGAAAATCGTAAAACATAGGGTAAGCCTGACCGAGTTCGAACATGGTTGAGTACCCATCAAGATTACGTGCGCTCTTTCGGTAGACGAAGAACGTGTTGTAAACACGTCTCGCGATATGCCTAGGCACACCGAAGGACGTCAGATGCGCGACATCGAAGAACTGTCGAGGGCTCATCTGAAGATACTCTTCTCTTGTTTTCTTGTCCTGTGCAAAGAAAATGGTATCGTCCCGATCTACAAAAGAGCCGCTTACCACCTTCAACGCGAACAGTATTTTCTGACCTGGCTTCAAGATGTTCTCTTCTTGCGCCCAGCGTTCCAGCTCCGCCTGAATCTCTTCAGCTTTTTCTTTAATGCTTATCAAGCTTGCCTTTCATTTGTTTGAAGTTGTTATGCTGTAAACCCACACAGCGACATTTCTAAGCGTATTTTTAGCACACAAAACACATCATGTCAAACAAAATCCCCTGCCTTGGTAGGCCGGGGATTTTGTTATTTTATTATTAAGCAGTTACGTTTTCTTTAGGTTCGATATTGGCTTGACCAATCGCATCCATTATATCCATAACTTGATCGGCATATTTAGGAACGATTGTAGGCGGGTTATATTTTTGAAGAATTTCCTTTGTGGTCTTTCCGGCATAGTGATGATCCGTATTTGGATTATTACCACCCAAGTTTAGGGCCACAGTCTCGATGGCTGAATCGGTAGACTTGAAGTTGATCTTACAAGAACCCCAACCAAAGAAACTATTTGAAACCTTCTTACAAGCGTGCTTACCACCAGTAGATTCGCGGACCGCGATCGCCGGAAGCAAACGCCAGTCAATATCATTCTTTTCAGCCTCGAGTACCATTTTCATACCGGTACCAGCTAAAGGCATGTCATACTTTTTGAAGTAAGCATCGATTGCTTCGGCCTTGGCCGCTCGAGCTTCTTCTAATTTTGCTGCTTCGGCTTCATCGTTATTAGAGATTAAAGCTTGGCTCGCAATATTATTTAGTTTTTCTAATAATACAGTTTTTGGAGCCTCATTACTTACTTTCGCTACTTGTACGACTGGTTGACCAGAAGTAGACATAGCGACTGCAGGTAACAAAACAAACGAGCTCACGAAACGTATTAATGTATTGTTTTTCATAATTAACGGTTTTGCTCCGTCAAACCCATTGCAGGGCAAACTTCTTAATTCCAATCCCCAAAGGTCCTGAAATTAAAAAAGCCTTATTTAATACGGCTTACGCCTACTAAAGAAGGACATGCTTATATACTAGCATATTTGAATTAAAAAGTCAATAGTTAAACCATGATTTTTCGGTATGTCAAGCACAAAAAACCTTGTAAAATAAGGGTATTTTGAATATAGCCATTTGACACTTTTAGGTATAAATTGGGTAATTTAGGGCCTGGGGATAGCCTCTAGACAAATTTTTGAGTTTGGTCGGCAACCTTGTAGGCTTCCCCTGCTCCCATAGTCACCAAAATGTCGTTTGAGCCAAAATTTATAGCTGAAAGTGCCTGTTCGGCTGAAGAAAAGTCGGCAAAAGCTTGGACTTTGACTCCTCGGGCCGAGATAGCTTCAGCCAATTTCTCACTAGAGACGCTTTCATCCTTGGCTTCACGAGCAAAATAGATTGGCAGGAGCAAGGTCTGGTCGGCTTGATCAAAGCTTTTCACAAAGTCGTCAAACAGGGCCTTGGTCCGGCTATACAGGTGGGGCTGAAAGACTACGGTTATGTTATATGTTCCTTTGGGGTAAAGTTCTCGCAAAGCCTGAAGGCTAGCTTGGATTTCGGTCGGGTGATGGGCGTAATCGTCGTAAACTATAGTTCCCGACTCAGTCACTCCCCGCTTTTCCAGCCGCCGCCAAGTGCCAGCAAAAGCAGACAGCGATTTTTGGGAAATTTCTTCATTAATTCCCAAGATATCAGCCACGGCCAAGGCGGCGGCGGCATTCTGTCGATTATGATTCCCAGGAACAGCGAGCTTGGGAACTTTTTCTAAATATTTTGAAAAATCCGTGATTCGGTGTTCGCTCTGGGACAAGAACTTATCGAAGGCCGACTGTATATCCGCCAAGTCTTTATAACAATCCAAGTGGTCAGCCTCGATGTTGGTGACCACGGCGATGTATGGATGAAAATTTAAAAAGTGGCGGTTGTATTCATCAGCTTCGACGACCAGGTATTCCGAACCGCCCTGTCGAAAGTTGCTACCAAATTTAGAGACAAAGGAACCGACGACGACTGTCGGGTCGAGGCCAGCATCTATCAAAACTTCGGCGACCATGGCGGTGGTGGTGGTCTTGCCGTGAGTGCCCGAGATAGCGATCACTTTATATTCTTTGGCAAAGATACCGAGTGCTTCGAAATATGAGAGTACAGGTTTGCCGGTCGCCCTAGCTTTTTCCAAAATATCTGGACCACGATAAATCCAAGCATCGCTGTATACATACAGATCCGCCACAGGCAAAGTGTCAAGGACGGCCCTTGACACGACCGATATGCCGAGCTCGCGCAAAGAATCTACCGTTTTCCCTTCTTCATCATTTACCCCAGAAACTTCGAGCCCCTTCGAGAGAGCCATCTTGGCCAAGGCCGAAATACCAATTCCTCCGATTCCGATGAAAAATACCTTTCTTGCGCTGAGTATTTTTGAAGTGTTAATTTTTGATACTTCGAGCTCCATATAATGCCAATATACCACGAATACGGAATATGTTAAACTAGACCCATGCGTATAGGAATTTTCGATTCAGGACTCGGCGGGCTGTTGGTGGCTCGGTCAATCAAGCGGTATTTACCAGAATACGACTATGTCTACTTGGGCGACACCAAGCGAGTTCCCTATGGCAACAAATCTCACGAGACTGTGTATGAATTTACCAAGGAAGCTGTCGACTATTTATTCCGCCAAGAAAATTGCGCGCTCGTCGTCGTCGCTTGCAATACCGCCTCAGCTCGCGCTCTCCGAAAAATCCAACAAGAATACTTGCCAAAATACTTCCCCAATCGCAAAGTCCTCGGCGTCCTGATTCCGGCTGCTGAGACCGCGGCCAAATACCAGAGCGTGGGCATATTGGCTACCACTGGTACAGTGAATTCAGAAACCTTCCCGACCGAAATTCATAAATTAAATAAACAAACCAAGGTCTTCCAGAACCCAGCACCGATGCTCGTTCCCCTCATCGAAGCCGGAGAAACACAACTAGCCCAGCCATTCCTCGCCAAATATTTGCAACCATTTAAAAACAAAAAGATAGAGGCGCTGGTCTTGGGTTGCACTCACTACCCAATTTTGAAATCTGAAATCAAAAAACTTCTATCCAAGAACACTCGCCCCGGCCAGACAGGCGGGGTAAAAATAATATCACAAGACGAAATAGTCCCGAAAAGTTTGAAAGATTACCTAGCGCACCACCCGGAAATCGAGAAAAAACTTTCTAAAAAAAGCACCGTCAAAATCTTCGTCACCGACAAAACCCCACAAATTGAAAAACTAGTTAAGAAGTGGTTTTAGATTTAAATTCATCATATATCTCAAAAATTTTATCGAGAGAACTTCCTTTGTCGCGGGTTGGAAACTCTGAACGAGCAAACCATTTTGCTTCTTCTATCTCTATCGGATCAACCTTTGTTTCCAAGGTATTAGATTTACACAAAAAAATCTCAACTGTGTTTTGTTTGTATTCCTTATTGGATTTATAAGATCCAATATAAACTAAATCTTTTACATCTAAACCGACTTCTTCTTTTGTCTCTCGAATGGCAGCCTCCAATGAGGATTCTCCTTTATCTACTCCTCCACCAGGTATTATCCACCGATGGTGCCCGTAATTTATTTTAACCAATAAAAACTTTCCATTATTTTCAATAATACACTTAACCCCTAAAAGCTTGGGTCGAAAAATAAACCAATACAATTTCTGTATAGGTCTCCCAAAAAACCAAAATGTTTTCACAAGTGCGTATTTCATTTCATTAATTCTATAATTTTATCTACAACCATTTTTAAATCGTCTATATGTTCACCAAGATAACTCACAAGCCTATGGGGTGCATTGGAAATAACAAGAATTTCTCTATGCGCAGCATTAATAGCACTATCGTAAATTTTTTTAGTAATTTCAAAAGGTATAATTTCATCTTTTTCACTAGCAAGAACTACAAGCTTACCCTTAAAATTATTTAAAATACTCCACGCATCTGTCTGATCCCAGCTTAGTGGTTCTCGTATCAAAGATGAAAATTCATCACCAAATGGAATTTCATATGCATCCTTATTATACACAGCAGGAGCAGAAAGAACCAATAAATCCACTGGATAAATTTCTGTTAACTTTATTGCGTTATAACCAGCCATACTGCCAGCTATAACAATTAATGGTTTTATAACATTAGCTTTTTCTATAACCACTTGTGCTTGTTCTGTTCTAGATTTCAAGCTTGACTGGTTTAGCTCTCCTCCCGTATCACCATAGCCAATAAAATCTAGCGCACAAGATGAGATATTATCTTCTCCCAGCAATTTTCTTATCGAATCGAATATTTTTCTATTGGATATACCAGCTCCATGCAAGCAAAGCACCTGTGGTTCTGAATTAGCGGACATTATATCTGCAACAATTTTGTGGCCATTGTAATCAACATTTATAATTTCTTTTTCCATTTTACTTTTCTATAACCACAAACTCGCCTTCTGTTAATGCATAAATCGGCAAATCTTCTTTATATTTTTTTAATTCTTCATACGCTTTATCCCAATCTATTGGGCCACGAGAATCATCGTTGCCATAAGCAGATTTAAAATGTGGAAGAAATTTTATAGGCAATATTCCCAAACCATCTATATTTTCCCTCCAGTCACATGTCCAAAAATACTTTACCATTGCATCTGAACCAGCAGAACTAGTAGCTACCACCTTACCATCCCAAATTTTTGGAAGATCAAACTTTCGCAACCAATATTGAAGAAGATGGTCATCACCTCCATATATCAAAAGAGCATTAGTTGATTTTAATTGTTGTTCAAATAAATCCGGAAAAGCTAGTTCTAAAATAGGAGAAACTCCATCTGGGGAAAGTTTTGGAATATTTTCTTGTTCTTGTATAAATTTACCATCCCAATATTCTCGGCCACGCGAAAAAAGACACACAAGCAACCTTGGCTGTGAACCTAATCCTTTAAAAATTTCAGCAAAAAATTTCTTCGCTAATTCAGGATTATTACTTACACCCCCTGAATTTAAAATATATTTAGTCATTTTATTTCAAACTTTTAACTATCTTATTAAACTGATCCCCGCGGTCGTATTCATTTTTAAACATTCCAAACGATGCAAAGGCTGGAGATAATAAGATCACATCGCCTTTCTTGGCAGCTTTTTTGGCTAAAGTAACTGCTTGTTTTAATTTTTTAACTTCCACGCTATTTGATAATTTATTTTTTATAGTTTCTGTTCCAGTCCCCGCAAGCAAAAAAACTGCCTTGGCATACTTTGGAATTTCGTTTACTAATGCGCTCATATCTAAACCCTTATCCGAACCACCGGCGATAAGCACAATGTCATTATCCTCACCCAAGGCCCGCAAAGCCGCGACGGTCGCTTCGGGAGTAGTGGCGTTTGTGTCGTTGTAATATTTCACTCCATTTAAAACCCTAACCAATTCCAATCTTCCCGGAACGCCCTTGAAACTGGCCAAGGCTTTTTTGATCATCTCTTCTTTGACTCCCAATCTTTTAACCACCTCGATAGCCAGCATGGCGTTATAGACATTGTGTTCGCCCTTCATGAGCGTCTTTAGCCCCGTTGGCAAAACAGTTTTGGCCACCACCATCTGCCCGCGATATTCTCCTTTCCAATTTTCAAAAAAAGGAAGCGCTTGAGCACCCATGACCAGCAAATCATTTTTGTTTTGATATTTAAAAATACTAGCTTTGTCTTCATAATATTTCTGCATGGCCACTTGTAGTGAGCCTGTAGAACCATAATATTTCATATGATCTGGAAAGAAAGTCGTAAACACAGCCACCGCTGGAGAAATTCTCGACTGATTAAAACCTTGCAACTGCCAAGAGTCGAGTTCAAACACGGCTATGCCCCCAGATTTTACTGTTTTCAACAATTGCAAATTAGAAACTCCTTGCACGTTTCCACCCAAAATCACTTTCTGCCCAGATTTTTTGAGCAGGTGAGCTATCAGGTTGGTGACAGTAGATTTTCCACGAGTCCCGGTGACTCCGATCATCGGCACGCCGGAAAACCGAGCAAAAAGCGCCGCACTCATCTCTACGGGAATTTTATTTTTCTGAGCTTCGGCGATATAGACAGAATCGAGCGGCACCCCAGCAGATTTGAGAATCATATCCCGGTCGCAAAAATCTTCCAATTTGTGTTCACCTAAAACATACTTTATGCCTGCCCGTCCTTTAGCGGGTTTATTAAACTTTTTCAGTTTGTCTATAGATTCTTTAAGTTCTTTTTTAGATTTCAAATCTGTGATAATAAGTTCGGCTCCACATTCCGCCAAGAACATCGCGTCACCTACTCCACGCCCAAGCAAACCTAGGCCCATGACCGTAATCTTTTTCCCTTTAAAAAATTCTTTGTAATTTACAATTTTATTTTGCATAGGCTTTTTTATATTCTTCCATATCATCAAAATGAGTTTTGACTCCTTTGACGATTTGATAATCTTCGTGGCCCTTGCCGGCGCAGACGATCACATCTCCACCTTGGGCTAGGCGGACAGATTCCGATATAGCTTCCCGGCGGTCTGGAATAGTTTTTACCTTGGCCAACAATTCGGGAGACAAGGTGGTTTTCATGTCTTCGATAATTTTTGCTGGATCTTCGCTTCTCGGATTGTCAGAAGTAAATATAGCGATATCGGAATGCATGGCACCAGTTTTGCCCATGATTGGACGTTTGGACGAGTCGCGATCTCCACCACAACCAAATACAGAAATAATCTTTCCAGAACCAGTCTTGGTCTTCTTTACCGCCGAAAATATATTTTCGAGGGCATCTGGCTTGTGGGCATAGTCAACCACGACCAAGACTCCATTTGGCGATTGAAAAGTCTCAAAACGGCCACGAGGTGGTTCGATATTTTCTAAAATAGTATTCACCTTCTTCATATAAAAACCCAAGAGAGATGAAGCACTCCACACAGCCAATAAGTTGTAGGCATTAAAATCCCCGCGCAATTTCGATTGAATCGGAATTCCATTGAACACCAAATCCAATCCGGAAAAATCCACTTTTTTGATTTCGCCTAAAAACAAAGTATCTTTTTCAGTGCCATGGAAACCATAAGAAAATGGGTTGGCCTTTATGCCTTGGAGCATCCTCTCTCCACGCGCATCATCGACATTGGCCAAAGCAAACGCCCTAGGTGGTAACATTTCGAAAAAACTTTTCTTGGCCAAGAAATAATCCTCCAAATCTTTATGGTAGTCTAGATGATCTTGAGAAAGATTAGTAAAAATTCCTCCAGTAAATTTTACTCCTGCCACTCTCTTTTGAACCATGGCGTGGCTGGAAACTTCCATGACCACGTATTCACAACCCGCATCTACCATCTTTCGAAAAATCTTGGTCAGGGTGACAGCGTCTGGAGTGGTCGGAATCTTATGTTCTACATCGAGAACTTGGTCATTGGCTAAAATTTCGACAGTTCCCACTAGCCCAGCCTTGTAGCCCAACCCGAGAATTATTTTATACAAAAGAGTCGCCGTGGTAGTCTTGCCACTGGTGCCAGTCACCCCAATTATTTTAAGTTTGCTCGCTGGGTCGCCCAGGTAAACCTTGGTAAACCAGGCCTTGATTTTCCACCACATAGATTTTAATTGTTTCTTTAAAACCATAACAATTTTATACTAACACACTAAGACTCGATCTGTCTTTTCACTTTAAAGATGAAGAAGAGCCCAGCCAACATGATAAATATTGAAGACATCAATAGCGGAGCATGGTCGGAAAACACTACGGCCAGGGTTCCAGCAAAAATCGGTGGCAGGGCTTGCCCGAGTGCGTTAACTGAGGCGTTTACTCCTAAAACTTCACCACGCTCATTTTCCTCTGTGCGCTTTGTAAGTAAAGAAATATAATTGGCGTGTTGAATTCCATGCGGAATAGAAGCCAGAGGTACAATCACAAACAATACCCAGGCTTTATCCGGCACCATGTAAAGCAACATGGCAATACTGCTCATGACATAAGCTGGGCCGAGCAAATGAACTTCGGTGATTCTCTTGGGAATATTTCGGACGATTACCAACTGAGTGATAATGACCCACAGACCAATGTAAGCGAAAAAATTACCAACATCAACCGAATCAAAACTAAATTTATTAGTCAGATATACATTGAAAAATGCGGTGTAGAAAGAAAATCCAACTGTAAACAAAAAAGACACTACAAATAAAAATCTAACAGAATGAAATTTTTTAGCTTTGGCTATATTTTCGAGCGAAGCCAACAGGTGAATTTTCTTTTCGTGAAATTTTTCCTTTATACTCTCCTTGAAAAAAGAAGCAATAAAGATTGTGTTTAATAACGACAATATTCCAGAAAAAATAAACGGTGTAGCCGCATTAAAAAATGGCAATACCTCCGAACTAGACAAAACTCCACCCAAAAATGGACCTAGAATAAAACCAAGTCCAAAAGCTGCGCCCATCATGCCAAAAGTTTTAGTTCGATCTTCAGGTGCGGTCAAATCGGCGATGGCAGCTTGAGCTACCGACATATTTCCACCAGTCGCCCCATCGACAATTCTAGAAATAAATAACAACGGAATATTTTTAGTAAAGATAGCGTAAGCAAAGACGAAATATGAAACTGCAGTTCCAAATATCGAAGCTACTAGAATCGGCTTACGTCCATACTTATCCGATAACGCTCCCAAGACTGGTGAAGCAAAAAATAAAGCTAGCGGATAAGTGGTCATCAAAAGCCCTAGCAAGAAAAAACCCAAATCCCCTTGCGACGCCGACAAGAGATAGGCCGGAGAATGGGGCTCACCGAGCAATTGAGGAACCACCGGTATCAAAACCCCAATACCCAACATATCTAGAAAAATTGTAAAAAACAAAGAATAAATGTTCTTTTTCATAAAAATTATTTAATGTTACTGCCAGGTGGGACTTCACGTGAAGGCTGAAGCAAGACTGGACCATCTGGACTATCGGAAGCCAAGATCATCCCCTGGCTCTCATAACCTCGAAGCATTCTCGGTTCCAAATTCACCACAAATGGAGCCTCTCGCCCGACCAAAACAGCTGGATCTGGGAAAAATTCGGCGATACCAGACATGATCTGCCGAGTCTCGCTTCCAAAATCAACCGATAACTTCAAAAGCTTATCCCCCTCAGGAATCTTTTCCGCAGAAACAATTTTTCCTATTTTAATTTCTACTTTCTTAAAATCATCAATATTAATATTGGCCATATATTTTTATTTTAATTTACCAATGCCTTACGATGGTGCGGGGCGTTGATCATCCCACACTTCTTGTATTTATAAACCTCACCGGTAGTTGGATTGATAGCTCCACATGGACATGGATCATTTCGTCCTACATCTTTACCAGTGTTGTCTTTTGACCCGCCGAGCTCAGAAGGTTCGGTGTGGCTAGTCAAAAATACTTCCTGCGAACCAGAATCTTTGGATTCAGCCTCGAGACTGGCCTCTTTGGTGTTGATGGTATTGATTAGAGACAAGACTTGTTCTTTAAAAGTAGCTTCCATCTCTTTGAACATCATCAATCCATCTTTTTTGTATTCCACAATCGGCTCTCGTTGACCATAGGCTCGTAAATTTACTGAAGACCGGAGATAGTCCATGGCCTCCAAGTGTTCCATCCACAAAGCATCATTGGTATAGAGAGCGATTCGGCGAACTGTCTCCAAAAACATCGCTTCGCCGAGTTCTTTGCGCTTAGTCTCGAAGCCGACGCGCACGGTCGGCTCCCCGACCCCTTCTGGCGTCGGGGTAATTGTTTCTTTCCATTCCACGATATCAGCCAATAGACTTTCGATGCCCTCTTTGTCGGCTAGCAACATCTTTTGTCGTCGTTCATAGACAATCTTGCGTTGATGATTCATCACGTCGTCATATTCCAAGGTATGTTTACGTGAATCAAAATGGAAACCTTCGATCTTGGCTTGAGCATTTTCAAGTGAACGACCAATAAACCGATTTTCAATCGGCTGATCTTCAGGAATCCCAAAACGACCCATCATGGTCTTGATCTTGTCAGCCCCGAAAACTCGCATTAGATCATCTTCGAGTGATACATAAAATTGAGTCTCACCTGGGTCTCCTTGTCTACCGGCACGTCCGCGGAGCTGGTTGTCGATTCGTCGGGCTTCATGTCTCTCTGTGCCCATGACAAATAAACCACCGACACTTTTTACAAATTCATACTCTTCTGAAACTATAGGGTTTCCGCCGAGCTTGATGTCGATTCCGCGACCAGCCATGTTTGTAGCGATGGTGACTGCGCCACGTCGGCCAGCTTGAGCGATAATCTCTCCTTCCTTCTCATGATTTTTAGCATTGAGTATTGTATGAGTGACACCTTCTTGTTTTAGATAGACAGATAGGAGCTCGTTCTTCTCGATCGAAATTGTACCAATCAAAACCGGCTGGCCTTTTTTATTTAATTCTTTGACTTTTTGAGCGATAGCTTGAAACTTTCCTTTTTCGGTTTGGTAAATCAAATCTGGATGATCTTTTCGGATAACTGGACGATGAGTCGGCACCACTATTACGTCTAAGCCATACACTTTCAAAAATTCTTCGGCCGAAGTGAGCGCGGTTCCGGTCATCCCAGAGAGTTTTTTGTAGAATCTAAAATAGTTTTGGAAGGTAATCGAACCAGCCGATCTGGTTTCGTTTTCAATCTTCACTCCTTCTTTTGCTTCGATAGCTTGGTGGACTCCTTCACTCCAGCGACGGCCAGGTTGGAGGCGCCCCGTCGAAGGATCGACGATAATGACTTCCCCATCTTTGACCACATAATCTTTGTCTCGCAAGAAAATAGCTTGAGCTCGGACAGCCGTCTCTAAGTGGTGGACATATTTGATACCTTTTTCGGTATAAATATTTTCAATACCGAGCAAATTTTCAGCCTTGGTAATACCAGCATCAGTAAGCGATATAGCTTTTAGCTTTTCATCCACCTCATAATCATCTCCAGCTTTTAGTTGTTTAGCAATTTTATCAAACTTTACATAAAAATCTTCCGACCCACCAGCTTGTGAGGAGATGATAAGTGGAGTTCGAGCTTCATCGATCAAAATCGAGTCGACCTCGTCGACAATCGCGTAATAGTGCCCACGTTGGACTAGGCCATCGACTTGAGTGGCCAAGTTGTCGCGCAAATAATCAAAACCGAATTCATGGTTGGTTCCATAAGTAATGTCGGCATTGTAAGCTTCACGTCGTGAACACGGTTTCAAAAAGTCATACACAATTTTATATTCTCCTCTTGTGTCGCGTTCAATATCATCGGTCTCGTTTTCTTTCGCAGTTAGATGAGTCGCGTCATATACATATGATACGTTTGAAGAATTGATCACTCCCACCGAGAGACCGAGAAAATTATAGACTTGCCCCATGAGCACGGCATCACGTCGAGAAAGATAATCGTTTACAGTCACAATGTGGACTCCTTGACCAGCTAAAGCATTTAAATATGCTGGCAGTGTGGCCACCAAGGTTTTACCTTCACCAGTTTTCATCTCCGTAATTTTTCCAGCATTAAGAGACAAACCTCCGATAATTTGCGCATCATAGTGTCGCTCATTTAAGTTTCGCTTGGCCGCCTCGCGCACTAAAGCAAAAGCCTCTGGCAAGATATCCCCCAAGACTTTTTTCTTATCTTCAGCCCCAGCAATTTTAGCCTTAAACTCGGCTGTTTTTACTGGAAAATCCGCATCGGACAGCTTGGCAACCTCCGCCTCTAAAGCGTTGATATTACTTAGTATATTTTGGCTGTTTTTGATGAATTTTGTGCTTTCATCCCCGAATATGTTCGTAAATAAAGACATAAGGTATATATTAGCATCCCGAACCAAAATATGAAAGGAAAAATTAGTTGATTAAATAGGATTAGTGATATTTGGTACGGGACAGGTAAAAATAAAAAAACTCTCCGTTGCGGGAGAGTTTTTTTACGAGAATCCCTTAGGGACTAAGCTCGCTTTTTTGAAGACTTCTTTGCTGCCTTCTTTGTAGTCTTCTTTGCTACCTTCTTTGCTTTCTTTTTTGCTGCCATAATATTTTTTTTTATTAAATTATTAATTTTAGTTTGCAATAAAACGACCAAAAAATAAATTAAAAATAAATTTATAAAATATTTTTTTTATTTATTGCAGGAACATATTAATTATCGCGCATATCAAAAACAAAAACAAGATTTTTTTATATAAACTGTGGATAACTTTTTTATTTTTGCAAAAAATATTTTTTTAAAAAAAATAAATTGATTTAAAAAATAAAAAGAGCAACAAATTTTGTTGCTCTTTTTATTTTATTATTTTCATTTGAGGCGAGTGATGGCTAACCTCCAACATATGTGCCTATGTGAGTGCGACCACCCGCTACAGATAAAAACAATTTATTTAAAACTATTTAAGTATACTATATATTAGCCATACGTTCAAAGAAGCAATCAGTAGTGCAATTCCCCAAGAAAAAATTTTCAAAATCGTACCGTTAACAAAATTTCCCATGATTTTTTTGTTACTGGTAATTGAAACTAATGGAAATATTGCAAATGGAAGCTGAATACTTAGAACAACTTGACTCAAGATGAGTAAATCTGTAACACTTCTATCTCCATACATAGCAATAAAAACCACCGCTGGAATTATCGCCAACAATCTTGTTATCATCCTCCTCATCCATGGTCTTATTTTCAAATTTATAAAACCTTCCATGATTATCTGTCCTGCGAGCGTGCCAGTGATAGTCGCATTTTGTCCGGAAGCAAGCAAAGCCATCGCAAATAAAACACTAGCCAAACTTGCCCCCAAGACTGGAGTTAATAAGTTGAAAGCTTCTTCTATTTCAGCCACACCAGTGTGTCCACTAAAATGA
>CAZHDU010000017.1:0-10286 GCA_964531535.1 uncultured Candidatus Saccharibacteria bacterium
ATGAAACGCAATTCTTTTTTGTCGCGCATACCGTCTACCATGTGGCGATCTTCTGGCCCACCTAGAGTGAGCACAGAGAGGACGTGTGTTCCTCCGCGATAAAATATTCCAGAACCGTGTAACACCGAAGATACTCCGCCGGCTTGTGCAAAGAGATCGCGAACTTGATTCATTGCTCGTCCATCGGCGCGCTTGTTAGCAGTGATCGCTTTTTCGTGCAATAAGTCATTCTCGGTATCGTCGAACAGGTTGTCTTCTAAGTTAAAGTCTGTGCGGGTTGGATATTTTTCTTTAACCATTTTATTCCATTCACTGTGTAACTCGTCGATTTCGTTTTTACCAGGTCCAGAAAACAAAGCTGCTTCCATCTTTGGCAAGATATGTTGGTTGAAGAGATTAACAGACTCCGGATCGATTGTTTCTTTCGTGATTAACCTCTTTTCCTTGCCGATTTCTGAGACAATTTGTTTTTGGAAGTTTTCTAATTTAGTGATTTCTAGACTAGCTGCCGAAAGCGCAGCTTCCAACTCATCTTCGACAATTTCACGAGCCGAAGCTTCGATCATGTTTATATTGCCAGCCTTTCCGCAAACCGCGAGGTCGTATTTATACAAAGCTTCTTCGGTGCGAAGTCCAGATGGAGCGTTGATTATCAAATCTTCAGAATTATATTTTCCGATGCGGACTGCACCGACTGGTCCCGCCCAAGGAATGTTTGAGACAGAGAGCGCGAGTGAAGCAGCGTTGACGGCCATGATCACTGAATCATTGTCGTCGAGTGAGATGACGGTGACGATGACTTGCACAGCGTGACGCATGGATTGATCAAACAATGGTCGCAAAGTTCGGTCGATGACTCGAGAAGCCAATATAGCATCTTCAGACGGCTTACCTTCTCGCTTCACAAAACGTGAACCGGAAATTTTTCCAGACGCGTAAAACTTTTCCATGTAGTCGACAGTCAAATTGAAAAATCCCAAACCAGCTTGTTTGTCTTTCGACATGCACACAGTCGCGAGCACTATTGTCTCTCCATATTTGAGCATCACTGAGCCGTGAGCTTGTTCGGCTAAATCAGTAAAAATGGCGGTCATGGTCTTACCACCGATTTCTAAACTATATTCTTTCTTTTGCATATTGTTTTCCTAAGCTTGGCCTAGGGGTTAGTTCCCCTTCAGACTAAAGTATTGTTCTTAATTAATTATAATTAGAACAAAACTGCATGTCTGAAGACGAACAAATTAAATACTTATTAATATAATTACTCTAACATTTTAGCCCCAAAAGGCAAGACAAAAATTAAATTAAAAATGACCAGGTTCTACCTAGTCATTTTTTTTACATTCAGTATTTTATTTTTATTTTGCACCCATTAGATATTTGCGAGGATTTTCGGAGAGGTCGACGAAGTCGTCGATAGCTTCGCGAAGTTTACCAGATGTTGATTTGCCAAATGAAACTACTTCGACTTGCACGCCGAGAGTTTGTAAATATTGGACCAAGGGCACAAAGTCTCCATCGCCCGAAGCTATCACCACACAGTCGAGTCGAGGCGCCATCTTGATCGCGTCGACAGCTAGTCCGACATCCCAGTCGGCCTTCTTGCTTCCGCCAGCAAAAATTTGTAGGTCTTTAGTTTTAGTTTCGATGCCGAGTTTTTCTAGAGCTTCGAAAAAGTTCTTTTCGTCCCCTGCTTCAGTAGTGATGACATAAGCCACCGCGCGGACGAGTTTGCGTCCAGCCACAGCATCTTTTAATACTGCACCGAAATTTACTCGCGCACTGTAGAGGTTGCGAGCTGAATGATAAAGGTTTTGAGTATCGATGAATACACCGACTCTCTGTTCTTTGTGTTTTATTACAGTCATATATATTTTAAAAATAGCTTCTTAGCTTATAGCTAACTAGCTTCAAGATTATTTTACCATGTATAGAAATTAAAGCTATGAGCTAATGAGCTACAAGCTAAAGAGCTAGCTAAGCTAGCTCCATTTTTTTCAAGATTGAGTTGTATCGAGTTTTATCTTTTCGTTCTAGGTATTTCAAATGAGTTCGGCGATCAGCAACCATCTTGATTAGTCCACGTCGAGAGTGGTTGTCCTTCTTGTGTTTCTTCAAATGCTTTGCTAATTCCTCGATTTGAGTAGATAAAATAGCCACCTGCACTTCTGGGGAGCCTGTGTCCTTGTCGTGAACTTGGTGTTTCTTGATAACTGATTGTTTTTTCTTTGTAGCTAACATATGCATATACTAGCATAAAACGAGAAAAAATGCAACCCCCTGCCCATCTCTTTGTTTTGAACCTCAAAATATTGTGCGACACGGTAAAAATGCTACAATTAGTTCTATGGCCTCACTCAAACAACTCAAAACTCAATTTTTGGAGTATATCGAAATCGAAAAAGGTCGTTCACTCAAGACTATCGAAAATTATGATCACTATCTTTCCAGATTTTTGAATTTTATTAAGATAGATGACCCGGCTAAAATTACCGACGACACTGTTCGCGAGTTCCGTCTTTGGCTTAATCGTCAACCAAACATTCCTTGGAAGATTCTGCTCGGTGATTCACAGGCGGCCAAGCGTTTTGATCACTCCAAGACTTTGTCTAAAAAAACTCAAAATTATTACTTGATTGCCTTGCGCGCTTTTTTGAAATATCTAGCTCGTCGTGAAGTGAAGAGTTTGCCGGCCGAGAGAATTGAATTGGCTAAAGTTTCGGAGCGCACACTCGACCTGATTACTAGTGAAGAACTGTCTCGACTTCTCTCTTCGCCAAATGGAAGTAATATAAAATCCTTGCGGGACAAGGCTATTTTAGAACTTTTGTTTTCGACCGGGCTTCGCGTCTCTGAGCTATGCGCCCTTCCTCGCGACATGAATATCGATGCCGATGAGCTCTCAATTCGTGGTAAAGGAGGTAAAGTTCGGGTGGTTTTTATTTCCTCCGAAGCTCGCAGCGCCGTCAAAAGTTATTTAGCTAAAAGAAAAGATTTAGAAGAGGCTTTGTTTGTCCGAGTCGATCGCGAAGACGGCAAGACTTCGACTGGTAAGCGAGAAATAAACGTTCGTGGTGGACTCAATCGTCATTCGATCGAGCGCATCGTTCGAGAATATGCCATGAAATCTGGGATGTCGAAAAAAGTTACTCCCCACACTATCCGCCACTCTTTTGCTACTGATCTGCTCTCCAACGGGGCCGATATTCGTTCGGTTCAAGCCTTGCTCGGCCACGCTAGCATTGTCACCACTCAGATTTACACTCACGTGACCGACAAACACCTCAAAGAAATTCATCAGAAGTTTCATAATAAAAAATAGCCTATAGCCCAGAAAAGAATAATATTTTTTCACCCCGCATAAAATTCTGCTGAATTTTTGCTTGGACTTCGGCCCGTCGGCCTCCGTAAGGGTTCAAAAACATCATTCTTTTCCGTGCTATCATATAAATATGCGAATCATATCTTGGAACGTAAATGGCATCAGAGCGGTTCATAAAAAAGACCTATTTTTTCCGTTTATAAAAAAATACCAGCCTGACATCCTCTGCCTACAAGAGACCAAGGCCGAACAGAATCAAAGCCCGCTCGACCTAACAGAATATGAAGAATATTGGAATTCAGCTAGTAAAAAGGGTTATAGTGGCACAGCGATTTTTGCCCACAAATCTGCAGGTAAACCAATTTCAGTTACTTTAAATATCCCAGAAGCGATCGCCAAGAAATATAAACTGTCGGATAAATATGGCGACCCAAATACTGAAGGGCGGGTGGTCACAGCTGAATTTAAAAATTTTTATGTGGTCAGTGTTTACACTCCAAATGCGAAAGATGACCTGACTCGCATTCCCCTCCGTCACAAAGGTTGGGATCCAGCATTTCTTGAATTTATAAAAAGTTTAGAAAATGGTTCGACTGGCTCACCACAAGGAAAGCCCGTGATGTTTTGTGGAGACTTAAATGTAGCCCACACTGCCGATGACTTGGCTCGACCAAAAGAAAATGAAGGAGTGAAAGGCTTTACCAAAGAAGAACGCAAAGGGCTGCAAAATTATATAGATCAAGGTTTTGTCGATACATTTCGAATCTTTACCAAAGGCAATGGCCACTATAGTTGGTGGAGCCACTTTGCCAATTCTCGAGCTCGAAACGTCGGCTGGCGGATAGATTATATTTTTGTCAGCCAAAAGCTCGCAAAAAAAATCAAAACCGCCAAAATTCTTCCCGAAGTCATGGGCTCTGACCACTGCCCCGTGCTACTAGAAATTATGATATAATTTCTAAGTTGGAAGTTATCAAGTTCATAAAGTTTTTAAAGTCGAAACTTATGAATTCAACTTTATAACATTCAACTTTATAACTTTACAAACTTATTTTATGAAACACACAAGATTGGACCAGCTTTCTGATGGCATCTTTGCTATCGTGATGACGATTTTAGTTTTTGATATAAAGGTTCCAGCGATTTGGGGCCCTGTCGACAACATCGGCTTGTGGCTAGAATTAAAAACTCTGCTTCCAGTATTTCTATCTTATGTCCTCTCTTTCTTTTTACTATTCACCTATTGGCGCGCTCACCATTTTTTCGTCTCGGTTTATGCCAAGAACGTCGATGCCATGCTCACCAACATCAATGCTTTGTTTTTCATGCTAGTTTCCCTCATTCCCTTTTCGGCGAGTTTGCTCGGCGCTTTTAGTGGCAACCAACTCGCAGTGATTATGTTTAGTATCCACACGACCTTGATCGGACTCACCTTGTATTGGATGCGTCGCTATGTCTTGTATTCTCCAGCGATTCAAAACCCAGAAATCAGCCGGCGCGAAATTCGCGGAAGCACAATCCGCACCTTGGTCCCCGTATTTTTTGCTGTAGTCGCTGCCGTCTTGTCGTTATACAACACCCAACTTTCTCTAGTCCTCCTCACTTTCATAGTCCTCTTCAACCTCTCGTCTTCCAGCACTCGTCTATTTGAAAGTATGTTAAAAATTCTCCACAAACTTTTCTTCGGCGAAGACACCAAAGGCCATTTTGCGGACTAATCAATACAGTATGAATAATTTAAATGTATCTCCAGAGCAAGATATTCCCAACATATTACCACCAGAATATACACCAAAGAAAAATTCTTTCTCTAAGATAAAAATTATTTTTATATTTTTTATCTTAATACTGATAATGACAGTAAGTGGATTTTTGTATTTACACAAATCACCTTTTTTTAATTCTAGTGCAACTTTGGCACGCATACAAGGGGGACGAGACGCCAATTATTGGGAACTTTCCTATACCGCTATGTCTACTTATGTGTCTTATTCAGATATATGTAATAAAATTTATCCAAAAGCTTACGTTATAACCGGTGGCGGGTTTTCTGGTAAACCTTTGGGAACCTTAAATTTATATGAGAAATGTTTAAGTCATGCTCCAATGGTTAGTAGTAGTTTGTCAGGATTCGCAATGGCCATCAACCCTTTAGAATATATGGGTTATTCCAAAGACGAGGTAGCTGAGTCTGAAAGAAGTGACGATTTTTTAAAAAAAATTATAAACACAGATGATTTCAGATATCGTCTTGGCAGACTCCCTGACTTTAGTAAAGCCGAAGATGATACACAACTATTAGCCTCTTCACTTCAGTGTTCTAAATATTCCACTTCATACGTAGATGGATTACCAGGACACATCCCTAGCGCTTATGAAGCTGAACACCATCCGTGTTGTACTGATTTAAATGAGGATAAAATATGTGATCAAATTCAACCACAACCAGCAAATGTTTCAATCGATAAGATTGGGCTCTCTTTATTACTTAAAGGTGTTGGAATTGTATCCCAATATTCTAATGAAAAATGGTTTTCAAACTACCCTTTAAATTATACACATGCTGGGTATCTGATAAAAGATAAGCCATTTAGTTTACAAGTGATTCTCAAAAATAATGATACTGTACCAATAAATCCTACTTATACATACCTTATGTTGTGGACTACTACAGATCAAAATGATACGGAACCAATTGATTTATCAAAGTATCAGAGAGTAAGCCTTTCACCACTACAGCCGGGTGAAAGCGCAACTTTAAATTTTGATAATCTTTCTTATAATCTAAATGAAGATAGATACACCATGCATTTATTGGCTAGTCTATGTATAGGTTCCAGTGACGGAAATCGTTGTGGAGTGTTTCCAGAAACCCCAGGGGTTTTTCTAATGGGTTTTTCTTCTGAAAATGCATTATTAGAATATAAAAAAGAGTGGTTAAAATAAACTAGTAAAAATCGTTCATCGTATTTTCTTCGGCGAAGACACCAAGGGCCATTTTGCGGACTAGGGTTGACTAATTTTATATTTATTGTAATCTCTTTTTAGAACAATCCTGTTCTCTCCAACTGAAAGATCTCCCTCAAGATGGAAATGTTCCTGCAACTGTGGGGAGGACTGTTTTACCTCCTGCACAAAGTCTTCTGTTCCCGCTACGAGCGGGTCAAAAAGACTGACCTGGTCAAGGCACAGGCCTGGCGAACCAGGTCGTGGATTGTCTATCTCACCGGCCTCTTTGCCGTCGTACCGATGCTCCTCATCAAGCAAAACTGGATCTTCGCCGCACTCGAAGCCAGTGCCCTGCCAGTGATGGTACTCGGTCTCGTTCTGGCAATTCGCAAGAGAACCAAGGCTGAAATCGACCAGCTACTCGGTCAGCTCGATCCGATCGTCTACACGCTGATTGGTTTCGGGCTCGGGTACAGTTTCCGCTACTTCGGCGGATTCGTGACCATGAACCAGTGGCTTGAGATCAGCGCGTCGGCCGGTTTCTTGGTCGGCACCTACCTTCAAGCAAAGGACGACGAACGCCAGTATGTGGCTTATGTCCTCATGAATGTGGTCACGTGTGCGCTGATGTTCCACGAGGGCTACTGGCTCTTCATGGTTCAGCAGATGGTGTCGATCGGCTTCGTGGTCGACGCCTACAAAATCCGGCGCAAAAAATAAGCGTCACGTTTGGTCCACGTCACGGACCGTCTGTATCAAAATGTGTGTTTTGACTGATGAGCTTAAAAAAGCGAAACAGATAAATTAATTCTTTTTAGCCACTCCGTGTTTAGAGTGTAGTTTTTCCACTTCTTTTTCTTCGAGTTCTTCTTTCTTTTCTTTAGCCTTATCCCCTAGGGCTTTTAGTTCGGCGTCCGAGAGCTTGTTTAAGGACACGACTATCTTGCTGAGTTCTTCGACGGTATTTTTGGAAGGATCTTCAAGGACCTCTTCCAATAAAGCATGCAAAATTGAGCCCATACGAGGCCCAGGAGCGATTTTCATGTCCTTTATGAGGTATTCGCCATCTATCTTCAATTGCCCCACGGAAATCGGATCACGGAGTGCTTCTTCAATCATGGCAAAATATTTTCGGAGACGATATGGCGCTTCTTTCTTTTTCATACCGACCCGATCGCATTCACGGATGTTCATCAGTAGCCAAATATTTTCTGCGCCTACCTTGGCGATGATTCGGCGGACAGCAGATAGAGTGATGAGTTCGGTGTCAGAAAAAAACATATGACTGCGGACAAATTTTTCTACGAGCTCAATTTCTTTTTTCGAAAACTTCATTCGCTCCATTATCTTCACCGCCATCCGCGCCCCGATGACTTCGTGACCATAGAAGGTGTATTTCTTTTTAGTTTTGTCAGTAGCTAATCGGCGAGATCGGGGTTTACCGATATCGTGAAAAAGCGCTGCCACCCTTATTTCTAAAGGCCATTTCTTGTCGGCGGCGTGTTGGCAAGCCATCAATAGGTGGTTCCAAACATCATAGATATGTTCTCCACTTTGTTCACAACCTATTCCCTCTTCTAGCTCGGGAATAATATTTTTTAGTAATCCCAATTTTTGCAACATAACAACACCAGCACTCGGGCTATCTGACATCATTATTTTTACAAACTCATCGCGAATTCTTTCAGCCGAAATTTTTTTAATTAGTTCAGAATTTTTTTCGATACTGATATAAGTTTCTTGAGCGAGAGAAAAATTTAATTGGCAAGAAAAACGAATCGCGCGCAACATTCGCAAAGCGTCTTCGTTGAATCGATCATCTGGTTCCCCTACTGCTCGCAAGACCTTATCCTCGATGTCTTTTAAACCGTTGAATAGGTCTACCAAGTGTCCTTTAGAGTCTAAGGCTAGAGCATTTACAGTAAAGTCGCGTCTTTTAAGGTCATCTTCTAGTTTGGTGCTGAATTTAACTTCATCTGGGTGTCTAAAATCGCTATAAGTAGTCTCGATTCGATATGGGGTGACTTCTATTTGCATTGTTTCACCTGAAACATCGGTGCTCTTTGTTTCACGAGGAACAATCACCATTACAGTCCCAAAGGCATTTTCATAGACTGTCTTCTCGAATAACCCGATGATCTCTTCTGGCTTGGCATTGGTAGTGATGTCCCAATCCTTCGGTTTCCTACCTGCTTCCCCTTCGCTCAGCATCTGTGACATGATCAAGTCTCGGACGCATCCCCCGACTAGGTACGCTTCGAAACCAGCCTTTTCTAATGTGTTTGTTACATGTGAAACCTCTGCTGGAATCTGGGCTATTAAATTTTTAGTACTTTTTTCCACTTGGAAATTGTGCGGCTAGGGAGAATCGAACTCCCGTCTCATCCTTGGCAAGGACGTGTTCTACCACTAAACCATAACCGCTAAATTAATGTTTAATTTCCTAATTATATACGAAATTATATATATTGCAATTTTATATTTAGAGCCTATTAAATAAAGATTTTTTAGGTTTCATTTAAAATAGGTTGATAATAAACGTACGTAATGTATAATGAATTTGAATTAATAGAAACAATGCACCCGTAGTGAAATGGATATCACAACAGTCTTCGGAACTGTCGTTGGGGGTTCGAATCCCTCCGGGTGCACACATTAGAGTGGTTGTTTTAGAAAGAAAGTACTGTTTAAGGTATGTCCTTTTGAAAAACCATTATTTCCACAAGGTTTTGTGGAAAACTGTGGATAACTGTGTTGGTAATGTGAATAAAGGACAGGGTTCAGTTTTGTCTTTTAGGGGTGATTTTAATCAAAATAGCTTGTAAAATAAGGGTATTTTATTAAAAGACAGCTTAAAATGAGATATTGTTTCACGTGAAACCTTAATCTTAGGTATAAACATGTTTCATGTGGAACTAAAGCCCGCCAAAGGTGGGCACATATGCCTAAGGTATTCACTTCCGAAAAACAAAAGATTGGGGAAACAGGGGAAACGGTAGCTGTAAAGTTTCTCATGAAACATGGTTTCCATATTTTAGATCGAAACTATACTAAAAAATGGGGAGAGCTGGATGTGGTGGCGGAAAAGGGGAATCGGCTGTATTTTATTGAAGTAAAGAGTGTTTCTCGTGAAACTTTGCCTATTATAGCTAAAAATGACAATCCGGATGTTTCGCATGAAACAATGGGCGAGTATAGGCCTGAAGATAATATGCACCCATGGAAGCTAAAAAGGCTATCAAGGACAATCCAGACCTACTTGGTGTCCAAGAAGATTCCGGAAGATATGGAATGGCAGGTAGATTTGTTGGTTGTGTTTTTGGATATGAAAAATAAAAAAGCTCGCGTAAAAGTGGTAAGTGATATTATTTTATGATATACTCATAAAACTTAGAGGAGGGAGGTTTTAGTTTCGGGCTGTAGTATATCGGTTGTACAAGTGCTTTGGGAGCATTTAGGCTGGGTTCGACTCCCAGCAGCCCGACCAGTTAAAGTCATAAAAGTATTGTAAAATAAGACTTTAATGATATATTGAATATAAGCGGGATTAGTTTACTGGTAAAACATCAGTTTTCCAAACTGAGGTAAAGGGTTCGATTCCCTTATCCCGCACATAAAAATTTCTACCTATTTTAATTTTCTTGACGAAAGTCTTTTTGACGTTTATGCTTGCATTGAAAGGAGTTCCCATGGAAGACAAGCCTAAGATGGACGGAGTGTCTGATGACACTGCGCGTTTCTCTGCGTGGACAGTCACACTCTGCTTCCTTGCGTTGGGTGTTGGAGCAGTGGTTTTCTTGCTGGTCAAATGTCCCAGCATCTTGTAAGTCCCGTCGTAAGACGTAGAAGGGGCGGTCGCCAACACAGGCGACCGCCCCTCTTTTTATTTAAAATAACCTTATTTAGAAAGGATTTTTTGCTCCGATAACCTCGAAGTGTAGGTGAGGCCCAGTAGAGTGACCAGTAGATCCGACATAACCGATGATGTCACTCTGAGAAACTTGTACTCCTGGGG
>CAZHDU010000017.1:10296-15630 GCA_964531535.1 uncultured Candidatus Saccharibacteria bacterium
CTGGGGTGGTATTTAATTTAGACATATGAGCATAGAGACTCTTTATTCCATTTGGATGTTGTAAGACGACATAGTTTCCAAATCCTCCATTGTATCCATAACGAGCAATCAAGACTGTACCCGAAGCACCAGCGTGAATCGGTGTGCCAGTTGGTGCAGCGAGGTCGACTCCTTTGTGACCTGGTTTTACTCCGCGAGATTTGATGGCACCAGGAACTGGGTTTACGAAATACCCAGCCTTGAGGGGAACCGTACTACCAGATCCCTTGCTTGCTACTTTTACAGTTTTTGGTTTAGCTTCAGCAAGCATGTCTCCGCCAGGAATCATCAGTTTTTCACCAATTACTAGCTTTGTATCTGGGCCTAGGTCATTGGCATCTAGAATGTCATTTACATCGACTTGGTACTTTTTAGCTATATTTTGCAAGGTTTCTCCGCTGGCTACCGTGTGTTCTACACCTGAAAAAGGCAAAATTAGGAGCACATCACCTTCTTTTGGCGATTCTCCTTTCTTTATTTCGTTTACTGAGAGGATGGTGTCGACAGAGACGTCATACATCTTGGCAATTTGTGAGAAAGTGTCACCTTTTTTGACCACATAGATACTGGTCTCGTCAGCTGAGTAACTTATTTCTTCTTCGCCACTCATTGGAGTAGCAGCAGGCACCAAGGCATTGTCGGCTACGATATTGATGGTGACATCTGGGGTCGAATCAGTATTTTTCAAAGCTAAGACTGGGGCGTTGTTTTGTAAAAGCACCATGTTTTGAGAGTTGTCGATGTATCCGGACGGACTCAAGGCATCAGTTTGAGCCAAAGCTTGGTTGTTTAGCAAAGAAGATAAGACAGAAGCGTCTGCTTGGGTAGGTAGCAAAAATAGCCCTAAACATAGGGAAGCGGGCAAAATCTGGCTATAAATTTTAGTTTTAGGTTTTATAAAACAGGCAAAATGTCGAGAGAATTCCTATTCTAGCCTTATTTATCAAGGGTAGAACTACAGGACGACCAATAAAGGTCTGTAGGTGCCATAAATGGCAAGGTTTCTCACGATGGTTACTGTCGGGGCCGGAATTCAGTCATTTAGTGCCGGGCTTCTGTTTCTGGGGACTACATATAGCTTACCAAAAATAGGCCAAAAGTCAACCAAAAGTGGATAACTTTTTGGGTGATTTTATTTGACTATTGTATCTAAAAATGTCCGAATAATTTGATTATTTACCCCTCGAGAATGATGTGTGCTATGATGTGTTTATAAATATGTTGGACAAGAAACAAATTAAAGAAAGACTAGAGAAGGAACGCGACGTTCTAGTAGAAGAACTAAAGGGTATGGGTAAACTCGACCCGACTACTGGGGAATGGGACGCTACTCCTTTGGAACAAAAGCTTCCAGAGGCTGATCAAAACGACATGGCTGACCGCTTTGAAGATTTTGAGGCTCGTTCTTCGATGATAAAAGTCTTGGTGTCACGCTTAAATGACGTATTGAAAGCTTTGAAAGATATAAACAAAGAATCTTTTGGCCGATGTGTCGTCTGCAAGAAAGACATTGAAAATGCTCGCATTGAAGCCAACCCAGCCGCTCGAACTTGCAAAGAACATATAGAAGACTAACTTTCTCACTATGTCGCTATCCAAAGTACATTCATCCCAAGTAAATCTACTTTCGGGAGCTATTGTGACGATTGAGGTAGATTTGTCGAGAGGGTTGCATGCTTTCAATGTCGTCGGCTTGCCAGACAAAGCCGTCGATGAATCCAAGGATCGGGTGAATGGAGCGATAAAAAATTCTGGTTATAAATCGCCAAAAGCTCAAAATCAAAAAATAATTGTATCGTTGTCGCCGGCTGACCTCAAGAAAGAGGGGCCGTTTTTTGATTTAGCTATTGCCATCGGCTATCTCTTGGCCGCGGGTGAGATAAAATTTAATTCGGCCAAGAAGATTTTCCTGGGCGAGCTCGGCCTAGATGGGACATTGCATAGAATTCGCGGAGCTTTACCTCTAGCGCAAGAGGCCAAGCGTAAAGGCTTCGAAGAAATATATTTACCTATCGAAAATGCTGAAGAAGCGGCCTTGGTAGATGGAATCAAGATATTTGGAGCCAACAATCTCCGAGAAGTGGTCGAGCACCTAGACGAGCTCGGTGAAAAAACCAAACCTGGTAAATCGATCAAGAAATTGCCGGTCCAGCCAGCCACAAAAATTAGTTATAAACGCGAGCGAAGCATCGGCGACTTTTCTGATATCCGTGGACAAGAAGGAGCCAAGCGGGGACTCGAGATTGCTGCTGCCGGTGGTCACAACATCGCCATGTATGGTCCACCCGGGACTGGCAAGACCATGCTCGCCCGAGTATTTTCTGGATTGTTGCCAGATTTAGAGTTGGAAGAAGTTTTGGAAATTACTGGCATTCATTCGGTGGCTGGTGGCACTCAAGGGGAGCTCGTCTGCTTTCCGCCGTTTCGAGCTCCGCATCACACTTCTTCATATGTGTCGCTCATCGGTGGCGGGACTTATCCGAAACCTGGTGAAGTGACTTTGGCTCATCGTGGAGTGTTGTTCTTGGATGAGTTTCCAGAATTTGAAAAGCGGGTGATTGAGTCTTTGCGTCAGCCACTCGAAGACAATATCGTCTCCATCGCTCGGGCCAAGGGTTCAGCTATTTTTCCTTCGAATTTTATTTTAGTGGCGGCGATGAATCCTTGCCCTTGTGGTAATGCTGGTTCCAAGAATAAAGTTTGCATCTGCAAGCCGTCAGATTTAGATCGGTATAAAAGAAAATTGTCTGGCCCGATTATGGACCGGATAGATTTGTGGGTTTCGGTCGGCGATGTGGATTATAAAAAATTGGGTGGGGAAGGGACTGGTGAAAAAAGTGAAAAGATAAAAGAGCGGGTGGCGCGGGCCCGAAAAATTCAGAAAGAAAGATTTAAAAAATTTGGAAGAGAATTAAATACCAACAGCGAGATGAATGTAAAAGATTTATCGAATATTGTAAAACTGGAAAAAGAAGTGAGAGACTTGCTCGATAGTAGCGCCGAAAGGCTGGGCCTTTCGGCGCGTGCTTATCACCGCGTCATCAAAATAGCCCGCACCATAGCCGATCTCGAAAATTCGCTCGAAGTAAAACCCAATCATATCTTGGAGGCAATACAGTATCGACCAAAGGTTTCGTTATAATTTTTAGCTTTATAGGATAATGTTTTTAGGGTTATCCACAGAGTAGTAGTTGACAGGTGAACGCTCGTTCACTTATACTATATACATGCCTGTCGGGGCATTTATAAAATTAATTTTCGCTTATGCCACTATTGATTGGCCATGGCGACAAAACAAATGTCACACACACAATATTTAAAAATGTTAGAGCGAGAGATCCAAAAGATCAACAAGAAAATTGATCTAAAGATTCTACAAGGCGAAGCTTATACCAAAGAAGCTCGAGCTCATAAATTACTTTTACAAAAGGTCCGATACCACACTCAAAAGACTTTCAGCCAACGCATGTTTAATTTATTCTTTCGAAAGGATATAATTAGGACTGTCTATGCATAATCCTCACCAAGCTAAACTCGAATCATTTTACAGCGACCACAAGCGCATGCCGACCTATGCCGAGATGATGAAGCTGTTCGGTTTCAAATCCAAAAATGCGGTTTTCAAAGTCGTCGAAAAAATGTTGGAGGCGGGACTGGTGGCCAAGGATCACTTGGGCCGATTGATACCGACAGAATCCTTTGGTGAAATTCAGATGGCTGGTCTCGTCACCGCTGGTCTACCTCGAACCGTCGAAGAAGAGATGGTGGACACCATCAGTCTCGATAGTCTCTTGGTGGGCAACAAGGCCATCACTTATATGCTCGAAGTCGATGGTGATTCTATGATCGATGCTCATATCGAAAAAGGGGACATGGTTTTGGTAGAGAAGACTAGTGTCGGCAAAGATGGGCAGATAGTGATTGCTGAAGTCGATGGTGAGTACACGATGAAATATTTACGCCGAAAGGGCGACAAGGCCTGGCTCGAACCAGCGAATAAAAATTATGAACCAATCTATCCCGAGCATAGTTTGAATGTTATCGCCGTCCTCAAGGCGGTGATAAGGAAGTATTAGTTATTTAAAACAATTGAGTGAAAACTAAAAATAATTTTGCATACATAGATGGGGCGAATCTCCACAATGGTGTAGAGAGCTTGAACTGGAAATTTGATTACAAACGTTTTCGTGTTTGGCTTAGTGATAAATATGGAGTAGGGCAAGCTTATCTTTTCATTGGATTTGTTCCAAAATATAACGATTTATATACGCGTTTACAGGAATACGGCTATACCCTTATTTTTAAGGAGGTAATCTTTGATAGCGAGGGAAAGGCTAAAGGTAATTGTGATGCTGACATTGTTGTAAATACCATGCAAGATGCATATGAGAATAGGTTTTTCAAAGCTATTCTAGTCTCTAGCGATGGTGATTTTTCTCCACTTGTTAAGTTTTTAATTTCTAAAGATAAGATGGGATTTGTTATATCTCCATATGAAACAAAAAAATGTTCAGTTCTTTTAAAAAGGACAGGAGTTAAGATAGCTTATATTTCTGATCAGAAAGGAGCACTCGAATCTAGATAAAAAGAAAAAGCCCCCAATGTGGACGAGCCACACCAGGGTCTTCTTCGTAAGAATATCTATATAATATCAAATACATATTAAAAATCAAGTACCTGTGGATTACTAATTTAGTTATATAAAATAAGTATGGAAAAATTTTATGGAACAATTATAGAAGAGAGTCTCGAAGATAAAACCCCATTGGATTACATGGAGATAATTTCTACGAAAGTTGAACCCATTACCGACAAACACAAAACTCCTTGGGTTAATCAGTGGACTTTGCATAAAGTAGAGATAGATGCGGATAAGGCTGAATAGGTTGCCAATTTGTTGAGCCGATCTATTGATCATGAACATATAAGTAGCTGGTACGCGGATTTTAAGAATGAAACCACTCACTATATTATATTCAGAGATAAGGTATTTAATATCAATCGCACCAGTGAAGAAGAGTATAAAAAAGCTACTGAATATGGTCTGACCTTTGGCATCCCTGAATATCAGCTCGGTTTTAATAAATTTTTAATTAAATAACATATATATAGAAAACAAAAAGCCCCACTGGGGGCTTTTTGTACTTAATCTCGAGATTAAAATTATGAAACCATATCCTTCAAACCTTTTGCAGGTCGGAATTTTGGAACTCTCTTTGCAGCTACTTTGACTTGCTCACCAGTCTTTGGATTGCGAGCCATACGAGCAGCTCTTTGCTTTACAGAGAAGATACC
>CAZHDU010000018.1:0-14634 GCA_964531535.1 uncultured Candidatus Saccharibacteria bacterium
CATCGGGTCGACAACGTACGTCCTGACTGGTCGGTTCGCGACGTCTCTCTTCGGCGCTATCGCCATCAGTCTGGGAGAGTTCTACGGCAACCAGGCGACTCACCTCGCTAGGCACACCCACGAACCCGAAAACCTGACCCACGTCGAGCTCTGGATGATCCGGAGGCCGACTGGCTTCCGAATCTTCGGGCTCATCCTTCTGTATCTGGGACTGATGATCGCATTCTTTCCCAGTTACCAATGAAAACCATCGCGCCAAGGGACCAAACCCCAAGGCGCAAAACCAAAAGCCCCGATCGCCCCGCGCAATCGGGGCTATCGCTTTTTTTATACAGACTTGCCTATATCCACAATAAACAAAATTTGACAAAAAATATAGAGTATGCTATATTCTAAATGCGGCGACCTGGGTACACCTAGGTCCCATCCACCCCATACCTCCGCCTAAGGAACCTGGGTCGCCGCTCCAACCGCAATCGCGGTAGGAATCATCATCAAGAGCTCGCAACCCTAGTGGTTTGCGAGCTCTCTCTTTTTTTATACGAAATTCCCCGCTATTGACTTTTATACAATATATAATATAATAAATTTAGAGGTGACATTATGTCAAAAGATTCAAGGTCGGGTGGTAAGTACACAGGTAACCACACGACCCTCGTTCCATTGGCCGCACTAGCCTGTGATGTTGCAAATTCCGTTCGTGAAGTCACCAAAATCACGCCCGGAATTATCAAAGCTGGCTTGCCGTCTGTTAGTGGACGCCGTCGGATCAAGTTCACCGGCGACAACCACAACACAATTCTCCTCTCGGTGAGAGACAACACTTCTCACCAAGACGTCTATGTGTACACCACGGACAAGCAAACTGCGATGACGGCAATTGCACGAGGAGTGCTCAATGCCGGGATTGCGATCAGCTTCAGCAAGACAGACTGAGCTCGCGTCGTGGGGCACCACCCCACGACGCGAGCCAGGACACGAAAGTGTCTAACTAATCCAAAGCCCCGAGCGCTCCGCGCAATCGGGGCTTAATTGTTTTATTTCTTTGAAGAGGAAAATTTATATGTTATCTTTTTAATTGGACAAGCACACACACCAAAGGAGAAACAGTGCGAATTGTAATCTACAATTACCGGATGGATCGCATCTGCATCTCCTCGATGCGGTTGCTCTTGGGCAAAAAAGTAACGCGCCCGGACCCTGGGCAAAGAATCCTCGAGATTGAAGACGGCGACGAAAAAGATCTCATCGCCATCTACAGAACGGATATCTTGTTCATAGTTCTGACACAAAGGCCGACTACATGATCGGCCCATCGAGAAAGCCCCCGGAGGTCTTGCCTCCGGGGGCTTTAACACTTTTCAAAACTATTCGCTTTTCGGCTTCATCAGTGGGAACATTTGGAGTTCGCGGAGGGGTTTGTCGGCTAGTATGGCAAACATTCTCTCACCGAATCCGAATCCACAGGTCGGAGGCATGCCGTGTTCGAGCATCTCGACGAATTCATGGTCGGGCATCATGGCCTCGGTGTCGCCTTTGTCGATTAACTTTTGTTGGACTTCAAATCTTTCGTTCTGATCAATCGGATCATTTAATTCTGAATAACCGTTGCCGACTTCACTACCAGCAAAGATTGGTTGAAATCGCTGAACAGTTCTTTTATCATCGTTACTCTTGGCTAGTGGCGCCACCAATTTTGGATGATTGATTAGGAAAGCTGGACCGGCGATATTTTTTCGGCAAAATTTCCAGAGAGTGTCCATCAATCTTTCTTTGTTGTTGCCATCATATTTCACGCCAAGCTCTTGGAGCTTAGCCTCCATTTCTTTTTCAGTCGCAGTATATATGTCGATGCCGGCTTGACTCTTGATCTCTTCCGCGTAATCGACTTTCTTCCACTCATCAGCTAAATCAAAAGTGTAACCCTTGGCTGTAAATTTTGTAGTGCCGAATACTTTTTGAGCGATCTCGATATACATCTCGCGGACGAGCTCCATGCCATCATTGTAGTTGGCATATCCCCAATAAAATTCCATGTTGGTAAATTCTTGAGCGTGTTCTGGACTGGTGCCTTCGTTTCGATAGGCGCGACCAATTTCAAAAGTTTTTGGAAAACCAGCAGCCATAAGTCTCTTTTGCCAAAGCTCGCCGATGGATATGCGCAGATACACATCTAGGTCATAATCGTTGTGATGAGTTTTAAATGGTGTAGCTTCTGCCCCGCCAGTAGTGGTCTCGATGGTCGGAGTCTCGACTTCCAAAAAACCTTTCCGCTTCATGAATTCACGAGTCACGTCCCAAAATTTAGATTTCTTTTCAAAAAGTTCACGAATTTCGGGATTCATTAATATGTCGAGATATCGCTTGCGAAAACGTTCTTCGATGTCTACAAGTCCGTGCCATTTTTCTGGTAATGGTCGCAAACTCTTTGAGAGCATCCGCCAATCGGTCGCTTCCAAAGTTTTTTCGCCACGGTTGGTGGTGAAAAATGAACCCTCGACTTCGACAAAGTCTCCGATGTCGACGACTTCGTTCCAGAAAGCTAATTTTTCTTCGCCGATGATATCTTTTTTCAGCAAGCCTTGAAAATTGGCAGTGCCATCAAACAGAGTGATAAAGATAATCGCTCCTTGGCCACGAATCGACATGATTCGGCCAGCAATCCATTTCTTTTCTTTGCTTTTTTCTAAATCCGCAAACGAAGCCACGGCTTCAGCCAAGGTCAATTCCCTTTTTGATAGAGCTGGGTATGGGTTCACTCCCTTCTCTTCGAGAATTTTTATTTTAGCTATGCGTGCGTCCCGAATTTCATCAATTGAAGACATATTTAAATTAAACTAGCTGACACTAATTATCTTGTAATTGACCACACCTTTTGGAGTCGTAATTTCTGCAGTGTCGCCTTTTTTCTTGCCGTATAGAGCGAGCCCAATCGGAGAACGATTAGAAATTTTCCCGGCGGCCATATCGGCTTCTTCTGAACCGACAATAATATATGTAGTCTCGCCCTTGCCTCCTTCTTTTTGGACGATGACAGTCGAACCGACTTCGATGATGTCTCCACCCTTGTGAGAGACAGTCTGAGAAGATTGCAAAATTTGTTCAACTTGGGCGATGCGAGCTTCGAGCTTGCCTTGTTCTTCGCGAGCTTGATGGTATTCGGCGTTTTCAGATAAATCCCCCAGAGATTTTGCGTATTGCAAGGTATCTAGAAGTTCTTTTCTTTTTGGTCCGCGCAAATCCTTGAGCTCGGCTTCGAGGGCTTGTCTTTTTTCTTTAGTTATATAATTCCCAGCCTGGTCTTGTGTCATATCTGTAAATTATTATCTTTTTATCCCCAAAAGTCAATTTACCCGCGCCTATACTTGCCAAAATCCATTTATATGCTAATCTATTAGACATGGCAAAGACTTTAATAGAAATCAAAAAGAACCCAAACGAAAACAACGCAAGTGTCTTGCGCCGTTTTTCTCGCAAAATCCAAGAATCCGGAATCATCCGTAAGGTCAAGGGTATGCGCTACAATGAACGCAAAGAATCTAAACTAAAGGTTAAAAAGAGTACTTTGAAGAGAATGGCTCGCCGAAAAGAAGTAGAACACCTAAAGAAGCTCGGCAAGATGGTCACCAAGACCAAGTAGTCTATGCGTCTCGCAAGCATCATAGAAAAGTTGAAGACAGACATTCTCGGTAAAGAATACTCTCTTTCGGTTGGCTTTGCTGATGAAGCTCGCTCTCAAGAAATCAACAAACAATATCGCCAAAAAGACAAGCCGACCAACGTCTTGTCTTTTGCGTTTAGCGACCAAGCCGGCGAATTGGTTTTGTGTAAACCAATCATAAAAAAAGAAGCCAAACTCCTCAATAAAACATTTGACGAGTGGCTAGTCTTTTTGATTATTCACGGACTCCTCCACCTGAAAGGACTCGATCACGGCAAAAAAATGGAACAACTGGAGAAAAAATATTTATCCAGTACTAAATTTTAAAAATAGTGTGGTACAATAGAAAGTATTAAAAGTTAATTTTAGTACTGATGGTTAGAAATATTTCGGTGGGCATAGACATCGGCTCAAAGACGACTCGAGTCGTGGTCGGAGAGTTTGAAAAGGGAGAAAAATATCCCAAGATTATCGGCGTTGGTGAATGCGAGACTCAAGGCATGCGCCATGGCTATGTCGTCAATCAAGACGAAGTCATCGAATCTCTAAAAACCGCCGTAGCCTTTGCTGAAAAAACTTCTGGCGTAAAAATTCGCCGAGCTTTTGTAGCTATCAGTGGCACCACTCTCCGCGGTAGCACCAGTTCTGGGATGGTCGTCGTCTCCAAAGCCGATGGCGAGGTCACCGGTCTCGACGTGGCCAAAGTTCTCGAAGACTGCGAAGAAAATCTTAACCTCGGCAATCGCAAAATTATCCAGGTATTTCCTAGCTCTTTCAAACTAGACGGCAAAGACGTCCTCGGGCGCCTCGAAGGCATGCACGGCACCAAGCTCGAAGCCAAAGCCATGTTCTTGACCTACTCAATTCAACATCTGGAAGACCTACTCGAAGTCATCGCCGAAGCTGGCATCAGGACTATCGATGTCATACCCGCTCCGATAGCACTCAGCAACATCGTCTTGTCGGAAAAACAAAAAATAGTCGGCGTGGCTCTCGTCTCCATCGGTGACCAGACCACTTCGCTCACAGTTTTTGAAAATGGAATTTTAATTTCCAATCATACTTTCTCAATTGGCTCATCAGATATCACCAACGACATCGCTCTCGGTCTAAAAATTCCACTCGAAATGGCTGAACATTTAAAACAAGGTGTCGTCGAAGAAAGTATTTCCAATCGCAAGCTAGCCGAAATCATCGAAGCTCGCTTGTCAGATATTTTTGAACTCATCGACAATCATTTAAAGAAAATAAAAAGAAGTGGACTCTTGCCAGCCGGTATCGTCTTTGTCGGTGGTGGAGCCAATGTCAAAGGTCTCGAAGATTTATCCAAGTCAGTCTTGAAATTGCCAGCCGGTATCGCCACCACCGAGATGTTTAATAATTCTAAAACCAAACTTCGCGATTCGGCTTGGTTCACAGCCATCGGTCTACTCACCTCTCCAAAGGATGCCGAAAGTGGCACAGATGGACCTCTCGGCAACCTATTCAAGGACCTAAAAAACGCATTAAAATCAAGCATCAAACAGCTGATGCCATAATACAACACAAGTTCGATTATATAGCCAGAGAGGGTCGGAAAATACAAAATTTTCTCAAGTTTGCTTTTTTCTGCCGCAGTGATAGTATGTTTTCATATAAGCCAAATATTAATTTCATCCTGTCCCGACAGGAAAAACCAAAAAATATGCCAAAAATCAATCAAGAAATAGAGACCTTCGCACGAATCATGGTTATCGGTATCGGTGGCTCTGGAAAAAACGCGGTCAACCACATGATCAACTCTAAAGTAAAGGGAGTGACTTTCATCAGCATGAACACTGATACGCAAGACTTGCATCACTCTTTGGCAGAAAAGAAAATTCACATCGGAAAAAATTTAACTAAAGGTCTCGGCGCGGGAATGAATCCAGAAACAGGACGCAAGGCTGCCGAAGAAACTAAATCTGAAATTCAAGATGTCATCAAAGGTGCTGACATGATCTTTATCGCTTGCGGAATGGGTGGAGGCACAGGCACTGGCGCCGCACCGATCGTAGCTCGCGCTGCCAAAGAACAAGGCATCCTCACCGTCGCTGTCACCACCAAGCCATTTTTCTTTGAAGGAAATCACCGCATGAAATTGGCTGAAAAAGGAATCGAGGATTTAGCCAAGGAAGTCGATGCCATCATCGTCATCCCAAACGACAAACTACTCCAATTGGCTGATAAAAACACCAATTTCAAAGATGCTTTCGCTAGTTGCGACAACGTCTTGCGCCAAGCTGTCGAAGGAATTTCTGACCTTATCACTACTCCAGGTATCATCAACGTCGACTTTGCCGACATCAAGGCGGTCATGTCTGATGCTGGTTCAGCTTTGATGGGTATCGGTATCGCTTCTGGTGAAAAACGAGCTGAAAACGCAGCTATCGCCGCTATCAATTCCCCACTACTCGAAGTCTCTATCCACGGAGCGAAAGGAGTTCTCTTTGCTATCTCTGGTGGTGAAGATTTGACTATCCACGAAATTCAAGAAGCTGCGAAAATCATCACTGAATCTATCGACAAGGATGCCAAGGTTATCTTTGGTACTATCCGCGATGAGCGTTTGAAAAAAGGTGAAATCAAAGTCACCGTCATCGCTACCAGCTTCCCAGCCGACATGCCTCGCAAGACTTTGTTCTCTGCAACACCTGGCAGTCAAACTCTAGTCAAAGACGAAACTCCAGCCAATATCAAAAAAGAAATTCACAACACCATCCAAGCCCCAATCCAAACTCCAGTCACTCCAAGTCCAGCACCAAGTATTTTAAACGACACTTTTCCAAAGAGAATAGAAAAGAAAATTGATGTCGAAGATATCATCGATGATGATGGCGACGACTGGAGCGCTGTTCCAGCATTTTTGCGAAGGAAGAAATAGGAAAAAGAAGCGGGTCATGATTTTTTCACTTCCCGAGGGTCCCACCCAGTAATCTGGGAAGGGCGCAGGGATGAAAAAATCATGACCCGGTGAATTTTTCCTGTGCTATAATATACAAATGATTTACGATTTAATAATTATCGGTGGTGGGCCGGCGGGCACAGGTGGAGCCGTTTATGCTGCTCGCAAAAGATTAAAGACTTTACTCATCGTCCCAGAATGGGGCGGGCAAAGTATCGTCTCTGAATTAATTTTCAACTGGATCGGAACTCCAGCTATTTCCGGCAACGACTTGGCCGAGAGTTTCAAAAAACATGTAGCCGCCAACGCCAAAAGCGAACAAAATCCAGACTCCACTCTCGAAGTCAAAGAAGGAGAAAAAGTGGTTTCGGTAGAAAAAAAAGATGATGGCTTTGTCATCAAGACTGAATCTGGAACCGAATTTGTCACCAAGACCGTGCTCATCGCGAGCGGTAGTGGCCGAAGAAAACTCGAAGCCAAAGATGCTGACCGACTCGAACACCGTGGCCTCACCTACTGCGCTTCTTGCGATGGACCTTTGTTTGCCGATCAAGATGTAGTGGTCATCGGTGGAGGTAATGCTGGCTTTGAATCAGCAGCCCAACTTCTAGCTTATTGTAAATCGGTGACCTTGCTCCACCGCAGTGAGACTTTTGATAAGGCTGACGAAATCACTGTCGAAAAAGTTTTAAAAAATGGAAAGATGACCGCCATCACCAACGTCGAGACCATCGAGGTTCGCGGTGAAAAATTTGTCGAAGGCTTGGTCTATAAAAACCGAGCTACTGGCGAAGAAAAAGAATTGAAAGTGACTGGAATTTTCGTAGAAATCGGACAAATTCCAAATACAAATTTTGTAAAAAATATTGTGGCCCTAAACGAAGCAAATTTGATCAAGATCGATCCCCTCACTCAACGCACCGAGACCCCAGGTATCTGGGCCGCTGGAGACTGCACCAATATTTTATATCACCAAAACAACATAGCCGTCGGTGACGCCGTCCGAGCTTTGGAAGATATATATCTGGCGATACATACCCGGTAAAATTGCGGAGATGGTGAGATTTGAACTCACGATCCACTTTCGCGGATGCCGGTTTTCGAAACCGGTGCCTTCAACCACTCAGCCACATCTCCATAATATTCACTTTGTTCATATGGAGCTCGCTTACGCGATAATGTATCATCGTGGTCGGCATTTTTAATGCCGGTTAGATATAAAGCAGTTTATATCTAACCCATCTCAGCCACATCTCCATACTTTAAAATCTAGCACACTTTTAATATAAAATAAAAAACGAAATCGCCGGAGGGTGGAGACCCTGCCGGCGACGGATGTGGGGATTTGAAAAGTTCCCCTACTTTTTACCGCATCTTGTCCAAGATTTTCCCCATTACTTCTAGCCACAGCACGTGACGAACCCCCGAGCCAAGACGCACAGCCTCAGCATACTCGGCGTCTGCATGCTCGGCGACGATGTGAGTGTTGCGACACACTTCTCGCACTCTCGAAGTGAAATCCTCGACGCCTTCGTGCTTTCCATGCCCGATGTCTATATAGACACGGGTGGCACTTTTCGCGTGTTCCATGATGGACTCGCGCCAGCTACCCTGAGGGTTAAAGACATCAAACCCTAGATAGATACGCACAGTCTTATCGTGGAAACATTCCGGTGCCCCTTTTTCTCCTCGACCACTAACTATTAGTATAGGCAACGAATCTCCTTCCAAAAAAAGAACCAAAACCAACCCCAAACAAACCTATCATCCTAAACCCCGCAAGTCAATTTACGCTTGACAATAGGCCCATATTTATGTTATAAGGAAGACCGACTGTTCAAAAGAAAGGAATTGGAATGGAGGAACTTCTCCTCAAGGCACTCACAGAAGAATTGCCTCGGGTTCTCAAATACCTCGAGGCAAAGGGTGAGATCCGCTTCGGCGGATTCTTCACCATCTTCAAGCCAGCGAGCGATGAGCTCCTGGTGCTCAAGCAGTTCGGCGACATCCCGAGAGACAAGGAAACGAAATACCGAAATCTCTCAGTCGAAAAGACTATTCGCCTTCAGATGAACCCCGGCCACAAAACCAGCCGGGAGAGTCGAAACGAAGAGCTCTTCCACTTCGGTGGAGCAGTATTCTTTGAGGAACTTGGGGTCACCCTCTCCTTCTCGGGCCTTCCCGAGAAGGCGGATGAAGCTCTGGTTCTCCTGACGGCGATCAGGGCCTTTCCCCGCCTCCGTGAGTTTGCGGAGGAAATCGCTCGAGAGAGCGAAAACAACATCTACTCAGAGCTTGCCTGATAAGCGACTCTGAGTCCGAGTCGGCCCCCACAGGGCCGACTTTTCTTTTTGCAATTTCACCCAATACAAAAAAATTTTTACAAAATTGACGCTCGGTAGTACTTATGATAGTTTGAAAAAAGATCCCGGCATCTCGCCAGGTTAAATCACACAAACTACGTTCCTTCACAGATAGGAGTCGACATGAGTCTGCTTCACCAGGTCATCAGTTCGCTGAAGGCCAACCCTGACATCAAGTTCTTCAGCCAGGCCGGATCCTACGAGGGGATCTCACACCACACTCGTGATCCAAGCGATCCATACGATCACCTCGTGCGGGTGTTCGTGGTCCCGAAACATGGCCGGCGCACCATCGATGAGCTCCGACAGTTGGTGGAAGCGCTCACACCGGGCTTGACGCCGACCGAGATGAGAAACTTCGAATTGGATAAAGAGACGAGGCAGGTCTGCTTCGCCATGCTCACCTTCGTCGAAGACATCGGAGTGGCCATCTGCCAGCGCGCGATCACCCTCACCGACAACGAGGCCCGGAAGGCATTCAACCATGCCCCCCAGGCCCACACCGTCGCTCTCAGGCGCGCCATCGTCGTATACATTTTTCCGAGTAAGAAAATTCGGAAAGAGGTGATGTCTGGACGTCGGAGCGGCTGGGGAATGAGCTTGGATGAGTTCATTCATTACAGGGTGGAAGAAACCAAGCGGGTCAATCCCGAAAATCAGGTCGGATCGTAACCCGACCAAACGCGCGCCGAGTCTCATCAGAGACCAGGCGCGCGTTCTGCTTTTAATTTAAATAAGAAAACAAGCCCCCAATTCACCTTTTGCAATTTTTTATAAAAATGTTATGATATTTCTGTTCGATAGATTCTGGCCCCATCGTCTAACGGTTAGGACACCGGGTTTTCAATCCGATAATCAGAGTTCGATTCTCTGTGGGGTCACAAAAACGCGCAAAGGAAAAGACTGGACTGCTCCAGTCTTTTTGCGTTTTTGTGAGGGCACAGGCCTAATTTTTGAGTACAAAAATAGCCGAGCCGGGGTCGCGAACACTTACGTAGAATTTGATCCTGAGCTTGGCCGAAGGAGAAAAATTATACTTAGTGATTTGTGACCACACAAACTCTGAACGCGTAGCGTATAATATTTATTCGCTAGGACCGTCCACAACAAAAAAAGCCTTGCGGCACGTTTCCGTTCCACAAGGCTCGATATACGAACCAATTTGTGGTCCGTTTAAAACTATAAAATTAAAAGAGCGACTTGGCCCCGTTCCCGACGAAGCAAACGTCGGGAACGGGGCGGGATCAGTTGGACTTGCCCTTGAGCGGGGCGAAAGCCAGATCCCAGTTGCTGGCGTAAGTCTCGTAAGTCACGAAACGAGGCTTGGCAAGCGAGGGACGCGTCTTCGGGTCCTCCGCTTGGCATTCTTCGCACCCGCCCATGTGAACCACAGTAACGGGAACCTTCGTCTCAGTATCTTTCGGCATTGCCGATATTCCTTTCCTTTGAAAAAATGAAGGTGCGGATACTTCTGAGTCTGAAAAATATATTACATAATGTTTTAAGTTTTGTCAACAATATTAATTGAATTTATTTGATACAATCAACTAGATGGACAAGGCTGAAAAGTTAAAAGAATTAAATAACAGATGGCGGCAGAAATGCACTTGCGCCTTGCGGGAGACAGCCACCCAGCCCGTCTTTGGGCTTGGCAATCCCGATGCCGACATCGTCTTTATCGGGGAAGCTCCAGGTAAAAAAGAAGACGAGACTGGCAAGCCATTTATCGGCGCAGCTGGAAAATTTTTAAGCAAAATGCTCGAGTCGATTTCCCTCTCGCGCGAAGAAATATATATCACTAACGTAGTCAAATATCGCCCACCAAACAATCGCGACCCGAAACCAAAAGAAAAATCAGCTTGCCGAGATTGGCTCCTCGAAGAATTGCAAATCATCGAACCCAAACTCATCATCTGCTTGGGACGCCACGCTTTGAACGACTTTTTCCCTCTCGAACAAATCAGCGAGACGCATGGTAAACTACTGACCCAGGCTTCTTCAAAAATTCCGACCAAATATTTTTTCGCTCTCTACCACCCAGCGGCCGCCCTCTACAACGGATCCATGCGCGAAGTTTTGGAAAAAGATTTTAAAGAAATTCCTCGCATTTTAAAAGAAATTGAAAAAGCGAGACCTTAGTGTATAATCATTTTTACATGAAAAATCAGATTAAAATCGTGGTCTTGGCCGCCGGCAAGGGCAAGCGAATCGGTAGCGACATACCGAAAGTTTTGATACCGCTTCACGGCCAGGGGCTGGTCAAACATATCTTGGCCACTATCAAAAAATATTCCTCTGAAAAACCGGTGCTCGTCGTCGGCCACATGGCTGAGATGGTCAAAGCCGAGCTCGGCGATGCTTGCGAATATGCTTTGCAGGAAGAACAGTTGGGCACTGGCCACGCCATCGCCTGTGCCGAGGGCGTGGCCAAGGACGCGAAAAATATTTTAATCCTCCAAGGCGACATGCCCCTAATCACCGACACCACCATCAAAAACCTAATCGATCGCCACGTCTCGACCGGGGCGACGATAACTTTTGCCACCACCAAAGTCCCCGACTTTACAGATTGGTATAGCGCTTTCAATTCTTTCGGCCGAATCAAACGCCAAGGCGAGCAAGTCTTTGGCATCACTGAATTCAAAGACGCCAACGAAGCAGAGCGCGCCATCACCGAAGTCAACGCTGGCTCATATGTTTTTCGGTCAGACTGGCTCTGGGAAAATTTAAAGAAGATAAAAAACGAAAACGCCCAAAAAGAATATTATCTGACCGACCTCTTTCACATCGCTTTTGAAGAAGGCGAAAAAATCGAGACAGTAGAGATCGATCCCCACGAAGCCCTCGGGGCCAACACCAAAGAAGAGCTCGAAATCCTGGAAAAACTATCTTCATAGTCAATTCATTTTGATAGTAGTAAAATATCTAGATTAGAAATAATTAAAACATTATGCACAACCCATTTGAAAACGCGATGGCCCAGCTAGACAAGGTGGCCAAAATTAAAAATTTTAATCCGAGTTTTGTCGAAAGATTGCGCCATCCAAACCGCGACATCAAGATATCTATCCCGGTCACGATGGATGATGGACGCGTGGAAATATTTGAAGGCTACCGAGTGGAATACAACAACGCTCTCGGCCCATATAAAGGCGGAATCCGCTACCACCAAGATACCGAGATCAACGAAGTCAAAGCTTTGGCTTTTTGGATGTCTATCAAATGTGCTATCGCCGGCATACCGATGGGTGGAGGCAAGGGTGGCATCACCGTCGATCCGAAAAAATTATCCAAGACTGAACTCGAAAAATTGTCGCGGGGGTGGGTTCGTGGACTTTCAGAAATATTGGGACCAGAAAAAGATGTCCCCGCTCCCGATGTAAACACTACTCCGGAAATCATGACTTGGATGAATGATGAATTTATGAAATTGACCGGCGAAAAAACCGGAGCGACTTTTACAGGAAAACCTGTCGACAAAGGTGGATCTGAAGGCCGAGGTGTGGCCACTGGTCTCGGTGGATTTTATGTCTTTGATGCTCTTCGCCAAAAATTGGGATTGCCAGAAAAATGCACTGTTGTCGTCCAAGGTTTTGGTAATGTCGGTAGCAACGCCGCTGAAATCTTTATGAAAAATGGCCATAAAGTTATTGCCATCTCAGATTCCAAAGGAGGCATCTATGACGAAAACGGTCTCGACATCAGCAAACTTCTCGAATACAAAAAAATTACCGGAACCCTAGCAGGTTTTCCTGGCAGTCGTGAAATTACCAACGAAGAACTCTTGGCCACTCCTTGCGACCTACTCATCCCAGCGGCTTTTGAAAACGTCATCACTGAAAAAAATGTAAACGGCATAGAGGCCACCACCGTCCTCGAACTCGCCAATGGCCCCGTCACCCCGGAAGCCGACGAAGTCTTGTTTCAAAAAGGAATCCAAGTCATCCCCGATGTTTTGGCCAATTCCGGCGGAGTGACTGTGTCTTGTTTTGAATGGGAACAAAATTTAAAGGGTGAACACTGGAGCGAAGCCGTGGTTTTGGAAAAATTAAAATCCATGCTCGACTTGGCTTCGAATGAAGTCTTCTCTCGGGCCATGGAAAACAAAACCCACCTCCGCATGGGCGCCTTTATCTTGGCTCTTGAAAGAATCGAGAAAAAGATGTAATATCAGGAAGAAATGTTTTTTAGAAAGCTCTGGTAGCGCGACGGCGCGGACACAAGCAAATTTTCAGCAGAAAATTATGGGTGCTTTATAAAAGACATTTCTTCTTAGATATTTCAACAGTTGCGCGGTTAGCTCAGTTGGTAGAGCGACCCCTTGACGTGGGGTAGGCCACAGGTTCGAATCCTGTATCGCGCACCATGCGAATTTTAAGCATCGAAACCTCTTGTGACGACACAGGGATAACTATATTTGAGGCCAAGGGCGGTGTAAACAGCGCCGATTTTAAGGTGCTCGCCGACAAGCTGGCCTCCCAGACCGTCCACGAAGCCTATGGTGGCGTCTTCCCCATGTTAGCCAAGCGAGAGCACATAAAAAACCTACCCATCCTCCTAGCGGAAACCCTGAAGCTAGCTAAATTAAACAAACTCGTAAACGAAAATTTTGAATTGACCGGCAAGAAAAAACCAGTCGACTTGATCACTGTCACCTATGGCCCAGGGCTCGAACCTTCACTCTGGACCGGAATCACTTTCGCCAAAGAACTCTCGAAAAGATGGGGCGTGCCTGTGGAACCAGTCAACCACATGGAAGGCCACCTATTATCTTTCTTTGGAAAAAACAAAGGACAATTTAAAATCAAAAAACCGAAGACTCCAGTCTTGGCCATGCTCGTCTCTGGTGGCCACACCGAGCTCATCTTGATGAAAGATTGGATGGAATACAAAATCATCGGAGAGACTCTCGACGATGCCGTCGGTGAAGCTTTCGACAAGGTGGCTCGGATGCTCGGCCTACCCTATCCCGGCGGACCACACATTTCTCGCCTAGCTGAAGAAGAACGGAAAAATGATGCTAAAGTTTTTAGGGGTCGTAATTTTTCTGCTGAAAAATTTACTCAATCCTCGAACCGTCGTTCTGCGGAGTCCCCTAAAAACTTAGCTTCATTTTCCCTACCTCGCCCGATGATATACGGCAAGGATTTTAATTTTTCATATTCCGGATTAAAAACTTCTGTCTTATATTTAATTCGTGATCTTGAAAAATCGGGTCAAAAAATAGACAACAAGATCAAATCCGAAATAGCTCTCGAGTTTGAAAACGCGGCCATCGAATGCCTGACTCATAAAACTAAAAAAGCCATTGAAAAATTTGGAGTCAAGACCTTGGTCTTGGGTGGTGGAGTCGCCGCCAACAAGCACTTACAAAGAGAACTCAAAAAATTAGTCAAAAAAGATTTAGCTGAGAAAAAAACAGAGCTAATGTTGCCGACTTTTGAACTCTCACGCGACAATTCAGTCATGATCGGCATAGCCGGATATTTGAACTATTTAAAACGAGCAAAAACTTGCAAAAAAATTAACCCAGAAAACATAAAAGCTGTCGGAAATTTAAGGCTAGAATAGTTTTCCCCGCTCTCGCCAAAACAGAGGTAAATATGATATTATAAGGGTATGGATGAAAAACTGCTGAAGCCCTATGACGCCAAAAATACAGAAAGCAAAATCTACAAGCTCTGGGA